>NZ_JBEXTT010000007.1:0-322896 GCF_040614155.1 Nocardiopsis sp. NPDC006139
ATTCTCGTGTGACGGGGCCAAAACAAACTTGGCTGTAAAAATCGAACACGCGCTGTTGAGTTCTCAAGAAGCAACCGCCCTTCCCGTACAAGCCCCGGAGTCCTTACGGCTCCTGGTTGCTCTTCCGTGGAAGGCGTCTGCGTTTCCGCTTTGTTGTGTCTTCACTTTATCAGTGTTCCCGTTCCCCGCCAAATCGGCGTTTTCCGGGTCCTTCTGATTTCAGTGAAGGCGTGTGCCTCTTTCGAGGCGACCCGACCGAGTTTACATGGTCGAAGCAGTGCTTCGAACCGCTCACTTCGGAAGGGAGTTCGTCGCTGATCCCGGTCCGGTTCCGAGTCGACATCCTGTGGAGCCGCTCGCCGTCCCGTTGGCGACTCGGAGAACACTACCCCCCTCCGGGGGCCGCGGCAAACCGAACCGCCTGTGTCGCCACTCACACGCCGCATCCCCCGCCCCGCAGTGCTTCCGGCTCCCTTCGCGATCGGCCCGCGCCGGCCCCGCTCACCGGTGGACGGGGCTCGCGCGGGGCTTCGCTCACCGGGGTGACAAAACGGCGGGCTCCTCCGGCGGCCGGCGCGTCCGGGTCGGGGGCGGAGGCGGTGCACACGCTCTTCTTTTTCTCGGTCGCCGCACGTCAGAGCCTTTTCGTGAGCAATTGCGGGAATCGCCGGAAACTTCCGGGACCACCCTTGAAATCGCCCTGACCCCGTTCCATGATGTGCAGCATTACCGGCCCTTCATCCGGCCGGTGACCGTGTGCCGTGGTTCGGGGGGACGGCGGGCGCGACGCGGTCGCACGTGTTCGCATCCGTGCCCTGTGCGGGCGCACCCGGAAGGACGTTCATGGACCGCACATCCCCCGAAGAGGTCGGCGCCGACTCCCCCCGGAGCCACACCAGCTGGAAGCGCTTCGCGCTGTTCTGCGTCCCCGCGGGCGTCGCCGTCGGCGGGCTGCTGGTCGCCATGGCGCAGGGCGCCCTGGCCGCCTCGTTCTCCGTGTCCGGGCAGGAGTTCAAGATCTCCGCGGACAGCCTGCACGGCGAGGGCTTCGTCCAGTACGGCTGGCTCGACCAGACCGTCCGCAGGGAGGCCGTCCCCGTCGCGGTCGCCGGGATCCGGGAGGCCGAGATCGTCGGCCTGTGCCAGTCGGTGCTCACCGAGTTCCCCATCGTCGGCGCGATCTCGCTCCGGTTGACCGCCGGCGACCAGGGCTCGCCGGTGACCGCGGAGAACCTGGTCATCGACATGTCGCAGATGGGCGGCGACGCCGAGTTCGAGAACATCGAGATCGGCCGGGACGCCGGGACCCTCGACAAGGGTCCGCGGGGCGCCGCCGGGTTCAACGACCTGTTCGGCATGCAGTCGGACGTCATCGTGGTCGAGGACCTGGAGCAGACCGCCCGGGCCGCGACCGCGGGCACGTTCCGCCTCGCCGATCTGAACCTGGGCGTCAGCCTCGGGGAGGACGAGTGCTTCTGAGCCGGTGGACGGCCTGGCGCAGGCGCCGCCCGTTCGCCGGAGGGCTCCTGATCATCGCCTCCGGGGTGGTCATGGCCTCGCTGGTCGCCATGCCGGTCGAGCTGATGGTGCACACCGGCGTCGGGACCGTCTCCTCGGTGCTGTTCGGGGGCATGCTCGTCGTCCTGGGGCTGGTCACCTGGTTCACCCCCGCCCAGCACGTCATCACGGGTTCCCTCGCGGGGTTCCTCGGGCTGGGCGCGCTGGTCCTGTCCAACCTGGGCGGTCTGGTGGTGGGGACGCTGCTGGCGCTGGTCGGCGGCGGTCTGGCCTTCGCCTGGCGGCCCGTGGCACGGCCGCCGCGGCGCGGGGCCCGGCGGGACCGGTCCGGGGCCTGAGACCACCGGGACGGGCGCCGCCCGTCCCGGTCCGTCCGGAAAACCACGGCTACCGAATGGCGCGCATCCCTGGCACAAGTCCTCTCTTAGGAGTGTTCATGTCGGTTCCGCGACCGAGATCCCGCACCTACTCCTTGCTCGCCCTGACCGGCGCCGCCCTGCTGCTGCCCGGCGGCACCGCGCTGGCCGCCCAGGCCGGTCCGACGACGGTCGAGCCGGCCGGGGCCGCGTTCTCCGCGTCCCTGTCCGGCAGCGCCACCTTCACCGCCGGGAGCGTCGTGATCACCTGCGACGTCTCGGCCACCGACCCCGGCGGCGGGAACAACCTCGTGCCCGCCGCCCCGGGCAACCACAACCCGGACGGCGCCGTGTCCGGGCCGATCAACGCGCCCACGTTCGAGGACTGCTCGACGAACGTGCTGTTCGTGGACGCGACCGTCACGGTGGCGGACCCGGTGTGGGAGATGTCCATGCAGAACGGCTCCCCGTCGGTGGGCACCATGACCGTCCCCGCGGGCGGGATCGTGGTGACCACCAGCGGCCTGGCCTCGTGCACCGCGACGGTGAGCCCCGACGCCCCGGTCGGGGTGTCGGGCACCTGGACGAACGGCTCGCCCGCTTCGACGCTGGCCTTCGACACCTCCGCCCCGGTGGTGGTGGAGGGCGGCTTCGGCTGCCCGGTGGAGGCCACGGAGTCGGGCTTCACCGCGACCTACCTGGTGACGAACGCCGACGACCCGTCCTCGCCGATCACCGTGACCGGCTGACGCACGCGGCCGGCGGCCCCCGTTCCGCTCCGGGGAGCGGTCGGGGGCCGTCGCCCGGGCGCGGGGGTGTCAGCCCTCGTCGTCCATGGGCTCCTCCGACATCTCGCCGTCCATGGGGTCCTCTTCGGACATGTCGTCCTCCATGGGCTCCTCGGACATGGAGTCGTCCCCGGACATGTCGTCCGTCATCTCGCCGGACTCCTCCGTCCCGTCCTCCATCGGCTCCTCGGACATCTCGTCGTCCATGGGCTCCTCGGACATCTCCTCGGTGTCGACCGGGCCGCCCTCTGCGGTGTTCTCGCATGCGGCGACGCCGAACACGGCGACACCGGCGATGGCCCCGGCGGCGAGCAGGCGGCGGGCCCTGTGGAAGGTGGTGGGCATCTCCGGTTCCTCTTCTCTCGGTTCCCCGGCCCTCGGTCCGGGCCGGGGTCGCCCCCGTGCGGGGGGCGGGGTCTCAGGCCACGGTCACGGTGACGCTGTGGTGGCCGGTGGCCCCGTCCGGCGCGGGAGGCGCCTGGTCGGGGGTCTGGGTCCGGCCGGCGCGGTCGGTGGCGCGGACGGCGATGCGGTGCCCGCCCGGTTCGGCGTCCCATTCCAGGACCCACTGGCGCCAGGTGTCGGCGGTCCCCTCCGGCGCGAGCCGGGCCTCGGTCCAGGGGCCGCCGTCGATGCTGACCTCGACCCTGTCGATGCCGGTGTGCTGGGCCCAGGCGACCCCGGCCACGGTGGTGGGGCCCGGCGGGAGGTCCGCCCCCTCGCGGGGGGTGTCGATGCGGGACTGCGTCTTGACCGGTCCCCGGGCCGCCCAGCCGCGGGGGACCCAGTAGGCGTCGAAGGAGTCGAACGTGGTCAGCTCGATGTCGACGATCCACTTGCAGGCCGACACGTAGCCGTAGAGCCCGGGGACGACCATGCGGACGGGGAAACCGTGCTCGCGGGGGAGGGGGCGGCCGTTCATGCCGACCGCGAGCATGGCGTCGCGCCCGTCCATGGCGTCGGCGACCGGGGTGCCGATGGTCATCCCGTCCTCGGATCGGGAGACCAGCTGGTCGGCGGGGCCTCCGTCGGCGGGGGAGCGCACCCCGGCCTGTGCCAGCAGGGAGGCGAGGGGGACGCCGGTCCACCGGGCGTTGCCGATGTACTCGCCGCCGACGGGGTTGGACACGCAGGCGAGGGTGATGTCGCGTTCGCGGAGGTCGGGGTGGCCGAGCAGGTCGTCGTAGGTGAGCACGAGCTCGTCGCGGACCCCGAGGCCGTGGATGCGCAGCGACCAGGCGGTGGCGTCGATGCGGGGCACGGACAGGGCCGTGTCGATGCGGTAGAAGTCGGCGTCGGGGGTGAAGTGCGGGGCGAGCCCGTCGATCTCCAGGTCGATGCCGTCCGGCAGGGGCGCGGCGCGGTCGCCGGGGACGGGCAGGGTGACGTCGGCGGGGGTGAGGCCGCCCCGGCCGGCGGGGGCCAGCCGGGCTCCGGCGGCGACCGCGGCCGAGGCCGCCGCGGCGGTTCCGGCCAGGAGGACGAACCTGCGCCGGTCGAAGCCTCCCCGGCCGTCCCCGCCGGGCGGGGCGGGGGTCCGGGTGAGGAGGGTGAGGACCGCGGCGAAGGCGGCGGCGCCCGCCAGGGTGGGCAGGGCGTCGAGAGGTCCGGCGTCGGGCCGGGTCAGTGCGGCGGTGAGGCCGACGGCGGTGAACAGGACCGTCCCCGTGATCGCGGCGGCGCGCCTGCGTACGGCGGCGATGCCGATGAGCACGGCCGCGCAGGCCAGGAGGACGGCGATGCCGCCGAGCAGGACGGGTTTGTCCGCTGTACCGAACGTGTCCACGGCGAACTGCTTGAGGGGGAGGGGCACCAGGTCGATGACGCCGGCGCCGACCGCCTGGAGCGGTCTCGCCGCGGGGCGGGACACGAGGGCGCCGACGGCCTCGGCCGCGGCCAGGGCGGCGCCCGCGGACACGAGTCCCGCGACGGCTGCCGGGACCGCGGGGAGGCTGCTCGGTGTGTCGGTCATGCCCCTCGTTCGGAGCCGGTTCCGGGAGGGCGACACGTCTTCGGGTAACAGAAGGATCACGGATCCGCGGACGGGGTCTCCCGGCGCCCCTCTGGTCCGAACCCCGGGGTGAACGAACAGGGAAGGCTGGTGGTCCGGTGATACGGGCGGGATCGCACCCGGCTCCGGAAGGGGCGGGGACATGGCGGGGCGACCCTCTGGCGGAGCCGCTGGGCCGGGTCGCCCTGGGCGACCTGGAAGCGTTCGAAGAGGTGTACCGGGAGCTGTCGGGGCCGGTCTTCGGGGTGGCCAGGCGGGTGCTGGTGGACACTGCGCAGGCGGAGGAGGTGTGCCAGGAGGTCTTCCTGGAGGTGTGGCGGACGGGTTCGCGGCACGATCCGGAGCTGGGGAGCGTGGCGGCGTGGGTGTGCACCATCGCCCACCGCAGGGCGGTGGACCGGGTCCGGTCGGAGCAGGCGGCGTCGGACAGGCTGTCGGCGGCGGGCCGGCTGGAGCCGGGGGCGACCCCGCACGACGCGGTGCCCGAGCAGGTGGAGAACCGCCTGGAGCAGGAGAAGGTGCGCCGCTGCCTGCGGCGGCTGACCGAGGGGCAGCGTGAGGCGGTCCGCCTCACCTACTACACCGGGTACACGCAGCGGCAGGCCGCCGACCTGCTGCGGGTGCCGCTGACCACCGTCAAGGGCAGGCTCCGCGACGGGTTGATCAAGTTGAGGGACTGCCTGGGGGTGGCGGTGTGAGACGGACCGGGGAGCACGGGCTGACGGCCGGGTACGCCGTCCACGCGTTGGAGCCGGAGGAGGCCCGCCGGGCGGAGCGGCACCTCGCGGAGTGCGAGGACTGCCGCCGGGACCTC
Organism: Nocardiopsis sp. NPDC006139; assembly: GCF_040614155.1. Taxonomy (NCBI): domain Bacteria; kingdom Bacillati; phylum Actinomycetota; class Actinomycetes; order Streptosporangiales; family Nocardiopsidaceae; genus Nocardiopsis; species Nocardiopsis sp. NPDC006139. The sequence continues at coordinate 5,488 of NZ_JBEXTT010000007.1, forward strand.
GCCGAGTTCCGCGAGACCACGGCCAGGCTGGCGCGTGCCGAGGCGGTCCGGCCCGGGGAGCAGGTGTGGCGGGCCCTGCGCGCCGAGGCGGAGCGGACCCGGCAGGAGCCGCCGCGCCGTGCCGGGCAGGCCGGCGGGCGCGCCCGGGTCCGGAACCTGGCGCGGTGGGCCCCGTGGGGGCTGGCCGCGGCGCTGGCCCTGTTCTGCACGGTGCTGGCCGGGGCCCTGGTGTCGGCCAACGAGCGGCTGGCCGCGCAGGAGGCCCGGGCGGCGGAGATGGAGGCGCTGCTGGCCGCGTCCGACACGAACATGATGGAGGCCCCGCTGGGGGACGCCCGCGCGACGCTGTTCGCCTCGTACGACCGGGATGCCGCTGTCCTGGTGGTGGAGGGGCTGCCGCGGGCGCCGGAGGGGATGGACTACCGGATGTGGTGGTTCTCGGGCGGCGAGGTGCGTCCGGCCGGCGTGCTGGAGGCCTCGGACGGCGGGCACCACGCGGGGCTGGCCGGGGGGATGGGCTCGCCGGACCAGCTGTGGGTGTCCCTGGAGCCGGAAGGGGAGAGGGCGGAGCCGAGCGGGGAGGAGCTCACCATCGACATGTGAGGCGACGTGTCGACACGCGGTGTCGACATGCGGTGTCGACATGTCGGCGGGGCGACCGTGTCCCGAAGTGACAAGGAACGGCGGGTGACCGCTCATCCGCGTACGGAGAAACGCTCCGCCCCGTCGCCTACGGTCGCAGTATTTCCGGGTGGTCCACGCGGCGAAGGCCGCCCGGTGAGGCGCGGAAGGCTTCGCCCGTCCCCGTACCCCCCGGAGACAGCATGGCTACCGATGGTCCGTCCCGTGTACGACACACCTTCGAGGTGGCCCGGGTCCTGGTGCGCGCGGGCGTCCTCGCGCCGGGCCGCCCGGACAGGATCGCCCGACAGCTGCGCGCCCTCAGGACGTGGGGGGCGACGATCGCGGGCGGATACGCGGCCGCCGAGGAGCGCGCCCCCGACCACGCCGCGGTCGTCGACGAGCGCGGGGAGAGCACCTTCGCGGTGATGAACCTGCGCGGGCGTGCGCTGGCCCGCTCGTTGCGGGAGGCGGGCGCGGGTCCCCAGAGCCGGGTGGGGCTGCTGTGTCGCAATCACAGCGGTTTCGTGCAGACGATGATCGCCTGCGGCCGCCTGGGCGCGGACACGGTGCTGCTGAACACGGGCCTTTCGGCACCGCAGCTGGCGGACGTGGCGCAGGCCAACGGGATCACCGTGCTGGTGGCCGACGAGGAGTTCGCGGAGCTGTGCGCGCTCATCCCGGCGCAGATCCCGCGGCTGACGGCGTGGAGCGACTCCGGCGCCTCGGACCTGGCGTGGGGGAGCGTCCCCCTGGACGGCGCGGACCAGGAGCCGCCCGGGAGCCCGGGTCGGCTGATCGTGCTGACGTCGGGGACGACTGGTACGCCCAAGGGTGCCCGGCGGCCCACCCCGCGGGGCCCGCAGGACGCCGCGTCGATCCTGTCGCGGATCCCGCTGCGGTCCTCGGACCGGATCCTGGTGTCGGCGCCCGCCTTCCACGCCTGGGGGCTGGCGGGGGTGCAGCTGGGGATGACGATGCGGGCGACCCTGGTGATGCGGCGGGTGTTCGAGCCGGAGGACGTGCTGCGGACGGTCCAGGAGCAGCGGTGCACGGCGCTGTTCGCGGTGCCGGTGATGCTGCAGAGGATCCTCGACCTGCCCAGGTCGACGCGGGCCGCCTACGACACGTCGTCGCTGCGGATCGTGGCGGTGAGCGGGTCGGCGATGAGCCCCAAGCTGATCACGGGCTTCATGGACGAGTTCGGGGACGTGCTCTACAACCTGTACGGGTCCACCGAGGTGTCGTGGGCGACGATCGCGACGCCGCAGGACATGCGCACCTCGCCGACGACGGCGGGGCGGGCGCCTCTGGGGACCCGGCTGGCGGTGGTGGACGCCGACGGGGCGGAGCTGCCGCCGGGGCGGGAGGGGTCGATCTTCGTCGGCAACGCGATGCTGTTCGACGGGTACACCAACGGCAGGAGCAAGCGGGTGGCCGACGGTCTCATGGAGACCGGGGACCGGGGGTACATCGACGCGGACGGGCTGCTGCACGTGGCCGGCCGGGACGACGACATGATCGTCTCCGGCGGGGAGAACGTGTTCCCGCGTCCGGTGGAGGAGGCGATCGTCGCCCTCCCGGGCGTGCGCGAGGTCGTGGTGGCGGGGGTGCCGGACGAGGAGTTCGGCCAGCGCTTCGCGGCGTTCGTGGTGCCGCACGAGGGCGCGTCGCCGGACCCGAACGAGATCCGGATGCGGGTGCGCGGGGTGCTGGGCCGGTTCTCGGTGCCCCGGGACGTGGTGTTCCTGGAGGAGCTGCCGCGCAACGCCGCCGGAAAGGTGGTCAAGCGCAGGCTTCCGTTCGACGTTCCGCGCCAGTGACGGCGGGGTCCGGGTGCCGTCCCCTCCCCGGGCCCGGGCGTGCGGAAATGCCGGACCATGAAAGGAATCCGAATCCTCGGGGAATTGGGTTCCTTTTTTCCTCGCGTGCAAGACATTTGTGTGCTTTGACATCGGGTACGGGGTTACTACCATGTTGCCGATGCCCGACCGACCTGAAACGTCCGAGGACGATTTCCCCCTCCCCCGCGTCGATGAGCAGATGTGTTTCGCTCTCTACGCCGCTTCGCGTGCGGTCACCAACCTCTACCGGCCGCTCCTGGAGCCTTTGAACCTCACCTATCCCCAGTACCTCGTGATGATGCTGCTGTGGGAGCGGGGGGAGTGCTCGGTCAAGGACGTGTGCTCGGCGCTCCAGCTGGACTACGGCACACTCACCCCGCTGCTGAAGCGGCTGGAGGCGCGCGGGCTGCTGGACCGCGGCCGGGATCCGCGCGACGAGCGGTCGGTGCTGGTCGCGCTCACCCCGTCCGGTGCTCGGATGCGGGAGCTGGCCGAGGGGATCCCGGAGGCGGTCGGGGAGGCCATCGACCTCCCCGAGGAGGAGTTCGAGGCCACCCGGCTGGCCCTGCGGCGGCTGACCGGGAACGTGCTGGGCGGCCGCGCCCGGATGCCCGCGCGGCTCGCCGCGCTCGCCGGGGAGGGCGCCCGCGGGGCGCCGGACCCCGGCACACAGGACTGACAGGCCCGAGAGGTGCCTGTCTCCGTCACCGCGCCCGTTCGGGGATGAACGCGGCGACGGGCGGTCCGGGCGCCGCGGGGGTCGTGCCCGGCCCGGGACCGGCGGGCGGGCCGGGGAGGGATCCCCGGCCCGCCCGCTCCCGTTTCCCGGGGGCTCAGCAGGCGCCGGGGGTGTTCTCCCAGTACCCGGCCGAGGTCTCGGTGAGGGAGGTCGTCACGAACACGTTCCACAGGCCGAGCGGGTCGTCGGAGCCGGCGGCGTAGGCCAGGCCGAGCCGCTGGACGGCGCGGCCCGCCCGGACGTGGTCGTAGTTGGTGGCGCGCACGCACTCCCCGGACCCGGGGTCCTCGGTGGGCTCCTCCGTTGGCGGGTCGGTGGGATCGGGGCCGGGGCCGTCGGCCAGCCCCCAGAACCCCGCGGTGTACCCCGTGGAGCAGACCGAGGCGAGGAAGTACGCGCCCGCGGTGCCGCAGCCCGAGGCCGGGTCGACGGGGGTGCCGTGCCCCAGCCCGGAGACCGAGTAGTGCGCGACCCGCGCCGAGGCGGCGTCGGCCCCGCCGTAGTAGGACGCGGTGGTGGACCCCGGCAGCGACTCGGTGGCGGTGGGGGAGCCGGAGATGCCGTGGACGTCGGTCCACTGCCGCACGCTGCCGGTGCCGTTGGCGGGGGCGACGGTGGTGTCGGAGGTGCCGTGCCAGACGGCCACGCGCGGCCAGGACCCGGTCCACCCGGGGTTCTTGGCGCGGACCCTGTCGCCCCACTGCTGCGGGGTCTGGGTCCGGCCGGGGTTCATGCAGGTGAAGGCGTCGATCATGCTCGAGGCGCAGCCGGTGGGGATCCCGGCGACGATGGAGCCCCCGGCGAAGAGGTCGGGGTAGGCCGACAGCACCTCGCTCACCATGGCACCGCCGGCGGACAGGCCGGAGGCGTACACGCGGTCGGCGTCCAGACCGTGGGCGGACACGGTGTGCTCCACCATGGACCGGACCGAGCGGGCCTCCCCGGAGTCGCGGGCGACGTCGCCGGGCTCGAACCAGTTGAAGCAGCGGTTGGCGTTGTTGGCGGTCTTCTGCTCGGCGTAGGCGAGGGCGAACCCGCCCGCGTCGGCGGCCTGCGCCCAGCCGGAGTGGCGGTGGTAGGCGGCCGCGTCCTGGGCGCAGCCGTGGAAGAGCAGCACCAGGGGCGCGTCGGCTGACAGCCCGTCGGGCACGTACGTGTACAGGGAGAGGTTGCCGGGATTGGTACCGAACGAGGTGACGGGGGTGAGGGCGGCGGCGTGCGCGCGGGGCGCCAGGGCGGCCAGCAGTGCGGCGGCCGTGACGAGGACGGTGGCCAGGGCGAGGGCGAGGGGCACCCGCGCCCGGCGGGCGGCGGAGTCCATGGGGGTTGCCTCCTGGGATACGGCGTGAGCGGGGGGTTCGGCCGAACCGTTGCCCGGACCCTAACGCGCGTGTGACCCATGCGACATGTAGCAGAGACCCCGATCACACGCCACTGTCCAGTGCGAACCCCACAGGGGGCTCCGGGGGCATGGCCGATGTCCACATGTCCGAGTCCGGTGGTGTGTCCCCGCCTCCTATCCCCCGGCCGCGCGCTCGGGCCTACCTTGCTGCCATGACGACGCACGAGTTCCCGGCGGATACGGCGCGGCGCGCCCCCCGGACCCCCTCCCCCCGGCCCGCGGAGCGCACCGCCCGGGTCGACCTGACCGGCAAGACCGCCTTCGTCTCGGGTGCCGCCGGCGGCATCGGCCGGGCCTGCGCCCTGCGCCTGGCCGACGCGGGCGCCTCCGTGCGTCTGGCCGACGTGGACGCCGACGCCCTCGGCGCCCTGGCCGACCGGGGTGTGGGCGAGCCGGTCGTACTGGACCTGACCGACCTCGACGCCGCCGAGGAGGCCGCGCGGGGCTGCGACATCGTCGTGAACAACGCCGGCGTGCAGACGGTCTCGCCGGTGCAGGACTTCCCTCCCGAGCGGTTCTCGTTCATCCTTCGTCTCATGGTCGAGTCGCCTTTCCGGCTGGTGCGCGGCGCCCTGCCGCACATGTACGGGCGGGGCTGGGGAAGGATCGTCAACATCTCCTCGGTGCACGGGCTGCGCGCCTCGGCCTACAAGTCGGCGTACGTGACGGCCAAGCACGGGCTGGAGGGGTTCTCCAAGGTGGTGGCGCTGGAGGGGGCCCCACACGGGGTGACCTCCAACTGTGTGAACCCGGGATACGTGCGCACGGCGCTGGTGGAGAAGCAGATCGCGGACCAGGCGGCGGCGCACGGCATCCCCGAGGAGCGGGTGGTGTCGGAGGTGCTGCTGGCACGGACCCCGCTGAAGAGGTTGATCGAACCGGAAGAGGTGGCCGAGCTGGTCGCCTACCTGTGTGGTGACGACGCGTCGTACATCAACGGGGCGTCGCTGCCGGTGGACGGAGCATGGAGCGCGAGCTGAACACGACCCCTTCCCGGCCCGGCGACGACCCGGCGGGCGTCGCCGGCCAGGCCCCCTTCCTGGACCTGCTGCTGCGCGACGCGCCGGCGGTGGAGTACGAGCGCCCGGTGCTGCGGGCCCGCGCCCAGGGCGCGGACCCGGAGGTGGTGGCGGCCCTGGAGGCGGCCAAGCTGACCGCGCTTCGCGTGCGGTCGGTGATGCGGGACCGGCAGCGCCGTGAGTCGGAGCTGAGCGCCCTGTTCGAGACCGCCAACGACCTGGCGGGGATGCGCAGCCTCGACCAGGTGCTGCGGGCGATCGTGGAGCGGGCGCGCAACCTGCTGGGCACCGACATCGCGTACCTGACGCTGAGCGACCCGGAGGCGGGCGGCACCGTGATGCGGGTGACGTCGGGGTCGGTGTCGGCGTCGTTCCAGCAGCTGCGGCTGGGCGCGGGCAAGGGGCTGGGCGGCCTGGTGGCCAAGACGGCGCTGCCGTACGTGACGGCCAACTACTTCGCCGACCCGCGGTTCGCCCACGCGGAGAACATCGACCACGCGGTGCGCGAGGAGGGCCTGGTGGCCATCCTGGGCGTCCCGTTGAAGATGAACGGCCGGGACGTGGGGGTCCTGTTCGCGGCGAACCGGCGGGAGCGGCCGTTCGCGCACTCGGAGGTGGCGCTGCTGTCGTCGCTGGCCACACACGCGGCGATCGCGATCGACAGCGCCAACCTCATCGACGACACCCGGCGGGCGCTGGACGAGCTGCACACCGTCAACGAGCGGTTGCAGCGGCACACGGCGTCGGTGGAGCGGTCGGCGGCCGCCCACGACCGGCTCACCGACCTGGTGCTGCGCGGCGGCGGGGTGCGGGAGGTGGCGGCGGCGATCGCCGAGGTGCTGGGCGGGTCGGTGACGGTCCGGGACGTGACCACGGACGTGACGGTGACGGCGACCCCGCAGGGGTCGGTGACCGAGAGTTCGCACCCGCCGGAGCCGGACGGGGCCGTGGAGGAGGCGGTGAGGGCGGCGCTGGCGAGCGGCCGCGCGGTGCGCGCCGGGAACGCCTGGGTGGCGTCGGCCGCGGCGGGCAGCGAACCGTTGGGCACACTGGTGCTGCGCGGGGTGGAGCTGGACGAGACCGACCAGCGGGTGCTGGAGCGGGCGGCGATGGTGACGGCCCTGCTGCTGCTGATCCGCCGTTCGGTGAGCGAGACCGAGCACCGGGTGCGCGGCGACCTGCTCAACGAGCTGCTGGAGACCCCGGCGCGCGACCCGGGTTCGCTGCGGGAGCGCGCGGCCCTGCTGCACGCGGACCTGGACGCACCGCACGTGCTGGTGGTGGCCGAGGCTCCGGGCGCCGACCCGGGGCGGCTGCGGTCGGCGGCCACGCACGTGGCCGAGACCACCGGCGGGCTGGCCGGGAGCCGGGCGGGGCGGCTGGTGCTGGCGCTGCCGGGGACCGACCCCAGGGCCGCGGGGCGGCGTGCGGCCGAGGAGCTGGCCCTGGCGGCCGGGGGTGCGCCGGTGACGGTGGGGCTGGCCGGGCCGACGGGCGGCCCGGAGCGGTTCCGGCCGGCGTTCGCCGAGGCGGCGCGGTGCGTGCAGACGCTGCGGGCGCTGGGCCGGGAGGGCGACCTGGCGACCGCCGAGGACCTGGGGTTCTCGGGGCTGCTGCTGGGCCGGGACCGGGACGTGCCGGGGTTCGTGCGGTCCGCGCTGGGTCCGCTGCTGGAGTACGACGAGCGGCGCGGGACCGTGCTGGTGGAGACGCTGAAGGCGTATTTCGCGGCCGGGGGCAACCTGTCCAGGGCCCGCACCGCGCTGCACATCCACGTGAACACGGTGTCGCAGCGCCTGGAGCGGATCGGCCAGCTCCTCGGGGAGGACTGGCAGCACCCCGACCGCGCGCTGGAGCTACAGCTGGCCCTGCACCTGCACGGTCTCCTGGACAAGGGTGTGGACCTGCTCGGCGAGCAGCCGGGCGGTTGAGGAGAACAGCGGCGTGTAGTGGTTGTCGTCGGGGAGTTCGACGGTGGCCAGGGTGTCGGGCAGGCCGGCGAGGCGCTCGGGCGTGTACAGCCCGGGCGTTTCGTCCATGAGCCCGCGCGCCGTCCACAGCAGGCGGGCGGGGACGGTGAGCCGGTGGATCGCGCCGAGGACCTCCGTGTCGGACAGGACCTGCCCGCCGTCGACCCGCACGGCCGCCTCGTCGCAGGTGGAGCGCAGCTCGGGGGCGGTCCCGGTGAGGTCGCGCAGGACGTAGTCGTCGGCCCAGGGGTTCCACCGACCGGCGAAGGCCGGGTGCCTCTGCCAGAACGCCCGGTAGTCGTCGGGGGAGCCGAAGGTCATGCGCAGCCGGGCCATGGCCGGGCCCAGGACGGCGTCGATGTCGGTCCCGGCGGGGACGGGGAGCCCGTGGCCGCCGTCGACGAGCAGCAGCCCGGCCACCCGGTCGGGGTGGCGCACGGCGGCCAGGCAGGCCACGAACGCGCCCATGGAGTGGCCGACCCAGACGGTCCGCTCCACGCCCAGGTGGTCCAGGACGGCGACGAGGTCGTCCGTGTGGGCGGCCAGGCCGTGCGGGCCGGGCAGGGTGCCGCTGGCCCCGCGCCCGCGCAGGTCGGGCGCGTGCAGCGGGGGGCCGCCGCGGGCGGCCAGCTCGGCCGCGGTCCGGGCGAAGGAGTGGCCATTGGCGGTGATGCCGTGGACGGCCAGGACGGGGACGCCGGGGCCGTCACCCCACCGGGTGACGGCCAGGTCGCCCCCGGGGACGGGGACGGTGTACTCGTCCCCGCCGACCGGGGTGGTGTCGCTCATGCGGATATCCCTCTCACTCGTGTGCGGTCCGGCGGCCGCGCAGCGCGGACCGGACCCGCCCGGGCAGCGCGGTCAGGCCGCCGGGGAAGAAGAAGACCATCAGGACGAAGAGCGCGCCGAGGATGAACAGGGGCTGCGACAGCGGGGCGGCGATCCAGTCGGGCAGGGCCGAGAAGGCCTCCCCGCCCGCCTGGCGCAGCCGGTGCTCGGCGTAGGTGTACAGCCCGGCGCCCAGCACCGCGCCCCAGCGGCTGCCCGCCCCGCCCAGGGCCACCATCACCAGCAGGGTGAGCGTGAACTCGGCGGTGGTGATGGTGGGCGTGACCCCGCCGGTGACCAGCAGGTAGACCACGCCGCCCAGGGAGGCCAGGCCGCCGCCGACGGTGAACGCCGCCAGCTTGTACGGGTAGGGGTCGACGCCCAGCACCGCGACGCGCTGCTCGTTGGCGCGGATGCCCTGCCAGACCCGGCCCACCGGGGAGGCCGACAGCCACCACACCATGACGGTCGCTAGCGCGGCGTAGGCGAGCGCCGCCCAGTACAGGTTGGCGGTGTCCATGACGCCCACGAACGCGTCGGGGACCACGGCGGTGTTGAGCGACAGGCCCTCCTCGCCGCCGGTCACCCGGCCCGGGTCGCGGGCCACCAGGATGGACCCGGCCTGGGCGAACGCCAGGGTGACCATGGCCATCGCGATGCCGTTGACCCGCAGTGCCACCGCTCCCAGCAGCAGGGACAGCAGGGTTCCGGCCAGGACGGAGACCAGCGCCGCCCACAGCAGGGGCAGCTCCAGGATCCGCATCAGGAGCGCGGCCGTGTAGGCGCCGCAGGCGAAGTACAGGGCGTGCCCGAAGGACAGCAGCCCCACCCTCCCGTACAGCAGGTCGTAGCTGGTGGCCAGGCCGCCGAACACCAGGCAGAACGCGAGCAGGTGCAGGGTGGCCGGGCTGTTGAGGGCGCCCTCGAACAGGCCGGGGACCGTCAGGGTGGAGAAGGGCAGGGTGGCCAGGACCACCAGCACGGCGGCAGGGCCGGCCCAGCGGGGGAGTCGGCGCCGCCCGCCCGCGGCCGGGGCCGCGGTGTCGTCGGCCCGGGCGGCCGCCCGGGGTTCGGTCTCGGTGATCATGCCACCCTCTCCGCGGACTTCTTGGCGGCCAGTCCGCCCTGCCGGGTGAGCAGCACCAGGGCGAGGACGATGACCACGGCGATGTCGCCGAGTCCGGCGACGGTGTAGTAGTTGGCGAACTGCTGGACCAGGGCGACGGTCACGGAGGCGATCGCGCAGCCGGTCAGGGAGGTGGTGCCGCCGATGACCACGACGATGAACGCGAAGATCAGCAGCGACATCCCCTGGGTGGGGGTGACCACGCCGTAGTAGAGGCCGCCCAGCGCCCCGGCCAGCGCGGCCGCGGCGCCGCCGATGGCGAACACCAGGGTGAACGACCTGCGCACGTCGATGCCCAGGGCGGTGACCATGGCCCGGTCCTGGACCCCGGCGCGGACGATGAGCCCGTAGCGGGTGCGGGAGTTGAACAGCCACAGGGCGGTGAACAGGGCTGCCGCGGCGAGGATGAGCAGCAGCCGGTCCCTGGGGATGCTGGCGCCGAGCACCTCGACGGTGCCCCGGACCAGGTCCGGCTTGGGGAAGGTCAGCGGGTCGGCGCCCCAGACGGCCTGGAGGAGCGCCGGGGTGGCCAGGCTGAGGCCGACCGTGGCGAGGATCTGCTCGCGGTGCCTGCCGTAGAGCGGGCGGATGACGCACAGTTCGACGAGGGTGGCGGCCAGGGTCCCGGCGGCGACGCCGAACACCAGGGCCAGCAGGAACCCGGGCCCGTCGGGGCCGGCCCCGGGCAGGAAGTTCGCCGCCCACCACGTGCCGTAGGCGCCCAGGGCGAGGAACGCCCCGTGCGCGAAGTTGAGCACGTCCATGAGGCCGAAGATCAGCGACAGTCCGGAGGCGATGAGGAAGTAGAGGGCGCCCAGGCCGAGCCCGGTGACGATGAGGAGGACCACGGTGCTCACGCGGTCGGCCTCCCTTCGGTGTCGGCGGCCGTGCCCGTGGCGGGCGCGGCGGCGGGGGCGGCCGCCGCGCGGGACACGCCCAGGAGTTCGCGGACGCGGTCGGCGTCGTCCAGGAGGTCCGGGACGGGGCCGGTGTGGACGACCCGGCCGGCGTCCAGGACGACGGCGTCGCCCCCGACCCGGCGGACCAGGGACAGGTTCTGTTCGACCAGCAGCACCGGCACCTCCTCGGCGGCGCGGGCCACCGCGTCGGCGACCTCGCGGACGATCCGGGGGGCCAGGCCCTTGGTGGGCTCGTCGACGATGAGGAGGCGGTTGTCGTTGAGCAGGGCGCGGCCGATGGCGAGCATCTGCTGCTGGCCGCCGGAGAGGGTGCCCGCGGGCTGGTCCCTGCGCGCGGCGAGCTCGGGGAACAGTTCGTGGACGAGGCCGTAGCGGTGGGGTCCGGGGCGCCGCTCGGCGATGCGCAGGTTCTCGGCGACGGTGAGGGCGGCGAAGATCCCGCGTTCCTCGGGGACGTAGCCGATGCCCCGGGAGACGATGGCGTGGGTGGGCTCGGCGGTGGTGTCGGCGCCGTCGAAGACCACCCGGCCGGTGCGGGGCACCAGGCCCAGGACGGCCTTGACGGTGGTGGTCTTGCCGACGCCGTTGCGGCCGAGCAGGGAGGTGACGCCGCGTTCGGGCATGGCGAAGGAGACGCCCTGGAGGATGTGGGAGCCCTCGATCCACACGTTGAGGTCGACCGCCTCCAGCAGCGGTCCGGCGGCGGTCACGCCCCGTCCCCGAGGTAGGCGGCCTGGACGTCGGGGTCGGCCATGGCGGAGTCGGGGTCGGTGAAGGCGAGCAGTGCGCCGTGGTGCATCACGGCCAGCCGGTCGGCCATGTCGAGGAGCACCTCCATGTGGTGTTCGACCATGAGGACCGTGCATCCCTGTTCGCGGTGCACGTCCCGGATGACGGTGGTGAGTTCGCCGACCTCCCCGGCGCTGACCCCGGCCATGGGCTCGTCCAGGAGGATGAGCCGGGGGCGGCGGGCCAGCAGCAGGGCGAGTTCGAGCTTGCGCTTGTCGCCGTGGGAGAGGTCTCCGGCCGGTGCGGCGGCGCGGTGGGAGAGGCGGACCAGGTCCAGGGCGGCGGCCGCCTCGGGGCCGCCGTCCCCGGCGCGCTTCCAGAACCTGCGGGAGTCGCCGGTGCGGGCCTGGACGGCCAGGCCGACGTTGGCGCCGACGGTGAGGTCGGCGAAGACGCTGGAGGTCTGGAAGGTGCGGCCCATGCCCAGGCGGGCCCGCTTGTACGGGGCGTACCGGGTGATGTCGGCGCCGCCCAGGGAGACCGTGCCCGCGGTGGGCCGGGTGAGGCCGGACACGAGGTTGAACAGGGAGGTCTTGCCGGCGCCGTTGGGTCCGATGAGGGCGACGAACTCGCCCTCGGCGACGTGCATGGTGATGTCGTCGACGATGACGGCGCCGCCGACCGACCAGCTCAGGTGGTCCAGGGCCAGGGAGGTGGCCGCGGCCGCGCCGGGCGCGGCGGCGGTGGCCGCGCCCGCGGGGGTGTCGGTGGCCATCACCCCTCCGCGACGACGGGCTCGACGTCGGCGGCGGGGATCTCCGCGACCAGCTCGGGCTCGGCGGAGTCGCCGGACCCGACCAGCTCGACCTGGTACATGGGCTGGAGCAGGGCGTGGTCCTCGGCGCGGATGGTCAGCTCGCCCTTGACGCCGTCGAAGGTCCAGCCCTCCAGGGCGGCGACGCGGTCGGCGGTGGTGTCGCCCTCGGTGGCGGCGTGGACGATCATCTGGGCGGCGGTGAAGCCGTCGGGGGTGAACAGGTCGACGGTGCCGCCCGCCTCCTCGACGCGTTCGCGCATGGCCTGAGCGGCCTCGGTGTCGGAGGCGCCGTCGAAGTAGTGGGACAGGAACGAGATGTCGCCGCCGGCCTCGCCGAAGACCGGGTAGGACGCCCTGATGTCCAGGCCGGTGACGACCTCGGTGTCGGCGAGGACGCCCTGCTGGTCCAGGGCCTGCCACATGGCGGCGGCGGTCTCCCCGGCCCAGGCGACGAACACCAGGTCGGCGTCGGCCTTGCCGACCTGCTCGGCGAAGGGGGTGAGGTCGGTGGTGTCCGCCGGGGCCAGGATGCTGTCGACCTCGGCTCCCTCCCCGCCCAGGACGGCGGTGACGGCGTCGACGTTGGCCTGGCCGAAGGTGCCCTGCTGGGCGAACACGACGACCTTGGAGCCCTCGGCGTCGTCCATGAAGCTGCCCGCGGCGAGGATGTCCTGGTAGGTCTGGCGGCCGGAGCGGAAGGTGTTGGCGTTGATGCCGGTGACGGCGTCGGTGGCGGCCGGGCCGGAGATGAAGAGGATGTCGTCCTGTTCGGCCAACGGGGCGACCTGGACGGCGATGCCCGAGGCGGTGGACCCGGCGATGATGTCGTGGCCGGTGCCGATGAGCTCGCGGGCGGCGGAAACCGCGGCGGTGGGGTCGCCGCCGTCGTCCATGTACTCGACCTCGACGGCGCGGCCGTCGATCTCCATGGTGCCGCCGGTGGCGTAGTCGAGTCCGGCCTCCAGGCCCTGCCTGTACTGCTCGCCGTAGGTGGCCAGCGGGCCGGTGGCCGAGTAGACGATGCCGATCCTGACGGGCCCGTCCCCGCCCCCTCCCGCGGCCTCGCCGGGGCTGCCGCAGGCGGTGAGGGCGAGGACGACCGCGCAGGAGGCGGCGGTCAGGGGGGTCTTGCGCATTTCTCTTCCTCCAGTCGGCACCGCCTCGTCACGATCGCCCGCGCTGGGGGATGGGGTGCCAACCCGAAGGTAGAGCTACGGTGATCCGTTTCACATGTACATGTGACATACATTCGGGCGCGAACCGGTGTAGAGGGGCGCCATAGGGTCCTTTCGGGAACCTCGGGCCTTGACCTCAACATTTGTTGAGGAACCAGGCTGTCCTCCGACGGCCGGGCGATCCGGCCGCGGAACCGAGGGGAACGACCATGGAGCGACCCGTACTGGTGACCGGGGCGACGGGTAACACCGGCCGGCACGTGGTGGCCGGACTGCTGGCCGAGGGCGTGCCCGTGCGCGCCCTGGTCCGCCGGGAGGACCACGGCCTGCCGGCCGGGGTGGAGGCCGTGACCGGCGACGTCACCGACCCGGAGGCGGTGGCCCGTGCGGCGGAGGGCGTCCGGGCCGCCTACCTGGTGTGGCCGCTGATGACGGCGGAGGGGGTGGGGCCGGTGGCGGCGGCGCTGGCCCGGCACGCGGACCGCGTCGTCTACCTTTCGGCGGCGCAGGCCGGTGGCGGGGACCCCGGCGAGCGGGGGTCGTGGGGCGCGGTGGAGGACGTGGTCCGGGACTCCGGGGCGGAGTGGGTCTTCCTGCGGGTGACCGGGCTGTCCGCCAACGCGCTCCAGTGGTCCGGGCGGGTCCGCACCGGCACGGTGCGGGCCCCGTACGGGGACGCGCGGCGGTCCCTGGTGCACGAGCGCGACGTCGCCGAGGTGGCGGTGCGGGCCCTGGTCGACGAGGGGCACGCGGGCAGGGCCTACCTGATGACCGGCCCGGAGGCGGTGTCCCAGCGGGACCAGGTGCGGATGCTCGGCGAGGCCGTCGGCGTGGCGGCGCGGTGGGAGGAGCAGCCCCGGGAGGAGGCGGCGGCGGAGCTCACCGCCCTGTTCGGGGACGCCGGGTACGCGGAGGCGGCGCTGGAGTACTGGGCCTCACTGGCCGAGCGCCCCGAGGAGGTGTCGGGGGACGTCGAGAGGGTGCTCGGCCGCCCGGCGCTGCCCTTCTCCCGGTGGGCGCGCGACCGCGCCGACGACTTCCGCTGACCGCGCCGCGCGGCGCCCGGCGCCGGGCCCGGGCCGCACCCGGGGCGGGCGCGGCGCGGGCCCGGCGCCGGGCTCAGCAGCGGCCGCGGTCGGACCAGGGGCCCCAGAGCGTGCCGGAGTCGGGCTCGTTGTCCTGGTTCCACCAGCGGGACTCGTACTCGCGGCCGTTGTGGCTGACCCGCTCCCCCTCCTCATAGGTGGTGCCGGGGCTCCAGGCGGGCGCGGAGCAGGAGTGGTCGTCCCAGCCTCCGCCCTGGCCTCCGCCGTGCCCGTCGTTGTGCCCGCCGCCGTCCCCGTCGTCGGACTCCTCGTCGCGGTCGCCTTCGGACTCCTCCGAGGGGGTCTCCGACGGGGACTCCGAGGGCTCCTCCTCGGGCTCCGGGCCGGTCGAGACGGTCACCGAGACCTCGCCCTCCTCGGGCAGGATCGACCCCGGCTCGGGGTTCTGGGCGCTGACCCCGCCCGGTTCGACGGTCTCGTGGTGCTGCTCGACGACCACCGCGGTCAGGCCGACCCGGGTGAGGGCGTCCACGGCCTCCTCCTGCGTCATCCCGTCCAGCGAGGGGACGATGACGCCCTCGCTGACCCGGATGACCACCGGGTCCTCGCGGTCGCCCTCCCGTCCCGCGGCGGGCTCGGTGGCCAGGACGGTCCCCGGCAGCTGCTCGGCGGAGTGCTCCTGGACGACGTCGATGCGGGTGAACCCCGCCTCGCGCAGCAGGTCGCGGGCCTCGTTCTCGGTGTCGCCGACCACGTCAGGGACATCCGCGTGGCGGGGTCCGACGGACAGCGCCAGCATGACCGCGTCGCCCTCGGCCAGGACGGCGCCCGGGCCCGGCTCGCTGCCCGCGACCCCGCCCGGCTCGACGGTGTCGTGGTAGGTGTCCCGGAAGCGGACCACCAGCCCCAGGCCGAGCGATTCCAGCCGCGCCTCCGCCTCCTCCGCGGCGACCCCCGCCAGGTCGGGGAGGGTGGCCTCGGGCTCGCGGGGGAACAGCGCCCACCCGGTCGCGAACAGGGCGGCGACCAGCAGCACGGCGGCCGCCAGCCCGGGGACGCGGCGCCGCAGCGGTCCGCGGCGGGGTGCGGGGAGCTCGGCGGCGGCGATCGGGATGGGGCGGGTGGTGTCGGCGCCGCCCTCCTCCAACGGCCGGGACAGCGACCGCATCACCTGCTCGACCAGGGTGA
This sequence comes from Nocardiopsis sp. NPDC006139, assembly GCF_040614155.1. Lineage (NCBI taxonomy): Bacteria > Bacillati > Actinomycetota > Actinomycetes > Streptosporangiales > Nocardiopsidaceae > Nocardiopsis > Nocardiopsis sp. NPDC006139. The sequence goes on from NZ_JBEXTT010000007.1 coordinate 20,912, forward strand.
GGTACTGGCCCGCGTCGCGGGGCCGGTAACGCGGGTTGGGGTCGGTCGCGTTGGCGACCAGCATGTCCAGGTCCGGCGGCAGGGAGTCCACCAGCGCCGAGGGGCGCAGCGGGCGCGCCTCGCCGGGGTCGGCCGGCTCGCCGGTGATGAGCGCGTGCAGGAGCAGGCCCACCGCGCGCACGTCGGTCCGGGTGTCGGGTGCCTCGTCCTCGGCGGCGTCGAAGAGGAGCGGGAAGCCGGTGATGCCCGCCCTCCCGTCGTCGCCGACGACGACCCGGTCGGGGGTCAGGGCGCCGTGCACGATCCCCTGGGCGTGGGCGGCGTCGAGCGCCTCCAGGACGGAGGCGATGACGGTGAGCGCCCGGTGCGGCTCGTGGACGGGGGAGGTGCCGTCCAGGACCTCGGCGAGGGGTTCGCCGCGAAGGTACTCGTTGACGGCGTAGACGCGGTCCCCGTCGCGGCCGTGGTCGAGGAACCGGGCCAGGCCCGGGTGGGAGACGGCCTCCAGGTGCTGCGCCCTGCCGCGGAAGGCGTGCACGGCCGGCGCGTCGCCGACCAGCCACGGGTGCAGGACGGTGACGACGACGGTCGTCCCGGTGGCGCGGTCGTGGGCCGCGTAGGCGCTCCCCGAGGCATCACTGCGAAGGCGCTCCCCGAGGACGTAGCGTCCGTCCAGGACCGCGCCGGAGTGGGGATCGGGGGTGGGGGTCTCCATGAATCGGAATTGTACGGGCCGGAATTCCGGAATTCGGCTCTGATTTCACCCCGTACCGGTTCGCTCACCCGAACTCCCCGGTGGAGGCCGGAACGGTAATGTCGGCGCTGTCCGCCCTTCCCCCGAACCGTTGCGAGGCGACCGTGCAGACCCCGCCCACCGGAAGCATCGAGGACCGCGCCCTGGGCGTCCTGCTGGGCGCCGCCTGCGGCGACGCGCTGGGCGTGCCCTACGAGTTCGGCCCCACGCTGTCCGAGCGCCGGGTGCCGGAGATGATCGGCGGCGGCCTGGGCCCCTACGCACCCGGGGAGTACTCCGACGACACCCAGATGACGGTGTGCATCGCCCATGCGCTGCGCGACCACGACGACCCGCTGTCCGCCGGGGCGCTGCGCGCGACCGCCGACGCCTTCCTGGAGTGGGCGAACGGCGGGGCCACCGACATCGGCAACCAGACCCGCCGGGTGATGGGCGGTGCCGGGGGCGCCTTCCGCCGCCCGGAGGTCGCCGAGGTGATGGCGGCGTACGCCGCGTCCATGTTCGAGGAGGGGGTGGCGAGCGCGGGCAACGGGTCGCTGATGCGCACCGGGCCGCTGGCCCTGGCCTACCTGCGCGACCCGGAGGGGCTGGCCCGGGCCGCCGACGCCTACAGCCTCCTGACCCACGGGGACCCGCTGGCCTCGCAGGCCTGCGTGCTGTGGTGCGAGGGGATCCGCCGGGCCGTGCTGGAGGGCACCCTGGACGGCGTCCGCGACGGGGTGGAACTGCTGCCGGAGGACGCGCGCGGCCGCTGGAAGACCTGGCTGGACGAGGCGGAGTCGGCGGCGCCGCACACGTTCGCGAACAACGGGTTCGTGGTGAGCGCGCTCCAGGCGGCGTGGTCGGCCCTCACCCGCAACCCGGAGGGGTACGTGGCGGCCGTGCACGCGGCGGTGCGGGCGGGCAACGACACCGACACCGTCGCGGCGATCGCCGGTGCGCTGGCCGGGGCCCGGTGGGGCCTGTCGGGGATCCCGGCGGGGTACGTGTCGGCGGTGCACGGGTGGCCCGGGTACCGGTCCGACGACCTGGCCGGACTCGCCCTGGAGATCCTGCGGCGGCATTCCGCGTCGTAGGTCCCTAGGGCGTGTTCGGCGGATCATTCCGGGTCGCGGCCGCGAGGCCTCCTCTCGCCGCGCCGCCCGCGCTCGGACGGCCGAACCCGGGCCGACCTGCGCCGGTCCTCCTGCGAGAGATCGCCTCGCGGCCGCTCCCGGCATTCGGCGCAAGCGCCGAAACGCTCGAAAGCATCCACCGAACACGCCCTAGGCTGGGGCCGTCCGGAACACGAAACGAGGAGCATGCCCATGTCCGTGTCGTTGAACTGGGTGGACGCCGGCGAGCAGGAGCACCTGATGGCCGCCCCCGTCCGGGAGGCCGTCCGGGGCCACGCCGAGGTGCGGGTCGCGCCGATCGACCCGAACCTGGCGGACACCGCGGCCTTCTGCACCCACTACGGGATGACGCTGGAGACCAGCGCGAACTGCGTGGTGGTGGCGGCCAAGCGCGGCGGCGAGACCACCTACGCGGCGTGCATGGTCCTGGCCACCGACCGGGCCGACGTCAACGGCGTGGTCCGCCGCCACCTGGGCGCGCGCAAGGCGTCGTTCGCGCCGATGGCGGAGGCCACGGGGCTGACCGGGATGGAGTACGGCGGGATCACCCCGTTCGGGCTGCCGCGGGAGTGGCCGATCCTGGTGGACGAGGCCGTGGCGGCCACCCCGTACGTGGTGGTGGGCAGCGGGCTGCGCCGGTCCAAGCTGTGGGTGCCGGGCAAGCTCGTGGCCGCCCTCCCGGGCGCCGAGGTCGTCCCGCTCGCCCAGCACTGACCCGCGGCCCGGTCCCGGGTCCCACGGGCCCGGCGGTGTGCCCGGTTCCGGCCGGGCGGACCGGCCCCGGGTCTCGCGGACCGGGGGACGGGCACGACACCGAGCACCACGAGGACCCCGCCTCGGCGGGGGAGCCCCGGGCCCGTCCACAGGCTGTGGATGGACTCCGCCGGGCAGCCCGGTCCGGGTCTCGCGGACCGGGGGACGGGCACGACACCGAGCACCACGAGGACCCCGCCTCGGCGGGGGAGCCCCCGGCCCCGAGTCCCGCAGCCCCGGCGGCGAGCACGGCGCCGAACGCCACGAGGGCCCCGCCTCGGCGGAGGAGCCCTCGGCCCCAGGCCCCGCAGGTCGGGGGCGGGTACAGCGCCAGCGCCACGAGGCCCCCGCCGCGGCGGGGGCCCGGGTCCGTCCACAGGCTGTGGACGGACCCGACCGGGCGGCTCAGGGCCGGTCCTCGACCTCCGGGACCCAGGCCGTCTCCACGATCACCGAGTAGTGGTTGACCAGGGGCAGCTCCACCCCCTCGGGCTGCTCGTACTCCGACTCCACCGCGACGACCTCGAAGTAGAGCGGCATCCCGGTGTCGGCGTCGAACATGATCCGGCGCTCCAGGGTCTCCTCGCCCTCCTCCTCCACCAGGAAGAGCTCGCCCTCGCGCCCGTACCGGTCCTCGGACGGGCCCGCGTAGAGCACGCCCTCGTGCCCGGCCAGCACCCGCAGCACGGCCGACTGGACCCGCGGGTCGACGGGGGCCTCGGTGTACAGGCTCTGGAGCGCGTAGAAGAGGGTCGCCTCCGGCGTGCCGGCGTCGAACCCGGCCCCGTCGACCAGCTGCTCCTCCAATTCCTCCGGGTCGGTGGACAGCGTGTCCGGCTCCCAGGTGAAGAACATCCCGTCGCCGCCCTCGCCGTCCCCCCATTCGAAGCGCTCGGTGCCGTCGCCGAACAGGAAGCCCAGCGGGCCCTCGTCCCCGCCGACGTGCTCCGGCTCTCGGGGCACGGACAGCTCCACCCCGGACTCGTCGGGGGCCCGCCACACGCTGCGCTCCTCCGGCAGGATCCCCCAGCCGACCCGTCCGCTGTCCACGTCCTGCGAGTACGTGAACGTCCACTCCGAGGTCCGCACGTACGCCACGTCCCCGTCGCGTGCGGGCGGCTCCGCCGCCGCGGCGGCGCGGGCCAGGTCGAGCAGGTGCTCCCGCCCCCCGGTGCGTTCGGAGGCGGGCACGTCCAGCGGGGCGGGCGGCGGCTCCGCGTACGCGGGCCGTCCGCTCTGGAGCGACACCGGGACGACGACCGCGACGGCCGTCAGCGCGGCGGCGGCCCCGATGAGGGCCGGACGCAGGAGGCGGCGGGGCCGCGCCGGGGCGCCTCCCGGCCGGTGCCCGGCGGCGATGACCTCGATCCGGGACAGCTCGCGCGCGGCCGCGTCCTCCGGATACCCGGCGGCCGGGTCGTGCCCGGCGAACAGGCGCCGGACGGCGGCGACGTCGTCGTTGAACGCGGTGTCCTTCATGGGTTCTCCTTCAGGGCGGTGCGGGCGGGGGTCCGGGGGGCGGCCGCGGGGCGGCGCTCCCCGTCGGGGGGCGGCTGGTCCAGGAAGCGCTCGATCCGCCGCCGCGCCCGGTACAGCCGCACACGGGCCGTGGCGGTGGTGCAGCCCAGCACCCGGGCGGCGTCGCGCACCTCCAGCCCCTCCCAGGCCAGGAGCATGATCAGCTCCCGGTCGGTCTCGCCGAGCCGCCCCAGCGCCCGCAGCGCGCTGTCGCGTTCGGCCACCGCCCCGGTCGGGTCCGGCGCGCCCGGCTCCCGGTGGTCGCCCTCGGGGAAGGGGGTCGACATCTCTCCTTGTCGCCTCAGCTCCCGGAACCGGGCCCGCACGATGTTGCGGGCCACCCCGTACAGCCACGGCAGCGGCTCGTCCCGGGGCACCCGGTCGAACCGGCGCCAGGCGACGGAGAAGGTCTCCGCCGCGACGTCGTCGGCCGCGTCCGGGCCCAGCCTCCGCAGGGCGTAGCGCCGGACGTCGTCGTAGTGGCCGGTGAAGAAGCGGGTGAACAGTCCACCCGCCCCCTCCTCCGTGTCATCGCCGCTCATCCCTCTCCTCTCGGTGTGCCGTCACCCCTCTTCTGTCGGCGGCGGGCCGTTCATTACACGGCATTTTCGAGATGTCGACAGAACCACCTGTCCGCACGTCCACATGGTGGGAAAACGCAGGTGGCGGCGGACGCGACCGGCCGGGCACTATTTACTGAACGATCGGTCTGTAATACTGTGCCGGAAGACACTCAGCCCGAGGAGAGGACCGTCAGGTGTCCGAAGTACTGCAGAGCTACGCGCTGGGATCGTGGTTCACCCCCACCGACGGGGGCGAGCCCCTCGCCGACGCGAACACCGGTGAGACCGTCGCCCGCATGTCGCAGAACGGCCCCGACGTCTCCGCCATGGTCGACTACGCCCGCACCGTCGGCGGCCCGGCGCTGCGCGCCCTCACCTTCCACCAGCGCGCGAACCTGCTCAAGGCCCTCGCCCAGCACCTGATGCAGTACAAGGACGAGTTCTACGCGCTCTCCCACCGGACCGGCGCCACCAAGCGCGACAGCGCCGTGGACATCGACGGCGGCTTCGGCACCCTCTTCAGCTTCTCCAGCAAGGGCCGCCGCGAGCTGCCCAACTCCACGGTCATCCTCGACGGCCCCCTGGAGCGGCTCAGCCGCGAGGGCACCTTCGCGGGACAGCACGTCTACACCTCCCGGCCCGGCGTCGCGGTGCAGATCAACGCGTTCAACTTCCCCGTGTGGGGCATGCTCGAGAAACTCGCCCCCGCGTTCCTGGCCGGGCTGCCCAGCATCGTCAAGCCCGCCGCCCAGACCGCCTACCTGACCGAGGCCGTGGTCCGCAGGGCCGTCGAGTCGGGGATCCTCCCCGAGGGCTCCCTCCAGCTGCTCGTCGCCGGGCACCGGGGGCTGCTCGACGGCCTGGGCCCGCAGGACATCGTCGGCTTCACCGGCTCGGCCGCCACCGGCGCCATCCTGCGCAACCACCCGAACGTGGTCAGCGGCGGCACGCAGCTGAACGTCGAGGCCGACTCCCTCAACTGCTCCATCCTGGGCCCGGACGTCACCGCCGAGGACCCCGAGTTCGACCTGTACATCAAGCAGGTCGTCACCGAGATGACCGTCAAGGCGGGCCAGAAGTGCACCGCCATCCGCCGCGTCATCGTCCCCGAGGCGATGGCCGACACCGTCGTCGAGGCCCTGAAGGAGCGCCTGGCCAAGGTCGTGGTGGGCGCCGCCGACCACCCGGACACCCGCATGGGCGCCCTGGTCTCCCTGGCCCAGCGCGACGAGGTCCGCAAGGCGGTCAAGGCCCTGCGCACCTCCTGCGAGCTGGTGTACGGCGACCCCGAGCGGGTCGAGGTCGTGGGCGCCGACGCCGAGTCCGGCGCGTTCATGTCGCCGATCCTCCTGCGCGCCGAGCCGGGCGCCCGGGAGCCGCACGAGGTGGAGGCGTTCGGCCCGGTCAGCACCGTCATCACCTACGGCTCGGTGGCCGAGGCCGTCGAGCTGGCCGCCCTGGGCAAGGGCTCCCTGGTGGGCTCGCTGGTCACCCACGACCCCGACGTCGCCCGGGAGGTCGTCCTGGGCGTCGCCCCCTGGCACGGCCGCATCCTGGTGCTGGACCGGGACGACGCCAAGGAGTCCACCGGCCACGGCTCCCCGCTGCCCGTGCTGGTGCACGGCGGCCCGGGCCGCGCCGGCGGCGGCGAGGAGATGGGCGGTGTGCGCGGCGTCAAGCACCACATGCAGCGCACCGCGATCCAGGCCTCGCCGGACATGCTCACCGCGATCACCGGGCACTGGACCACGGGTTCCAAGAGGAACGTGGGCGACGTCCACCCCTTCCGCAAGAACCTGGCCGAGCTGCGCATCGGCGACACCATCGAGTCGGCGGAGCGCAGGGTGACCCGCGCCGACATCGACCACTTCGCCGAGTTCACCGGGGACACGTTCTACGCCCACACCGACGAGGAGGCCGCCGCCGCCAACCCGCTGTTCGGCGGGATCGTGGCGCACGGCTACCTGGTGGTGTCGCTGGCCGCCGGCCTGTTCGTGGACCCGGCCCCGGGCCCGGTGCTGGCCAACTTCGGCGTGGACAACCTGCGGTTCCTCACCCCCGTGAAGGAGGACGCGGTCATCAGGGTGACGCTGACCGCCAAGCAGATCACCCCGCGCACCAACGCGGAGTACGGCGAGGTCCGCTGGGACGCCGTGGTCACCGACCAGGACGGCGAGGCCGTCGCCACCTACGACGTGCTCACCCTGGTCGCCAAGGGCGACGAGGAGGCGTAGCGGCGAAGAGGCATGGCGGCGTATCGCCGTGTCGACATGGCGGTGCCCACGGCCGGTCGGCCGTGGGCACCGCCGCGTTCAGACCCGGGAGGCGGGGAAGGCCCTGCGGGACAGCGGGACCAGCAGCAGCACCGGGACGAGCAGGGCGAGCACGCCCCAGGGCAGCGCTCCGGCGCCCACCCCCGCGAGCAGCGCCCCGCCCGCCGCGCCGCCCCCGGCCATGGCGACGTTCCACAGGGTGACGTACACGGACTGGGCGGTGACGGCCGCCGCCCCGCCGACGTCGGCGACCGCGGTCTGAAGCAGGGTCGGCACCCCGCCCCACCCGAGCCCCCACAGGGCGGCCGCGACCAGGGCCATGCCCGGCAGGCCGGCGGCCAGCGCCAGGAGGACGGCCGCCGCGCCGATGAGCAGGACCGCGCCGACGGCCAGGGCCCGCAGCCTCCGGTCGATAAGGGCGCCCACGATCCAGACGCCGGCCACGGAGGCCGCCCCGAACACCAGGAGGACCAGGTCCACGCCGCCGCCGCGCCCCGCGTTCGCGAGGACCGGGGCGATGTAGGTGTAGAGGACGGTGTGGGCGGTCACCAGCAGGAGGGTGACGGCCAGCAGCGGCAGCAGGCCGGGCAGGGCGAACACCCTGGCGAACGGCACCCGTTCCGCCCGGGGCTGCCCCGGGCGGTCCGGTACGGCCGCCAGGATCCACCCGGCCAGGACGAGGGCGATCCCGGTGATGACCAGGAACACCGAGCGCCAGCCGACCATGTCCCCGAGGAAGGCGCCGGCGGGCACCCCCAGGGACAGGGCGAGCGGGATGCCGATCAGGACGATGGCGATCGCCCGGCCCTGGTGGTGTTCCGGCACCAGGGAACGGGCGTAGCCGACGAGCATCGCCCAGGCGAGCCCCGCGGCGATCCCGGCGGCGAACCGGGCTGCCAGGGTGAGCAGGTGGTCGGAGGAGAGGGCGGTGACGGTGTTGGCCACGGCGAACAGTGCCACGGTCCCCAGCAGCAGGGGGCGGCGTCGCACTCCGGCGGTGACCGCGGCGAGCGGGATCACGGTGAGCGCGGTACCGGCGGCGTAGGCCGTCACGGCCTGCCCCATGGTGGACTCGCCCACTCCGAGGTCGGCGCTCATGGCGGGCAGCAGCCCGGCGGGCACCAGCTCGGTGAGGACGACCAGGAGGGCGACGGCGGCGAGGGCGAGCAGGGCGGCCCACGGAAGCCGGGCCGCCCGTTCGGGGATAACCCCTTGTGCGGTGGTGGTCATGACCGCCATGCTCAAACCCTCACATCTATGTGAAGGTCAACGGGGCGACCGGTGAGGTGGGCCACATGCGGATCGGGGAGCTGGCGGAGCGGACCGAGACCTCGCGCCGGCTGCTGCGCTACTACGAGGAGCAGGGGCTGATCGTGTCCCGGCGCCTGGAGAACGGCTACCGGGACTACGACGAGGACACCGTGGACCGGGTGCTCCAGATCCGGGGGCTGCTCGACGCCGGCCTGCCCACCAAGATCATCAGGCAGATGTTGCCCTGTCTGGACCGGCCCCGCTCGATCCTGATCTCCGACGTCTCCCCGCAGATGATCGCCACCCTGCGCGGTGAACTCTCGCGCATGGACCGGCGCATCCGCTGCCTGGAGCAGAACCGCAGGGCCATCGCCGAGTACCTGAAGGCGGTGCTCCCCGGGGACCCGGAGCCCGCCGCCTGACGACGGGAGCGCCCCGGGGGTGCCGACTCCCCCCGGGGCGCTGTCGTGGGACCCGCTACAGGCGGGCGATGGCCGCGGCGGGGTCCTCGATGGCGTCGGCGACGACCCGCATGAACCCGGCCGCCGCGCCGCCGTCGCACACCCGGTGGTCGAACGCGAACGACAGCTGGGTGACCTTGCGGACGGTCAGCTCGCCGTCCACCACCCACGGGCGGTCGATGATCCGGCCGATGCCGAGGATGGCCACCTGCGGGTGGTTGATGATGGCGGCGCTTCCGTCGACCCGCAGCGAACCGTAGTTGTTGAGGGTGAAGGTGCCGCCGGTCATCTCGGCCGGGGTCGCCCGGCCCGCGCGGGCGGCGGCGGTGAGCCGCTTGATCTCGGTGTCCAGCTCGGCGGTGGTGAGCCGGTGCGCGCCGAGCACGGCCGGCGCGACCAGGCCGCGGTCGGTCTGCACGGCCAGGCCCAGGTTGATCCCGTCGTACTGGACCAGCTCGCCGCGCTCGGTGTCCACCAGCCCGTTGAGCTCGGGGTGGGCGCGCAGTCCGGCCACGGTGAACCGGGCGACGTAGGACAGCAGCCCCGGGCCGTCCGGGTGGGCGGCGCGCAGGCGGACCAGCTCGGTGGCGTCGACGTCCACCCACACGGTGGCCTCGGGGATCTCGCTCCTGCTGCGCGAGAGGGCGGCGGCGACGCTCTTGCGGAACCCGCTCATGGGCACCCTGGCGGACTCGGCCAGCCCGGTGCGCGGGTCCACGGCGCCCGCAGGGACCGGTGCCGGAGCCGGTGCCGGGGCCGCCTCGGCGGCGGGCGCGGCGATCGGGGACCGGGCGGCCTCGATGGCGGCGAGCACGTCGCGGCGGGTGATGAGCCCGTCCTGGCCGCTGCCCTCGATGTCGGCGACGCGCAGCCCGGCCTCGCGGGCGAGCCGTCTCACCAGCGGCGAGGTCACCAGCGGGACGCGGCGCGCGGGCGGGGACTCGGGCGCGACCGGGGCCGCGGGCGCGGCGGTGGGCGCCGCAACGGCCCCGCGGGGCCGGCGGCGGCGCCCCCGGGCCCCCGCCTCCGGGGTGCCGTAGCCGATGAGGACGTTGCCCGAGCCGCTCCCGGCGCGCTCCTCCTCTCGGTACCGCTCACCGGCCGCGGACACCGCGGCCGGCTCCGGCACGGAGGGCGCGGGGGCGGCGGGCGCGGAGGGGGCCGCCGGGGCCGCCGCCTCGTCGGCGACGCTGATCAGCGCGGAGCCCACCGCCAGCACCTCGCCCTCGGCGCCGTGCAGCGCGTGCACCACCCCGCCGTAGGGGGTGGGCACCTCCACGATCGACTTCGCGGTCTCCACCTCGGCGATCGGCTGGTCGATGGCGACGGTGTCGCCCACCGCGACCAGCCACTTGACCACCTCGGCCTCGGTGAGGCCCTCGCCCAGGTCGGGCAGTTCGAAGGTGCGGATCGTCACTGGTCGTCCTCCCACTGAAGGTCGTCCACCGCGTCGAGGATGCGGTCGACGCTCGGCAGCTGGTGGCGCTCCAGCTTGGGCGGCGGGAACGGGATGTCGAACCCGGTGACCCGGCGCACCGGGGCGGCCAGGGAGTGGAAGCAGCGCTCGGTCACCCGGGCGACGATCTCCGAGGCGACGCTGGCGAACCCGCTGGCCTCGGCGATCACGACGGCCCGGCCCGTGGAGCGCACCGCGGCGCACACGGTCTCGTCGTCGAAGGGGACGATGGAGCGCAGGTCCACCACCTGGAGGCTGCGGCCCTCCTGGGCCGCGGCCTCGGCGGCCTCCAGCGCGGTGGGCACCGAGGGCCCGTAGGCGATGAGGGTGGCGTCGGTGCCGGGGCGGCACACCACCGCGGTGCCGATGCCCGGACGCGAGCCGTCGCCCGGGTCGAACTCCTCCTTGGCCCAGTAGAGCTTCTTGGGCTCCATGAACACGACGGGGTCGTCGGAGGCGATGGCCTCGCGCAGCAGGTGGTAGGCGTCCGCGGGGGTGGCCGGGGTGACCACCTTCAGGCCGGGGGTGTGGGCGTAGTACGCCTCGGAGGAGTCGCAGTGGTGCTCCACGCCGCCGATGCCGCCCGCGTAGGGCACCCGGATGACGATGGGCAGGGAGACCCGGCCGCGGGTGCGGTTGCGCAGCTTGGCGATGTGGCTGACGATCTGCTCGAACGCCGGGTAGGCGAACGCGTCGAACTGCATCTCGATGACGGGGCGCATCCCGTTCATCGCCATGCCCACGGCCAGGCCCGCGATGCCGGACTCGGCGAGCGGGGTGTCGAAGCAGCGGTCCTCGCCGAACTCGGCGGTGAGGCCGTCGGTGATGCGGAAGACGCCGCCGAGGGGGCCGACGTCCTCGCCGAAGACGTACACGGTCTCGTCCTCGGCCATGGCGTCGCGCAGCGCCCGGTTGAGGGCCTGGGCCATGGTGAGCTTGGTGGGGTCGGTCGCCATGGGTCAGTCGCTCTCTCTGCTCAGTTCGTCGGCCAGGACGGCGGCCTGCTCCCTCAGCTGCGGGGTGGGCTCGGCGTACACGTGGGCGAACAGTTCGGAGGGGTGGGGGTCGTCGTCCCGGGAGATGCCCTCGCGCATGGCGGCGGCGACGGCCTCGGCCCGCTCGGTGATCTCGTCCCGGCGCGCCTTGGTGAGCACGCGCTTGCGCTTGAGCAGCGCCTCCAGCCGCGTCAGCGGGTCGCGGGCGACCCACGGACCGACCTCGTCGCTGTCGCGGTAGCGGGTGTCGTCGTCGGCGTTGGTGTGCGCCTGCATGCGGTAGGTGTGCGCCTCGACCAGCTGCGGGCCCGCGCCGGAGCGGGCGGCCGCGACGGCGGCGTCCAGCACGGCCAGCACGGCGGCGGTGTCGTTGCCGTCGACGCGCTCGCCGTTGACCCCGTAGCCGATGCCCTTGTGGGCGAGGGAGGGCGCGGCGGTCTGCCGGGCGAGGGGGACGGAGATGGCGTACTCGTTGTTCTGGACGAAGAACACGACGGGGGCCTTGAGCACGGCGGCGAAGTTCAGTGCCTCGTGGAAGTCGCCCTCGCTGGTGGCGCCGTCGCCGCACAGGGCCATCACGACGGTGTCCTCACCGCGCAGGCGGGCGGCGTGGGCGACGCCGACGGCGTGCAGCAGCTGGGTGGCGAGCGGGGTGGCCTGCGGGGCGACCCGGTGCTCGTAGGGGTCGTACCCGGCGTGCCAGTCGCCCTTGAGGAGGGTGAGCACCTCGACGGGGTCGACGCCGCGGGTGACGACGGCGACGGTGTCCCGGTAGGTGGGGAAGAGCCAGTCGTTCTCGCCCAGCACGAGGGAGGCGCCGACCTGGCAGGCCTCCTGGCCGTGCGAGGAGGGGTAGACCGCCAGGCGGCCCTGGCGGACCAGTGCGCCGGCCTGGTCGTTGACGCGACGGCCGACCACCAGGGCGGTGTACGCGGCGAGGAGACGCCCGTTGTCGGGGAAGGGGAGGGTCGGGTTCTCGACCGGCCTCCCCGACTCGTCGAGCAGCTGCACCGGCTGCTCGGAGGGGAGCAGGTCCCGGTCGTCGGCCATGCCTCTGCCTCCATATGTCGAGAGTCGGATGTGTCGAAGGTGACGTGTACAGACATATGGTGAGGTTTCTTGCCATCTGTTCGCCATAGGCGTGCCGAAGTCGAGAAAACGTCGTAGATGACATCGGCTTTCGTGACCGTTCGTCCAGATATGTGACCCGGGGCACGTCCCCGGATGGACATGTGGCCGACACTCCCGGTCACCCCCGCGCGCCCGCCCACCTGCCGGAACGCCGCGCCCCCGGAGCCCCGGGCCGGGACGGGGTCCTAGCATGCGTGGCAGGGTGTGACACGAGAGGAACGAGGTACCGGTGAGCGACGACCGCGAGACACTCACGTACGAGCTGTTCGGCACCGCGATGCGGGAGCTGGCGCAGGAGATCGCCGACGACGGCTTCGAGCCCGACATCATCCTGTCCATCGCGCGCGGCGGACTGTTCGTGGCGGGCGGCCTCGGCTACGCCCTCGGCGTCAAGAACCTCCACGTCATGAACGTGGAGTTCTACACGGGCGTGGGCACGACCCTGGACATGCCGGTCATGCTGCCGCCCGTCCCCAACGTGGTGGACCTGAGCGACAAGAGGGTCCTGGTCGCCGACGACGTCGCCGACACCGGCAAGACCCTCAAGCTCGTCCACGACTTCTGCGCCGAGCACGTCGCCGAGGTGCGCAGCGCGGTCATCTACCAGAAGTCCCATTCGCTGATCGACTGCGAGTACGTGTGGAAGCGCACCGACCAGTGGATCGACTTCCCGTGGTCGGTGCTGCCCCCGGTGGTCTCCCGCGAGGGCCAGGTCCTCGACTCCTGAGACGTTTTCAGCGGATGTTCCCGTGCTCCTTCGGCGCTTGCGCCGAAGGAGCACGGGCGGCCTACGGGCGATCCCTCGCAAGACGGCGGGCGCAGGCCGGTCCGGGGCCGTCCGAGCGGAAGCGGCGCCGCGAGAGGCGGCCCAGGGGTCGCGAGGCGGAATGTTCCGCCGGACACGCCCCGGGACCGGGGCTGCGCGGGTGGGCGGCAGGTCCGTCATGCCCCCGCGCTCGGGAGGTCCGGGATCCGGGGCCCGGACGGCGGCCACCGGTGCTCACTCCGGTGACCTCACCGGGGCGGCACCGGCCTCCGGCCGGAGGCGTCCCCCGACCCCGCCCGTCAGCGGCAGCACGGCGGGACCGCCCATCACCCGCAGCCGGAGGGTCCCGGGCTCCCCGCCCCGGCCGCGGCGCACCCAGTGCGGGGTCCGCCCGGGGTTCCCGGTGACGAAGAGATCGACGGCGTCCTCCACCGGCCATCCGCCGGCGAGGCCGGTCAGCGACGGGGCCCGGACCCTGCGCACGGCGGTGACCGACGACAGGGGCACGACGGTGCGCACCCCGGACCGCCACAGGCACCGGTTCCGGACGAGCTCGACGGCGTCGTCCGTGATGAGGATGCCGGAACCGGCGGCGGCCTCCGGCAGCCGCCACAGCGCCCAGGCGGCCAGGAGCACGGAGGGCAGGACGACGAAGAGGAGCATCCGAGGCTCGGCGAAGAGGTCGAACCCCAGGGTCACAGCCATGAGCACCGTGATCAGGAAGAACCCGAGGGCGCCGACGGCCCGCTGGAGTCCGCGCCGGGGGAGTTCCACCCAGACGTCCGTACGGGGCGGAACGGCCCCGGGTCCGGGCACCGGCGCGGAGGCCGGGACGGGGCGCAGGCGTTCGGCGAGGTGGAGGATCTCGGAGGCCGCGCGGGCGTCCGCCGGGGCGAGCACCAGCCGGGGCGTGTCGGTGACGGTCCCCCACCCCGGCGTCCCGGCGGGGGCGTACCGCGCCCAGCGGGGGAGGGGGCTCTCGGGAGCGGGCCCGGTGGCGTGCACTTCCAGCACCGGAAGCCGCGCGCTGCCAGTGCCGGGCCCGCGCGGACGCTCGTGCCGTGTCAGGGCGTGCACCTCCTCCCAGGGCACGAAGTGGCGGGTGCCCCGGAGGAACGGTCCCGGGCCGCGGCGCACCGACAGGCCCCGGGCGTCCAGGCGGACCCCCTGCGGGGCCCAGAACCGGGGCCCCACCGCGAGGGCGCCGAGCACGGCGGCCCCGGCCGCCCCGGCCGGCACGGCGAGGAAGGGGTCCCCGGAGTCGTACCAGGACCACCCCAGCACACCGGTGAGGAACAGGGCGGGCAGGAACCCTGCGACCGCCCACCCCAGGACCCGCATCCCGCGGAAGGAGAACCACCGGCCGTCGGCGGCGGGAGGCGGGGCTGCCGCGGGGGCCACCGCGGCCCGGTACCCGGCGACGGTCCGCGGCAGGTCCCGGGCGACGTCCTCGGGCAGTTGGAGGAAGACGCGGTAGGCGTCCGATACGGGTTCGCCCTCGGGGGGCTCCGCGCCGGGCGCGACGACGTGCGCCCACTGCGGCGGCGCGGCGTCGGCCGCGCCGTCCAGGTGCAGCACCGAACCGGCGAACCCGCGCCTCGCCTCCGGGTTCGCGGGCTCGCCCACTCCGGCCAGTCCGCCCCAGGGGATGTGCAGGCTCCGCTCCCGTGACCAGCCGGACCGTTCCTGGTACAGCGTCAGCCCGCCGGGGTCGAGGCGGATGCCCTGCCGGGCCAGGAAGGCCGGGGCACGGACGAGCAGGAAGACCAGCACCCCGGCGGCGCCGAACGCGAAGACCCCGAGCAGGAGCGCGGCGATACCGGTGACGACGCCGAGGACTCCGGCGAACGCCGGGTCGAGGTGCCGGTCGATCAGCGGGCGGACGTACACCATCAGGCCCGCGCATCCCGCAGCGCTCACCGTGAGCAGGATCAGGACGGCGGCGAGGGCGCGGGGGAGGGACCTCCGGGAGGCGGCGGTCAGGTCGATGGTCTGCACCCGGCAAGTGAAGCAAACGCACGCGTCGGCCTGCCAGCCCCGCCCCGGCCGGTCAGGACGCGGCGATGCGCAGCCGCTCCGCCAGCCACAGCGGGACGTTCACCGAGGACCGGGGGAAGTACCGCAGGTCGAGGGCGTGGTCGAAGGCGGTCGGCGGCAGGGAGAAGGCGGGCTCGCCGTCCCGGTCGTAGGAGACCCGCCACCCGGAGGACGGCCCCACGACGATGTCGACCGTGAACCAGGCGCCCCGCTCCTCGACGTAGGTGGCCGAGCGCAGCACCTCCAGTGCGGCGCGCAGGTCCCGGTCCACGGGCAGGTCGCGGTCGCCGTCGGGCCGGGCAGCGGTCAGGGTGCCGCCCGCGTACCCGGCCAGGGCGCGGTAGGTCAGGCGCAGCCGGGACCACTCCGGGCCCCGGGCCAGGCAGCGCATCCGGTCGGCGATGTCGTCGAGCAGGGCGACCCGGCGCGCGAGGGGGAGCCGCAGCGGCGGAACGCTGGGGCGGTCGGGCGGGCCCGGCCAGGGCGGGTCGTCGGCGGCGCGGTCGGACAGCAGGTCCGCCCAGGAGGGGCGGCGGGAGGGGGCCCGGCGGGCCATCTCGGCGCGCAGTCCGTCCACGTCGGCGGGCTCGCCGGTGGGGTGCGCGAATCCCAGCTCGCGGACGTCCTCGTCCACCGGCCCGGGCATCCACTCCGGCCAGTGGTCGTAGGCGCGTTCCAGGGTGGCGCCCTCGCGGGTGACGGTCAGGCGGGCGAAGAGCCACCGCCCGTCCGCGCCGCCCTCGTCCAGGCGCAGGCGCTCCAGGACCGCGTGCAGCCCGGGGCCGGCGGCGACGGGGACCAGGTCGTCGTGGAGGAGGCCGTGCGGGTGGGGGGCGCGGTAGAGGAGGACCCTGCGGTCGGCGTCGCCGAGCAGGTGGCCGCGGACCAGGGCCGCGGCCCGGGCCAGGGCCTCCTCGGCGCGGCCGTCCGGTTCGGCGTCCGCCGCCAGGGCGGTGACGGGGTCGCCGCGGCCGGGCAGTTCGCGGGCCGCGCGCATGGCGTCCCCGAGCAGCAGCATCAGGGAGCGCCCGCCGATGGCGGGGTGCGCGGCGGCGGGCCGGGAGCCGCCCGGCGCCATCTCCTCGGGCTCCTGCTCACCGGTGAGTCCGAGACCGCGGGCCAGCGCGAGCCCCGCGACCGGGTCGGCGTCGTCGCGGGCGGCGTGGTCCAGGACCCCGGTGAGCGCGTCGGCGTCCAGGGTGCGCTCCCGGGCCCGGGCCGCCAGGTCGGCCACGGCCTTGCGGGCGGACACGGTGTCCGCGGGGTCGGCGGTGGCCAGGGCGGCGCGGACCACCCACTCGGTGAAGTCGTCCAGGTCGGCGCACCAGCCGACGGTGGCGGCCAGGCCGTCGTCCGCCCAGTCGTCGGGGTAGGCGGCGCGCGCCCACTCCCCGTCCCACCAGTAGGCGAAGTCGGGGCGGGGCCGCTCGGCCAGCCAGTCCCAGGGCAGCGTCTCGGGGGCGCCCTGGAAGGGGTCGATGGGCCGGGTCCGGGCCCGTTCCCCGGCGCTCTCGGGGTCCTGCCCGACGAGCAGGAACCCGCCGCCGGCCACCCGGGCCAGGCAGAAGCGGGATCCCAGGACCAACCGGAAGTGGACGGCGGCGGGTCCGGGGACGCACTCGGTCAGCCCGAGCCCGGCGCAGACGGACGCGTAGGCCCCGACCCGGGCCCACAGGACCTCGGGATGGGGCAGGTCGGAGGGCAGTCCTGGCTGGTGGAACACCGTGGCGCCTTTCCTGGGGGAGCCGTCCCGCACATTGTTCCCCACCGGGTACGGGGCGACCCCGTATTGTGCCGCCGTGTCACGGCCGGTGTTTCACGTGAAACACCGTCCGCCCGAGCGGTATGCCGGGACGGACGCGGCCCCGGCCCGTTCCGCGGGCGCCGGATGGGACGGACCGGCGCCCCTACCGCACCGGCCCGCCCCCGTCCCCGGGTCAGGCGTGGGTGTCCTCGGGGATCTCCGGGGTGATCGAGTAGTCCCGGAACACCGCGCGGAACCCCTCCCGCTGCGGCGAGCAGCACATGACCCCCACCCGGCAGGTCCCGCCCAGCGGCAGGTGGGCCAACCGCAGCAGCCGCCACGCGCCCCAGCCGTCGAGGTACTGGACGTTGACGGTCTCGCCGGTGCGGATCGCACGGATGGTCACCGGAGGAAAGGAGCCCCCGGTCCGGGGCAGGGAGACCACCGACCAGTCGGAGTGGCCGCGGGTGACCACGGCGCTGACGTTGAGCCCGCCGCCGACGAACTCGGTGCCGGTCTTGATCCAGTTCTCCTCGTCGGCGCGGAGCATCAGGCCGGCCTGGTCGTACTGCTCCAGGTAGTCGCCGTCGAACGTGACCTGGACGGTGAAGTCCCCGGTGGCCTCGGCGGACAGGAAGTGGCCGTCGTCGTGCACGAACCCGTAGTGGGTGTGCCGCCAGAAGTCCTTGCGGTCCCCGGTGGTCACGGTGAGGACGCCGTCCTCGACCGTCCAGGACGGGGGCTCGTTCATCCAGGCCATGTCGGTGAACACGGTGGCGCCTTTCGTTCAGGGGTGTGGGAGCGCTCCTGTGAACGTCGGTACGACCCTATGTCGACAAGGCGCCGTGGCGAGAGGGGGACAAGGCGAGGGGGAGGCACGGCGACAGGTCGCCGCGCCTCCCCCGGGCGAACGGGTCAGGCGGCCTTCTCGGCCGTGTCGGCCCCGTCGTCGTCGACGTGCAGGTCGACGCCCATCTTCTCCTTGACCAGCGAGACCCCCAGGAAGGAGACCGCGGCGGCGACGATCATGTAGACGCCGATGCTCCAGGAGACACCGGTGTTCTCCAGCAGCATCTGGGCGATCATCGGGGCGAAGGCGCCGCCCAGGATCGCGCCCAGGGCGTAGCCGATGGAGACGCCGGAGTAGCGGATCTCGGCCGGGAACATCTCGGCGTACAGCGCGGACTGGGGCCCGTAGCTCAGGCCCAGGGTGAGGCAGAAGACGAAGACGCCCACGAAGTACATGAGGACGTCGCCGGTGTCGACCAGGAACCACATCGGCACCGCCCAGGCGGCGAGCAGGACGTAGCCGATCTGGAAGGTGCGCACCCGGCCCCAGCGGTCGCTGACCCAGCCGCCGTACAGGGTGGAGATGAGCCAGCCGAAGGAGGCCAGGGTGGTGGCCAGCAGGACCGGCCCGCGCTCCATACCCAGGGCGGTGGAGGCGTAGGTGGCCAGGAAGGCGATGACCAGGTAGCCGGCGGCGTTGTTGGCGAGGAAGATCAGCGCGGAGAGCACGACCTCGCGGGTGTTCTTGCGGAACAGGGTGCCCAGCGGGGCGGAGGACTTGGCGCGGCGCTTCTGCATCAGCTCGAAGACCGGGGACTCCTCCACGGACTTGCGGATGAGGTGGCCGATGATGATCAGCAGGAAGGACAGCAGGAACGGGATGCGCCAGCCCCAGGCGAGGAAGGCGTCCTGGCCGATGATCACGGTGATGAGCCAGACGACGAAGGTCGCCAGGATCATGCCGCAGGGGACGCCGATCTGCGGGTAGGCGCCGAAGAAGCCGCGCTTGTTCACCGGCGCGTGCTCCACGGACATCAGGGCCGCGCCGCCCCATTCGCCGCCGGCGGAGAAGCCCTGGAGGATGCGCAGGGTGATGAGCAGGATCGGGGCGGCGATACCGATCTGGGCGTAGGTCGGCAGCAGGCCGATGAGGCAGGTGGCGATGCCCATCATGACCAGCGTCGCGACGAGGACCTTCTTGCGGCCGAACCTGTCGCCCAGGTGGCCCGCCACGATGGCGCCCAGGGGGCGGAACAGGAAGGAGATGCCGATGGTCGCGAACGACAGGATCTGGGCGAGGCCGGGGTTGGACTGCTCCAGCGGTCCGAGGAACAGGGGCGCCAGGACGAGGCCGGCGGCCTGGGCGTAGATGAAGAAGTCGTACCACTCGATGGTGGTGCCGACCATGGTCCCGGCGAGGACCTTGCGCCGTTCCCTGCCATCCAGCGGGGCGGGTGCCGAGGCCGTGGCGTCGGATGTTGCCATTGCTGCTCCGTAATGTCTGCCGACCGGGGGTCGGTCACTGCCGGGGCCCGTGCCCGGCACCCGGGGACGGGGGGTACCGAATCGGCACAGGACGGTTGTGCCGAGACATAGGTCACGAGCCCTAGGACACTATGCCATGTGACCCACGGCATTATGAACAGCAGGGCGGAATCTTCCCTGATCAGGGCATGTGTACTGACCGAACGGTCGGTGAGTGTGCGAACACCGTCCGACCATCGCCGCAGGCCGCGGGCCCGCGTCACCGCCCCCCGGGACAGGACCCGGAGAGCACGACGCGCAAACGCAGGCAGAGGCCGAGCAGGCGGAGCGGCAGGGAGAGCTCCAGCAGGCCGAGGCCGGACGGAAGGGGGCAGTGGGCACTGCACGGGGAATCGCTCATGGTCGGACTGTACCCCCTGGGGGTATGAAGGGAACGCGAGGGGACGCACGGAAGAGGGACTCGACACCCCCGCCCCCGGGCCCGGCCGCACGGCGGCACGTCCCCTTGTCGACACGCCGACAAGGGGACGAGGGGACACGTGGACGAGGAGACACAGGGGACGGCCCGGCCCTCCGATGGGGGACACTGGAACGGTGAGCACCGAGAACACCCGCCCCGGACCGCCCGCGCTGAGCGTCTCCGTCCTCGTGTTGACGCTGGCCCGCCGGGTGGAGGGCGAACTCGGCGCCGCGCTGGCCCCGCTCGACCTCACCGTCGCCCGCCTGGGCCTGCTCGGCCACATCGCCGGGGTGCCCGGCGTCTCGTTCAGCGACCTGGCCCGGATGTCGGGGATCACCGTGCAGAGCGCGCACTCGGGCGTGAAGGCCCTGGTCGCGGCGGGCCTGGTGCACGACCTCACCGCCCGGCCGGGGGCGGCGTCCAGCATCGAGGTGACCCGGCGGGGGCGCGAGCTGCTGGAGCGCGCGGGCCGGGAGATCGCACGGGTGGACGAGGAGCTGTTCGGGCCGGACGCGGACCCGATCCAGCAGCAGGTCGGCGCGGCGTTCCGCGAGGCGTTCTCCTCCCCGCCCCGGGACTGAACCTCACCCCACCTTCAGAGTGGCTGAAGCATGCCCTAGGCTTCAGGCAACCTGAAGGTTTTGTCACCGAGGAGCCCACCCATGGAAGACCTCCTGCTCTCGATCCACGTCCTGGCGGGCATCGTGTTCGTCGGCGGATCGGCGGTCGCCACCAGCCTGTTCCCCCGTTACGTCCCGGTCGCCGTCCCGGCGGGTGCCCCCGTCGAGGCCCCGGGGGACGGCGGCGGGCGCAGCCGCGATACGGCCCTCGCCCTGCACCGCATCACCCGCGTCTACGCGCTCATCGGCATCGTCGTGCCGGTGGTCGGCATCGCCCTGGCCCTGCTCCAGGGGCGGATGGCCGAGCTCTGGGTCAACGTCGCGATGGTCCTCACCGCGGCCGCGGGTGTGCTGCTGGCCTGGCAGATCCACCCCCGCCAGCGCGAGGCGCTGCGCGAGCCGGGGGAGAAGTCGGCGCTGGGGCGGCTGTCCATGTGGAGCGGGATCTACAACCTGCTGTGGGCGGTGGTGGTCGTGCTCATGATCGTCCGGCCGGGCTCCGCCGCCTGACCCGGTGTCCGGCGGCGGACACCGCCGGGCACCGCGGAGACGGCCCCCGGCGGGCACGGTTCGGCCGACGGAACCCCCCAGAGCGCACCCCGCGGGTGTTCGACCCGCAGGGGCCCGGGGCGGGTGCGCGCGGCCGCGCGCCGCGGGAGGGGAGGAGGCGGTGCGCTCGCCGCGCGGCCCCGGGACCAGCGGGAACAATACCGTTGCCCGGTCGCGAGGGTCGCTGTTAGCGTCGCAGGAATGATCCCCGTGACGGAGAACGAGATCCGCGGCTCGTTCATCAACTGCTCCAAGGGCGAGGCCAAGCGCCTCTCCCTCCCGCGGGACCTGGACTCCCGGCCGTGGGAGGACCTGGACTTCCTCGGCTGGCGCGACCCGATGGCGCACGAGCGCGCGTACCTGGTCGTCGAGCGCGGTGACGGTCCGGTGGGCGTGGCCTTCCGGCTCACCGGCTCGGAGACCGGGGCCCGGCGGGCCCTGTGCTCGGTGTGCGTGACCAGCCGCCAGGGTCCCGGCGTGGCGCTCATGGTGGCGCCGCGTGTGGGCAAGGCGGGACGCGAGGGGAACACGGTGGGGCTGCACATGTGCACCGACTTCGCCTGTTCGCTGTACGTGCGCGGGCTCAAGCAGCCCGAGCCGGGCGGGCGCTTCGCGGAGACGCTGACCGTGGAGGAGAAGGTGAAGCGGCTGGAGGAGAACCTGCACGGGTTCCTGGACCGGCTGACCCGGGGGTAGACGTGTCGGCGAACGGGCATGTCGACTCACCGACACGCCCGTCCGCCTTCGGGAAGGGCCGTGGGGCGCCCCTCCGCCGCCCCGGTCCCGGGGCGGCGGCTCACGCACCCCCGGTGCGGTCGGCCGCGTCCGGTGCGGGGACCGGCTCCCCGCCGCCGCGCGGCCGGCGCATACCGCCCTGGACCCGGGTGGCGGCGACCGCGAAGGCCGCGGTCGTCACCAGCGTGACGGTCGCCCACACCTGCCAGCCGCCCGCCGCCGACACGACCGGCGCCAGCAGGACCGCGCCGAGGATGAAGATGCGGCTCACGAAGTGGTTGAGGCCGAAGGCGACCCCCTGCACGTCCGGGTGCACCGACTCCTCCGCGTACTCCGAGAAACTCGCCATCCACGGCCCGAAAACGGTCCCGAGGGCCACCCCCAGGCCGGTCAGCAGCACGACGACGAGCCATGCCGGAGCGCCCGCGCCCGCGCTCATCGCCAGCACCAGCGCCCCCAGCAGCAGCGTGGCCGCCACCGCCCCGTAGACCAGGAACGGCTTGCGCATCTGGAGCCTGTCGGAGAACCGGGCGAAGGCCAGCGAGGCCAGCAGGTTGCTCGCCCAGAAGCACATCACGACCGCGGACGCCATGCGCACCGAGATCCCGAAGTGCTCGGCCACCATCGCCTGCCCGTAGGCGTTCATGGTGGCGAGCAGCACGTAGAGCAGCGACATCGCGGCCACGTGCGCCCAGACGACCCGGTGCCCCAGCAGCATCCGCAGCCGGTTCCCGGACGGCGCCGGGGCGCCCTCCCGGGTGGACCGCTCGCTGAGCCTGATGGTGCGCCGCAGCTCGGGGGACAGGTCGCGCAGGGTCAGGGCGACGATCGTGGCTCCGACGCAGGCCAGGCCCGCCATCAGGAAGATCTGCGAACGCCAGGAGTGGCCGAACAGGTCGAGCGTCAGCACCGCGACGGCCGCGGCGAAGAAGTTCGCCCCGACCGGCCCCCAGCTCCAGAACGCGAACGCCTGCGCCCGCCCCATCCGCGGCGTGAAGTCGCGGATCAGCGGCTGCGTCCCCGCCATCGCCACGCCCTCGACGAAGGCGAGCAGGATGCGCGCGGCGGTGAAGTGCACGACCGTCTGCGACATCGCCATGAACAGGCACGCCGCCGCGGACAGGAACATGAACGGCACCAGGATCCGCACCCGGCCGAACCGGTCCACCAGCTCTCCGCCCAGGTACCCGGACACCGCCCCGAAGAGCAGCGACGCCGCGGTGATCTGCCCGTAGGTCTGGAGGGACATGCCGATGTCGTCCAGCAGCAGGGGCAGGACCGGGGCGAGCTGCCCCTCGTAGGCGGAGATGAACAGCGCCAGGACGACGACGGCCAGCAGGAGGCGGCGGCGGGCTCCGGTGGGGTACTCGTGCAGGAGTCTTCGGTGCGAGGACACGGGACCGACCCTTCTCTGAATCCTGGACACCACGTCCAGGAATGGTCGAGGTGTCCAGAAGATAAGCACAGTGACCGGCGCCACACAACCCCCTGCGCCGCCCCTAGTCCGAGAAGGAGTCGAAACCCGAGGCCCAGTAGCGCCCGCGCCGGGACAGCTCGACCAGCGTCTCCACGACCTGTTCGGTGTCCGGCCGGGGGGCGGGCGACTCCAACCACCACAGCAGCACCGCGACCTGCTCGCCGACCCAGGCGCGGGCGATGACGCGCAGGTCGACACGGGGGCGGGCACCCTGGGCCCGGACCCGCTCGGCGAAGATGCCGTAGGCCGTCGCGGTCCACGCGTCGGTCAGCGCCCGCAGCCCCCGCCCGTCGCCCTCCCCCCGCAGGATCAGGCGGTACACGTCCGGCTCCTCCGCCGCGTGGCGGAAGAGCTCGGCCACCGGCCGCCCGGTGAACCCGACCCCCTCGCGGTCCAGCGGCGCCATCCGTTCGCGCAGCTCGTCCAGGACGACCTCGACCACGTGGTCGTACAGCGCCTCCTTGTCCCGGAAGTGCGTGTAGAACGTCGCCCGCCCGACGTCCGCGGCGGCGGCGATGTGCTCCACCTTGACGCCGGCGTACCCGCGTTCGAGCACCTGGGAGACGAACGCCGCCCGCAGCGCGGCGCGTGTCCGGAGTATCCGGCGATCCTCATGTGTCATGGGGCCTTTCTAGCAACCCCTCGACCGCTGGACACATCCTGGACATTGTGTCTAGTATCTCGATGCTCGCTCATCGACCTCTGGAGGGCCCGTGAACCTCGGTACCTACCTCACCCGAAGCGCGACCCACTGGCCCGAGGCGGAGGCCCTGGTGTCGGGGGACCGGCGCTGGAGCTACCGCGCCCTGGAGGAGGACGCCAACCGGCTGGCCTCCGCGCTCCTGGCGCGCGGCTGCGTCCCCGGCACCGCGGTCGCCACGCTGGCGAACAACCGCGGGGAACTGGTCGTCGCCGAGATGGCGATCTGCAAGGCGGGGTGCCTGCGCGTGCCGATCAGCGCACGGCTGGCGGCGGCCGAGATCGAACACGTCCTGCTGGACGCGCGGGTGCGCCTGGTGTTCGTGGACGCGGCCAACCTCGACACCGTGCGCGCCATCGTCGCCGCCCGCGCCCCCGACTGCCTCGTCGTCTCCTTCGACGACGGCGACCCCGCCTACGCCTCCCTCCTGGCGGAGGGGGACCCGGCCCCTGTGGCCGTCGACCTCGACCTCGACGACCCGGCGGTGCTCAACTTCACCTCCGGCTCCACGGGCACGCTCAAGGCGGCCGTCCAGACGGTCGGCAACCGGCTGTCCAACATGCGCAAGCTGGCCATGAACCCGCAGGGGTCGGTGGGCCGGGACTCGGTCTACCTCGCCCCCGGCCCGATCACCCACGCCAGCGGCATGGGCATCCTGGGCTGCCTCTTCCGCGGCGCCGCCGTCGTCGTCCTGCCGAGCTTCGAGGTCGAGTCCTACCTCGACGTCCTCGAACGGGAGGGCGTCACCCACACCTTCCTGGTGCCGGTCATGCTCAACCTGGTGCTGGCCTCGCCGACGGCGCGCGACCGCGACCTCTCCCGCCTGCGCAGCGTCACGATCGGCGGCGCACCGGTGAGCCCGGCCCGCCTGCGCGACGCCGTCGGCCTCTTCGGCCCCGTGGTCAACCAGGGCTACGGACAGGGCGAGACCACGAGCGCCATCACCTTCCTCACCTCCGAGGACGTGGTGCGGGGGATCGAGTCAGACCCCGAACTCCTGCTCTCCTGCGGGCGCCCCGTCTTCGACACCGAGGTCCGCGTCGTGGACGACGCGGGCTCACCGCTCCCGGCCGGAGAGGTCGGGCAGATCGTGGCGCGCGGCCCCGACTGCGTGCGGGAGTACTTCCACGCCCCCGAGGCCACCGCGGAGACGTTCCGCGACGGCTGGGTGCACACCGGGGACCTCGGCTACCTGCGGCACGACGGCTACCTGTTCATCGTGGACCGCCAGAAGGACATGATCATCTCCGGCGGCTACAACGTCTACTGCACCGAGGTGGAGGCCGCCCTCTACGAGCACCCCGCCGTCTTCGAGGTCTGCGTGGTGGGCACGCCGGACGAGCGGTGGGGCGAGACGGTCAAGGCGTTCGTGGCGCTCCACCCGGGCCGGGAGGCCTCCGGCGACGAGCTGCGCGAGTTCTGCGCCACCCGGCTGTCCAGGGTCAAGCTGCCGCGGGTCGTCGAGTTCGTCCGACAGCTGCCGCGCAACCGCAACGGGAAGATCGACCGGCGCGCGCTCCGGCAGCGCGAGTGGGCCGGCGCCGAACGAAAGGTGGGGTGAGGGAACCATGGCCTTCTCACTGCGACCGACCTACGGGGACCGTCCGCACCTGGACGGGCTGGTCACCCGGCTCCGGGACTACCTGGACGGCGAACTCGCCGAATACGAGGCCGGCCTCGGCCTGGAGCACGAGACGCCGCTGGAGCGGTCCGTACTGGAACCGGTGTGGCGGCGCAGCCGCGAGCTCGGCTTCTACGGCGTCCACCTGCCCGAGCACCTGGGCGGACAGGGGCTGTCCTTCACCGAGCTGGCGGCCCTCAAGGAGGAGGTGGGCGCCTCCGGCCGCGTCCTGGCCACCAGCGTGCTGGGCGACATGGGCGGGCCGCTGCGCATCGGCGCGATCTTCGAGCACGCCACCGAGTACCAGATCGAGAAGTACCTGCTGCCGGTCGTGCGCGCCGAACGGGCCTGCTGCTTCTCCATGACCGAGGACGACGCCGGCTCCGACGTGCGGCGCATGCGGACCACCGCCACCCCGGTCCCGGGCGGCTACCGGATCACCGGCCACAAGGTGTTCAGCACCGGCGGCACCTTCGCGGACTTCTCGATCCTGGTCGCCCGGATGGACGGCGCCGAGGAGGTCTACTCCGCGTTCCTCGTGGACCTCAACTCGCCCGGCTGCCGCGTCACCCCCGGCCGGGTGCCCCTGTCCGGGCAGAACATCGAGAGCGACGTCGTACTGGAGGACTGCTTCGTCCCCGCGGAGAACCTGCTCGGCGAGGAGGGCCAGGGGCTGCGGATCAGCCTGGGCCGGGTCACCGCCAACCGGCTGCTGCACTGCCCCACCGCCCTGGGCGCGGCGCGGCGCGCGCTCGGCCTGGCCCTCGACTTCGCCGCGACGCGCCGGGTCTCGGGCGGCCTCCTGCTGGAGAAGCAGGCGATCCAGCACACGCTCGCCGACATGGCCACCGACTACTACGCGGCCCGTTCGATGACCTACGACGCCCTCGCCGCGCTCGACGCGGGTGAGCGGCCCCGGATCGAGTCCTTCATGTGCAAGCTGTTCGTGGCCGAGCGCGCCTTCGACATCGCCGACCGCGCGGTGCAGATGCACGGCAAGGCCGGGATGGTGCGCGGGGCGCCGGTGGAGGTGATCTGGCGGCAGCTGCGCATGTTCCGGGTGCTGACCGGGGCGTCGGAGATCCAGCGCAACGGCATCGTCCGCGACCTGGTGAAGTCCGTGGGGGGTGCGGCATGACGCGCCCCGGAGACCCCCTCCCCGCCGAGGACGGGCAGGACCTGCGCGACGCCGGACGCGGCTTCCTGGGGACGCTCGAACCCGCCGTGGTGACCGACGCCGCCGGCGGCACGGTCTACGACGCCGACGCGTACGCGTTCCTGGACGGGCCCGCGCCCGACACGGCCCACCCCGGCCTGTGGCGGCAGAGCGGGCTCACCGCGCGGCACGGCCTGTTCGAGGTCACCGAGGGCGTCTACCAGGTCCGCGGGTTCGACCTGGCCAACATGACCCTGGTGGAGGGCGCGACCGGGGTCGTCGTGATCGACACCCTGACCTCGGCGGAGACCGCCGCCGCGGCCCTGGCGCTCTACCGTTCGCACCGCGGCGACCGCCCGGTCACCGGCGTGATCCTCACCCACCCGCACGCGGACCACTTCGGGGGCGCGGCCGGAGTCCTCGCCGGGGCCGCACCCGGCGTCCCCGTGCTGGCGCCCGAGGGGTTCATGGAGCACGCGGTCTCCGAGAACGTCCAGGCCGGCCCCGCGATGGCCCGGCGGTCCGGCTTCATGTACGGCACCGCGCTGGAGGCGTCACCCGACGGCCACCTGGGCTGCGGCCTGGGACAACGGCTGTCCACCGGCACCATCGGCCTGGTCGAGCCCACGGACTCGGTCACCCGCACCGGCGAGGTGCGCGTGATCGACGGCGTCGAGATCGAGTTCCAGCTCACGCCGGGGACCGAGGCCCCGGCGGAGATGAACATGTACCTCCCCGCCCGGCGGGCACTGTGCCTGGCCGAGAACGCCGTGCACACGATGCACAACATCCTCACCCTGCGGGGGGCCCGGGTCCGCGACGCCCGCCAGTGGGCGCGCTACCTCACGGAGGCCCTGCACCTCTTCGGCCACCGCACCGAGGTCGCCTTCGCCACCCACCACTGGCCCACCTGGGGCGCCGACCGGATCGAGGAGTTCCTGACCGGGCAGCGCGACCTGTACGCCTACATGCACGACCAGACCGTGCGCCTGATCAACCGGGGCCTGACCCCGCGGGAGATCGCCGAGCAGCTCACCCTGCCGCCCGCGCTGGAACGGCGGTGGGCCAACCGCGGGTACTACGGATCGCTGAGCCACAACGTCAAGGGCATCTACCAGCGCTACCTCGGCTGGTACGACGGCAACCCCGCCCACCTGTGGGAGCACCCGCCGGTCGAGGAGGCGAAACGCTGGATGCGCCTGCTCGGCGGAGTCGACGCGGCCCTCGCGCACGCGGACTCCCTGGTCGGGGAGGGCGACCTCCGCTTCGCCGCCACCCTGCTCGACCACGCGGTCTTCGCCGACCCCGGCCACGAGGGGGCGCGGCGCCGCCTGGCCGACGTCTACACCGCGCTCGGCCACGGCTGCGAGAACGCCACCTGGCGCAACGCCTACCTCACCGGGGCCCGCGAACTCCTCGGCGGTCCGGCCCCCCGCCGCCGCGGCGGCGGCCGCGGCATGCTGGCCGCGCTCGACGTCGGATCGCTGCTCGACTCCCTGGCCGTTCGGGTCGACGGGCCCGCCGCCTGGGACCTCGACCTGCGCGTGGACCTGCGGCTGACGGACCAGGACCGCGTCTGGCACGTGCGCCTGGCCAACGGCGTGCTGGTGCACCACCCCGGCGACGCCCCCGACCCGCGGGCCGACCTGGTGGTCACCACGACGAGGCGGGGGCTGGTCGGCCTCCTGGCGGGCCGGGGGCGGGGGGACGCCGGGTACGAGGGCGACCCCGGGGTGCTCCGCACGCTGTTGGGCGTTCTGGAGGCACCGGACCCGGAGTTCGGCGTGGTGGTGCCCTGAGGCGCGCTCCGGCGCGAACGGCGGCGTCCGCCCGCGGCGGGTGCCGCGGGCGGACGCGGACATGCGGGCATGTCGACAGGTCGTCATGCCCGCATGTCGGGGAGTCGGCGCCGCCGGGGCGGTCAGCGGCCGCGGCCGTCCAGGGCGGCGACCTCGCGCACCGCGCCGGCGACGGCCCGGAAGTCCTTCCGGAGGATCGCGCCGTGGTTGCTCGGCACCTTCGCGAAGAGCCGGATGTTCTCGTTGCGCTCGTACACCGCGTCCATGCCGGCCCGGATGACCTCCTGCTCGTCGCCCTTGCTCCCGAAGGACGTCCCCGAGGCGAGGACGTACCTCGTCGGCACGGTGATGGAGTCCAGGACGGCGCCCAGCTCCTTCTCCCCGCCGAGCAGGCCGAGCTCGATGTTGCTCTGCGCCATCTGCTCGGCGTTCATCCGGGGGAGCAGCCCGGTGGGGCGCAGCAGCGGCCCGAGCAGGGCGACCCGCCGGAACATCACGCGGATCCGCTGCGCCATGGCCTCGTCCATCCAGTCGTAGGGCTGGGCGCCGTCGACCATGACCGCCCCGATCGCGCGTTCCGGGTTCCGGGCGGTCCAGTGCGACGCGACGTAGGCGCCGTAGGACCAGCCCACCACCAGCGCCCGCTCCACGCCCCGGGCGTCCAGGACCGCGGTCACGTCGCGGACGGCGGCCTCGAAGGAGTAGTCCGAGGAGGTCTTGGACCTTCTGCCGCGGGCGCGCTCGTCGTAGGTGATGTGCCGCCACTGCGGGCCGAGCTCGGCGATGGTCCGCCGCCAGTAGCCCTGGGTGGCGAACTGGCCGTTGAGGTAGACCACGGGGGTGCCGGTCCCGCCGGTGTCGGTCACGGCCAGGGCCGTGTCGTCCACCGGCACCATGCCGGTCCAGGGGGTCTCGGTGCGGGTTCCGTTGCCGCCGGTCATGTTCCTTCTCCTTGTGTCTTCGTGCGGTGTGCGGTGCGGGGGCGTGCCGGTCGGGGTGCGGGCGGGTGGGCCGCCCGCACCGGGTCGGCGTTTCAGAGGCTGCGGGCGGTGATGTCGCCCATGTCGGTGGTGGCCCGGATGTCGAGCGCGGCGGTGCCGTCGTTGCGGAGCCCGTTGTCGATGCGGCCGAGGCCGGTACCGGCGTCCAGCGAGGCGGACACCCCGGCGGCGGCGGTCACCGAGATGTCTCCGGAGCCGGTGCGCAGCACGACCTCGCCCGCGGCGGCCTCGTCGATGCGGATGTCGCCCCGGTCGGTCCGGATCTCGGCCGGGCCGGTGAGGCGGCCGACCTCGACGTCGCCGTCGAGCACGGCCAGGCGCAGGGCCGCGGCCTCGTCGATCTTGGTCTGCCGGTAGGCGCCCTCGAAGACGACCTCGCCCAGTCGGCCGACCCCGCGCAGTTCGGCGCCGCCGGTGCGGCCCTCGACCCGGGAGCCGGAGGGGACCTGGACGGTGACCTCCAGGGCCCCGGTCGGGCCCAGCAGGCGGTTCCCGGTTTCCGGGGTGAGGATCCGCAGCACGCCGTCGTCGTAGGTGACGGAGGTCTGCTCGGCGGCCTTGGCGTCGCGGCCGCGGCCGGCCTTGGCGGGCCGGACCTCGACGGTGCTGTCGGACCGGTCGGCGGCGATGATCTGGACGCGCCCGGCGGGGATGTCCAGGACGACGGAGACCGGGGTGGTGGTGTCGAACTTCTCCATGGTGCTCTCTCCTTGCACTCGCTGTTTCCAATGATGGAAACGCTACGTTGCATTCGCGAATCTGGCAACACAATCGTTGCCAAGAGATTGAGTATTAGCAGGTAGATACGTCATATTCTTTGCAATGGGATGTCGATTAACGCAACAGGATGATCGCCTCGTGTTGCATTGATTGAAGCCGAACGCTACGCTGGGCCCATCAGCGGACAGAAAGGGGCCCACGGTGCCGGGAGGCAGGCTCACCCAACAGGAGCGCCGGCGGATCGCGCAGGGGCTGGCCGACGGCCTCGCCTACGCCGAGATCGCCCGCGACCTGGACCGTCCCACCTCGACGGTCACGCGCGAGGTGATGCGCAACGGCGGCCCCACCGCCTACCACGCCGACCTGGCCCAGCGGGCCACCGAGCGCCGCGGGCGCCGGCGCAGGAAGGCCGAACCGGGGGGCCGCGCCTCCGGCCCGGGCGCCCGCGACGACGCCGCGCTGGCCGAGTACGAGGAGAAGTTCACGGCCATCTTCGTGCAGCAGGGCCTGCCCACGATGACGGCCCGGGTGCTGACCTGCCTCTTCACCGCCGAGGCCGGGAGCCTCACCGCGGCCGAGCTCGTCGACCGGCTCCGGGTCAGCCCGGCGTCGGTCTCCAAGGCGGTCACGTTCCTGGAGGGCCAGGGCCTCCTCCGCCGGGAGCGGGACGAGGGCCGCCGCGACCGCTACTTCGTCGACGACGACGTGTGGTACCAGTCGGTGATCGCCAGCGCCCGGGGCACCGCCGAGCTCGCCGAGACCGCGCGGCAGGGCGTCGACCTGGTCGGACGCGGCAGCGTGGCCGCCACCCGGCTGGAGAACGTCGCGCGCTTCAGCGACTTCATCAGCGAGAGCATCCTGCGCGCCGCCGAACAGGTCCGCGACGTCCTCCACACGAAACCCCCGGCGGTCCCGGACGAGCCGCCCCGGGAGGAGCGGGGGAAGCGGGACCGGGACTGACCGCCCGGGGGGCGGGGCGACGGCGGCGGGGTTGACCTTGCGGTTACTGGAGGGCGCACACTCGTCGCATGCTCTCCATCAAGGACTTCAGCGAGATGTGCCGCCTCTCGCCGCAGACGCTCCGCTTCTACCACGCCGAAGGCCTCCTGGTCCCCGCCGAGGTCGACGAGCGGACCGGGTACCGCGGGTACGAATTCGCGCAGATCGAGACCGCGATGACGGTCATGGCCCTGCGCGGGGCCGGGATGAGCGTCAAGCTCGTACGGCGGGCCCTCGACGAGCCCGCGTCCGCCGCCGACCTGCTGCGGGAGCACACCGAGGAGCTGCGGCTGAAGCGCGCGGCCGAGGACGACGCCATCGCCACCGCGCGTGAGCTGCTGACCGCCCGGCCGACGGTGCGCCGGGGCACCGCGCCCGGCCGCGCCGTGGTGACCGCGGTGGCGCCCGACCCCGAGTCCCCGCCCACCGAACTGGAGGACGACGTCTGGGGGCCGACCATGACCTCCGTCGCCGCCACCGCGCGCGGGCTGGCCGCGCTGGTGGAGGAGCACGGCGGCCGGGTCGCCGGCCCGGCGTGGGCGTCCATGACCCTGGAGACCGAGGAGCAGCTGCACCGGTACCACTCGGCCGAAGGCCCCGTATGGCGGGTCGACGTCCCCGTCGCCGGGGACACCGCAGCGCTCGCGGAGCACGCCGAGGTCCGGGCCTTCGAGTCCCGCGAGGAGCTGTCCGTGTTCATCCCGGGCGCGCAGTCCATGGCCAAGTACGGCACCGCCCTGTCGATGCTGGCCTCGCACCGCGTCGAGGACATGATCATCGACATGTCGGCCATCCGCCTGGTCCTCCACGACGACGGCGTCGAGACCGCCATCCGGCTGATCCCCCTGGCCGACTTCATGGAGGACGAGGTCCCCGCCTAGGCCGTCATCCGGACGGCCGCTCCGGAGCCCGCAGCCCCGCCTCCCTCCCCAGGAGTCCGGCCCGGGTCCGGTTGGTGAGGCCGAGGCGGATGAGCAGGCGCGACACGTACCCCCGTACCGTCGACTCCGCCAGGAACAGCCGC
The DNA here is from genome assembly GCF_040614155.1 of Nocardiopsis sp. NPDC006139. NCBI lineage: Bacteria > Bacillati > Actinomycetota > Actinomycetes > Streptosporangiales > Nocardiopsidaceae > Nocardiopsis > Nocardiopsis sp. NPDC006139. The sequence goes on from NZ_JBEXTT010000007.1 coordinate 52,864, forward strand.
GCCCCGATCTCCGCGTTGGTCATCCCCTCCGCCAGGCACCCCAGGAGGTCGCGGTCCCGCGGGCTCAGCCCCGCGACCAGCTCGCGGGCGCGCGCCGACACCCCGGACCGCCCCGTGAACCCGCCCGCGACCTCCCGGGACAGCACCGCGTGCCCGCCCGCCGCCACCCGCACCAGCCCCACCAGGTCCTCCATGGGGGTGGACTTCACCAGGAACCCGGCCGCACCTGCCTCCAGGGCGCGCGCCACGTGGGAGTCGTCGGCGAACGTGGTCAGCGCGACCACCGCCGGGGGATCGGGCAGGGCGGCGATGCGCTCGGTGGCGGCGATCCCGTCCACCCCCGGCATCCGCAGGTCCATCAGTACGACGCGCGGCCGGTGCCGGAGCACCGCCTCCACCGCCTCCGCCCCGTCGGCCGCCTCGCCCACCACACGCAGGTCCTCGGCCGCGCCGAGGATGACCCGCAGGTGCTCGCGGACCATCGGCTCGTCGTCCACGAGCACCACGTCGATCACCGTTCCTCCTCCGTTCCCTCCCCGGGCAGGGGCACCACGGCCGCCACCAGGAATCCGTCGCCGTCCCGTCCGGCGCGCAGGGACCCGCCCAGCATCTCCACCCGGTGCCGCAGCCCCTCCAGGCCGGTCCCGGTCCCCTCGATGAGGGGACCGGTCCGATCGTCCTCCACCGGGTTGGCCGCCTCCACCAGCACCGCGCCGCGCTCGCGGACCACCCTGAGCCGGACCGCCGCGCCGGGGGCGTGCTTGCGCGCGTTGGTCAGGCACTCCTGGACCACCCGGTGCAGGGCCCGCGCCACATGGGGCGGCAGGCCGGCGAGGTCGTCCGGAACGTCCGGCTCCACCGCCTGCCCCGCCTCCCGCGCCTCGCGCACCGGCGCCAGCGGATCGGGGACGCCGACCGCCGGCCCGAAGGACACCGGCGGGTCCGGCCGCACCGAGGCCGGGTCGTTCAGCACACCGACGATCTCGCGCAGCTCGTCGACGGCCCGCCCGCCCGCGGCCCGGATGCGGTCGGCGACCTCGCGCACCCCGGGGTCGGCGGACGCGGCGGCCAGCGCTCCCGCCTGGAGAACGATCAGGCTGACCTGGTGCGACACCACGTCGTGCATCTCCCGGGCCAGCCGCCGGCGCTCGTCGACGCGGGCCCGCTCGGCCAGCAGCGCCCGTTCGCGCTCCTCCTGCCGGGCCCGTTCCCTCCGCGCCTGCGCCAGGCGCCCGTACAGGGCCAGGGCCGCGCCGCCCAGCACCGGCGAGGAGGCGTTGAGCGCCTCCAGGAACGCGAACCCCTCCGTCCCGCGCACGACGGCGATGAACACCGCGTAGCCGACGAAGGCGGCCGCCCCCACCGCCGCCCCGCGCGGACCGCGCGCCCACCTCACCAGGTTCGCGGCGGCCCACGCCAGGACGAGGACCGGCCACACCAGGCCGCCCACCAGGGCCAGCTCCCGCCAGGCCCCGCCGGCCAGGTACGGGAGCACCGCCAGGACCACCGCCGCCGCGGCGACGGTGCCCGGGAACCGGGGGCCCAGGGGCACCAGCACCGCCGACGCGCCGGCCATGCCCGCGGCGCCGGCGAGGACCGGGAGCGGCCCGGCCCCGTCGATGACCACCAGGCAGAACACGCCGTTGGCGACGGCGAGGAGCCCGAAGGCGCAGGCGAGCAGGATCGCCCCGCGACGCGCGGGCCGCCCCCTTCCGGGCGGCGGGGCCGGGGGAACCGCGTGGTCGTCCATGCCCCCACCGTAGGCGGCGGGCCCCCTCCCGGACCCGTCCGGGCGGGGATCGACGACATTCGTCGTCTCCCTCACCGCATTCGGCGCTCCCGCCGCCACACCCCCGGGCGGTTGCCTGGTGGTGACGGACGAAGGACGACGGAGGGCGGACGGCGTGATCGAAGTCGAGGACCTGAGCAAGCACTACGGCCGGACCCGGGCGGTGGACGGCCTGACGTTCACCGCGCCCTCCGGCCGCGTCACCGGGTTCCTGGGTCCCAACGGCGCGGGCAAGAGCACGACCATGCGGATGATCCTCGGGCTGGACCGGCCCACCGGCGGCCGGGCCGCGATCGACGGGCTCCGCTACCGGGACCTGCCCGACCCGCTCCGGGCGGTGGGCGCCGTGCTCGACACCGACGGGATACCGCCCGGCATGACCGCCGCGGGGCACCTGCGCTGGGTGGCGGCGGCCGCGCGCCTGCCCGACCGGCGGGTGGACGAGGTGCTGGGCGCGGTCGGGCTGTCCGGGGTCGCCGGGAAACGGGTGGGCGGCTTCTCGCTCGGCATGCGCCAGCGGCTGGGCATCGCCACCGCCCTGCTGGGCGACCCCGGGACCCTGGTGCTCGACGAGCCGGTCAACGGGCTCGACCCGGAGGGGGTCCGGTGGGTGCGCACGCTGATGCGGTCGCTGGCCGCGGAGGGTCGCACCGTGCTGGTCTCCAGCCACCTCATGGGGGAGATGGCCGAGACCGCGGACCGTGTGGTCGTCATCGGCCTGGGGCGGCTGATCGCCGACACCACCGTGGCGGACCTGGTCCGCAAGGGTGCGGGCGGCCGGGTCCGGGTCGGCGGGCCGCGGCCCGGGCCGCTCGCCGCCGTCCTGCGCGACCACGGCTGCACCGTCGAGACCGATGCCGGGGACGGGACCGCCGACCTGCTGGTCACCGGGGCCGAGGCCGCCGACGTGGGTGAGCTGGCCGCGAGGTACGGGCTGGTGCTGCACGGGCTGACGACGGAGCGGCCCAGCCTGGAGGACGTGTTCATGGAGCTCACGGGCGCCGACGCGGGTCACGTGTCCGCGCCGGTGGCCCGGACGGGAGGGAGGCGATGACCGCCGGGGTACAGGAGAACGGACGGGGGACGCGCCCGGGCCCGGGGTTCGGGCCGGTGCTGCGGTCGGAGTGGCGCAAGTTCCTGGCGACGCCCGCCAACCGGCTCGTGCTGGTGCTGGCGTTCGTGCTGACGGTGGGCGTCACCGTGCTCATGGTGGTGTTCGGCGACAGCGCCGCGATCGCCCGCGAGCAGGCGGAGGGCGAGTACGCCGTCATCTTCTTCGCGGGAGGGTTCGGCACGCTGGCCTTCGCCGGCCTCGCGGGCGGCATGGTGGCGTCGGAGTTCCGCGGTCCCGCGGTGTGGACGCTGGCCGCGTCCCCCCGCCGGTGGCGCCCGCTGCTGGCCAAGCTGGTCATCGTGGCGGCGCTGGCGCTGGTGGTGGGACTGGCCGTGGCCCAGGTGAACTTCCACGTCAGCCAGGCCGCCCTGCGCGCGGCGGGGGAGCCGACGCTGAGCCTGGGCGCGCCGGGGATGCTCCGGGCGACGCTGGTCTACATCCCGCTGGGGATGGCGGTACAGGCGGTGCTCACGGCGTGCGCGGCCGCGGTGCTGCGCAGCGCGGCCGGGGCGTTCACGGCGGTGTTCCTGGTCAACCTGCTGCCGGTGGTCACGGCCCCCTTCCTGGGGGAGTGGTGGATGGAGAGCGTGCCCCGGTTCACCTACGGCGCGGCGACGGAGAGCGTCGCGGGCATCGCGGTCCCGGGAAGCGAGGGGTACCTGCCCACCGCGGCCGCCGTGCTCGTGCTCGTGGCGTGGGCGGCGGTCTTCGTGGCGGTCGCGGTGGCGGTGTTCGAGCGCCGGGACGTGTGACCGGGGAGGACGGGGGTCAGCCGGCCGCGGGGGCGCCCGCGGCCGCCCGGTCGCGCAGGCGCGCGACGGCGGCCTCCGTCGCCTCGTCGGCGGGCAGCATGACCAGCACCTGCTGGTCCCGCGGGGACGCCTCCAGGACCTCCCGGTGCAGGTGGAGGACCCCGGCCGAGGGGTGCGCCAGGGTCAGCACCCCGCGCTCGGGGAGCCTGTGGCTCTGGAGGCGGTCGGTGAACTCCGGGCCCGCCACCGGGGCGAGCTCGGCGCCCATCCATTCCGCGGACTCCCGGGACGGCGCCGTCCACAGGTCGAACGCCTGCTCGTCGGCGACGGCGCCCCAGTCGGGGAACAGCTCCCGCGCCCGGGGGTCGGTGAACACGTACCGGGTCAGGTTGGGGAACCCGCCGTCCGCACCCGCCTCCTCCAACAGGCCCGTCTCCGCGAACACCGCGTCGAACCCGCGCGTGCGGGCCAGCAGGTCGCCCAGCCGGTTGGTCACGGCCGCCACTCCCGGCTCCAGCAGCCCCAGCGTCCGCAGGACGGTCGGCGCGACCTCCCGGTCCGGCGGCGCGGGACGGTTGTGGGAGGGGCACCCGCCGCCGGTGATCTTGGCCAGGTAGAGCAGGTGCCCGCGCTCCGAGCCGTCGAGTCCGAGCGCTTCGCCCAGCGCGTTCACGACGGCGGGCGACGGGTTGCCGTCGCGCCCCTGCTCGATCCGGGTGAGGTATTCGACGCTGATCCCCGCCAGCGAGGCGAGGTCCACCCGGCGCAGCCCGGGGGAGCGGCGGCGGTGGCGGGCCGGCAGGCCCAGCGCCTCCGGCTGGATGGCGTCGCGCCTGGCCCGGATGAAATCGCCCAGAGGAGTACCCATGCCGCGATCCTAGGGCGGGCCCGCCCGGCGGGTCACGGCCTCAGCATGGCCCTGTGGGGGCCAGCCTGACCACGGCCTGTTCACGTCCGCCGCCGGGGCGGATCGTGGTCGGCATGGACAACACAGCACACGCTTTCAAGCTCGTGATCGTCGTCGGCAGCGTCCGGGAGGGCCGGTTCGGCCCCACGGTCGCCTCCTGGGTCGCCGACAGGGCGGACGCCCACGGGGCCTTCGAGGTGGAGGTCGTCGACCTCGCGGACTTCGACCTCCCCCTGGCCCTGCCCGCGGTCCCGCCGAAGATGGCGGGCGACGCCTACCCCTTCCCGGACTCCCTGGCCCCGTTGACGGAGGCGCTGTCGGGGGCGGACGCGTTCATCCTGGTCACCCCCGAGTACAACCACAGCTACCCGGCCTCGCTGAAGGCCGCCATCGACTGGCACTTCACCCAGTGGGCGGCCAAGCCGGTCGGCTTCGTCAGCTACGGGGGAGCGGCGGGCGGCCGCCACGCGGTGCTGCACCTGGAGAACGTGCTGACGGAGCTGCACGCAGTGACCGTCCGCGACGGCCTGAGCTTCCCCAACTACTTCTTCACCTGGGAGGACGGCCTCCCGCGGGACCCCGAGGCCGAGGGGTACGCCAAGGCGATGCTGGAGCAGCTGGCCTGGTGGGCCGGGGCGCTGCGGGCCGCCCGTGCGGCGGCCCCCTACCCGGGGTGAGGGGCGCCGGGCGGGGCCGCGGCCCCGCCCCCCTTCCCGGGTCAGGGCCGGGCGACCCCCGTCCGGTAGGCCCAGACCACCGTCTGCAGCCGGTCCCGGGTGCCGATCTTGGCCATCGCCCGGGTCAGGTGCGACTTCACCGTGCTGGTCTCGATGAACAGCGCCCCGGCGATCTCCGCGTTCGACATCCCCTGTGCCAGCAGCCGCACGATGTCCGCCTCCCGGGCGGTGAGCAGGCCCCGCGCGTCCGGGTCGGCTCCGCCCGGGGGCCTGCGCCGGGCGAACTCGGCCATGACCCGGCGGGTCACGGCCCGGTCCACCAGCCCCTGCCCGCTCGCGAGCCGCCGGACCGCGTCCACCAGGTCGTCGGGGTCGGTGTCCTTGAGGACGAACCCGGCGGCCCCCGACTCCAGCGCCCCGAACACGTACTCGTCGAGGTCGAAGGTGGTGATCACGAGGATCTCCGGCGGCCGCTCGCCGGGCCGCCGGGCCGACCGCTCCAGGATCTCCCGGGTCGCCGCCAGCCCGTCGCCGCCCGGCATGCGCACGTCCATGCAGACCACGTCGGGCCTGAGCCGGGACGCCAGCTCCACCGCCGACGGGCCGTCCCCCGCCTCGCCGACCACCTCGATGCCGTCGGCCATGTCGAGGATCACCCGGAACCCGGCCCGGACGATGGCCTGGTCGTCCACCAGCAGAACCCTGATCACCGCTCGCCCCCGTCCGCCGGCAACTCCCACCGCACCCGCCATCCTCCATCACCGGTGGGCCCGGCCTCCAGCGCCGCACCCACCACCTGGGCGCGTTCGCGCATGCCCAGCACGCCCAGCCCGCGGTGATCCCGCCCGGTCGCACGGGCCCCGCCCGGCCCGTTCTCCACCTCCAGGACGAACCCCTCCGCCCCGTGCCGGAGCAGCACCCGCACCCGTGCCCCCGCGGCGTGGTCGCGGGCGTTGGTCAGCGACTCCTGCACCACCCGGTAGGCGGTGACGTCGGCGATCGGCGCCAGCCCGTACGGCTCGCCCTCGCGCACCACCTCGATCTCCGTGCCGAGTTCGCGCTCGGCGCCGACCAGCCGGTCCAGGTCGGCCAGCCCGGGCACGGGCGCGCCCTGTTCGGCCCCGGCGCCGCCGTCCTCGGCGGGGTCGCGCAGCGCGCCGACCACCGAGCGCAGGCCGGCCAGGGTCTCCCTGCCCTGGGACCGGACCCAGGCCATCGCCTCCCGGGCGGCCTCGTCGTCCCGGCCGATCAGCCGCTCCGCCGCCCCGGCCTGCACGACCATGCCGGACAGGTGGTGGGCGGCGATGTCGTGCAGTTCGCGGGCCATCCGGGTGCGCTCGGCCCGGATGGCCGACTCGGCGCGTTCCCGCTCGGCGCGGGCCTCCTCCGCGGCACGCGTCCGCAGCAGGCCGAGGTAGCGGCGCCGGGTGCCCACGTAGGCGCCGACCAGGGCGGGGAGCACGAACGTGGGAACGCCGGAGGCCAGCAGCTCCAGCCATGGCACCGCCGAGTCCCCGGAGGCCGGCGGCAGGTCCGCGGGCGGCGCCAGCAGCCCCTGGGCCGAACCGCCGACCAGCCAGTAGAGGACGACGGCGCCCGTGACCGCCCCGAGGAGCCGGGGCACGGGCAGTAGGGTCCCGCAGGTGTACGCGGCGATGAACAGCGCGAGCCCCTGGACCCCGACCTCCGGCGGCAGCAGCGCCATGACCGGCAGTTGGAGCGCCGTCCCGCCGACCAGGCACACGACCGGGTACCGGCGGCGCACGGCCAGCAGCAGCGACTGCGCGGCCATGGCGGCGGTGAGGACGGCCCCCGCGGCCGCGGAGAGCGCCACCGCGTCCACGTGGACCAACGAGAACAGCAGCAGCCAGAGCATCCCGACCGAGGCCGCCGCGACGGCCGCCGCCAGGGCCGCGTCCCTGCGGGCCCGCCCGCGCAGCCCCACCCGGTCCAGCAGCGCGTCCGCCAGTTCGCCCGCCCCGGAGAACGGCGTCGCCGGCACCGGCACCGCCGTTCGCGCGGCGGGGCCGTGGTCCTGCCCGCCCATCGGGTCCCCCTTCACTCGTCCGTGGACATGATCCCCGCCGGCACCCGGGACCTCAGTACGTCGGGTCGAAGGAGAGCAGCCCGAAGGACAGCGCGAACCACGCCGTGCCCGCCAGTGCCGCCAGTACCAGCGCCCCGGCCGCGTACCGCTTCCACCCGGCACGGCGCCGGACGTCACCGGCCAGCGACCACGCGGCGGGGACGACGCCCAGCGCGCCGAGCAGCTGCAGACCGTGGAGGCCCAGCAGCACGGCCGCGGGCACCTCGTTCATCCCCATCAGGAACGACAGGACCAGCACCCACCCGACCGCGGCGGCCAGGGCCGCGGCCGTGCCGACCCGGGTGAGGACCCGGGCGGTGCGCCCCGCCCGGTCGCGCGCGGGCAGGGACAGGATCCGGCGCGCCACCGCGCCGACCGGCCAGGAGAGCACGGCCACGAGCAGGACCGCCGGCGAGAAGGCCAGGACCGCCGGTGCCGCGACGTGCCCGGGGCCGGCGCGCAGGAACGCGGACGCCGGGTCGGTCCCGAGCGCCTCCACCCGGCCGTCCTCGGCGCGCATGGACAGCGTCCGGTGCCCGCCGACCTCCCTCCACAGCCACGGCTCGACCTCCTCGTACACCTGGGGGTGGCCGCTCGCGGTGCCGGGGGTGACCAGGATGGTGCCGTCCCCGCGGTCCCGGACCTCCAGCCCGCCGACGAGGTCGAGCACCGACAGGAAGTTGCTCTGGACGGCGCGGGTGCCGATGTAGCTCCCGTCCGCCATCGCGGCGTGCTCGGCGGCGGTGTCGGTCCCGGCCGCGGGCCCCTCCTCCCGGGGCAGGTAGCGGTCCATGAAACCGCCGGTGATCTCCTCCCGCAGGTAGTACCCCTGCCCGTCCGGGTACCCGCCGCCGTTGAAGGACACGAAGACGCCGGTGCCGTCTTCGGGGTGGATCTGCAGGTGGGAGTGGAAGTACATGCTGTCCCCTCCGTGCCCCAGCGCGGGCCGCCCGTTGCGGTCCTCCCGGTAGAACCCCAGGGCCATGCGCGGCCCCGCGGCGAGCGTGCCCAGGGAGTCCTCGTCCAGGGCCGGGGAGTGCATGAGGTCGAGGGTGTCCCCGTCCAGCCCCAGCCCCTCGAGGTCGCCCAGGTGGGCGAGCATGAACCGGGCCATGTCGGGGGCGGAGGTGGTCAGCGCCCCCGCGGGGGCGTCGGGGACGGTCTCGAACTCGCCGGCGGGCCCGGTGTCGTCGGTGTACCCGGAGGCCGGCCGGTCCCGGAACCCCTCGGGGAGCGGCTGGGCGAAGGTGGAGGAGTCCATGCCGAGCGGCTCGAACACGGTCTCCGCGACGTACTCCTCGAACGGCGCGCCGGCCGTGCGCTCGACGATGTACCCGGCCAGCGCGTTGCCGTAGTTGGAGTAGGCGGGCACGGTGCCCGGCGGGTACACCTGCTCGGGCGGGTCCTCGACCAGGTAGGAGCGCAGGTCGGGGGCGTCCTGGCCGCTGAGGAACATGCCCTTGATCCGCTCCTCGAACCCCGGGGTGTGCGTCAGCAGGTGCCGCAGGGTGACCGGCTCGTCGAACCGGGTGGGGAGGGTGAAGTCGAGGTACTCGTTCACGTCGGTGTCGAGGTCGAGGGCGCCCTCCTGGACCAGCCCCATCACCGCGGTCGCGGTGACCAGCTTGGACACCGAGGCGACCCGGAACAGGGTCTCCTCCGGGTCGACCGGGACGGGTCCGCCCCCGTCCGCGCCGGTGTCGGCGTACCCGTAGCCGCGGACGGTGAGGATCTCCCCGTCGTGGACGACGGAGACGACGGCGCCGGGGATGCCCGAGACGTCGAGGGCCCCGGGGACGACCCCGTCGAGCCAGGCGTTGACGTCCTGCTCGGTGAGCTCGGCGGTGGGCGGCGCCGCCGCGGGCGCGGGGGCGCCGTCGTTCGGGGCGCCCCCGCCCGCGGGCGCGGCGCAGGCCGAGGCGAGGACGGCGAGGGCGGCGGCCGCGGCCGCCAGGGGGACCGGGGCGCGGCGTGCGCGCGGCGGTGCGGTGGTCTTCGCGGGGATCACGGACCCCTCCTTCCGGTGGTGTGGTCCCAGCGTCGCGAAAACGGTGCCCCGGCCACATCGGACGCGGATCGGCACCGTGGTTGCGACCTTCGTCGGAGGCGCCGCCTCCTCGGGTCGGCCCATCGCTCCGTCGACCCGCCGCCCCGTCCACCCGCCGCCCTGTCGACGCGTCCCCTTGTCGACTCGTCGCCGTGTCGCCTCCTCGACCCGGCGACACGGCGCTCCGCCGGCGGAGCGGCCTCACCTCACCGGACGAGGTCCTTGAGGTAGGCGGCGGTACGGCTCCCGGGCACGGCGGCCACCTCGGCGGGGGTGCCCGCGGCGACCACCCGGCCGCCCTCGTCACCGCCGCCGGGCCCCAGGTCGACGACGTGGTCGGCGGTGGCGACGATCCGCATCTCGTGCTCGGCGGCCACCACGGTCGCGCCCGCGTCGATGAGGTCGCGCAACCGCTCCATGAGCACGTCGGCGTCGTGGGGGTGCAGCCCGGTGGTGGGCTCGTCCAGCAGGTAGACGGTGTCGGCGACGGTGCGGCGCTGGAGTTCGGCGGCGAGCTTGATCCGCTGCGCCTCCCCGCCGGACAGCTCGGTGGCGGGCTGGCCCAGCCGCAGGTAGCCCAGGCCGACCGCGCTCAGGGTGTCCAGCGAGCGCGCCACGGAGGGCGCCCGGGCGAAGAACTCCAGCGCCTCGTCCACCGACAGGTCCAGGACCTGGGCGACGGTGAGCCCCCGGTAGGCCACCCGCAGGGTGTCGGGGTTGTAGCGGGCGCCCCCGCAGTCGGGGCAGGGGGCGTAGGTGCTGGGCAGGAACAGCAGCTCCACGGACACGAACCCCTCGCCCTCGCAGGTGGGGCACCGCCCCTCGGGCACGTTGAAGGAGAACCGCCCGGGCCCGTACCCGAGCGCCTTCGCCTCGTCGGTACCGGCGAACAGCCTGCGCACCGTGTCGAACAGCCCCGTGTAGGTGGCCGGGTTGGAGCGCGGGGTGCGGCCGATGGGCTTCTGGTCCACCCACACCGCCCGTCCGCGTGCGGCGGCGTGCTCCCCGATCGCGCCGAGCAGGGTGGACTTGCCCGAGCCGGACACACCGGTGACGGCGGTGAACACTCCCAGCGGTACGTCGACGTCGAGCCCGCGCAGGTTGTTGCGGTCGATCCCGCGCAGCTCCAGGGTCCCGGAGGGGGTGCGGCCGACCCGCTCGGGGACGGGGGGATCGAAGAGGTAGCGGCGGGTCACCGACTCCCCGACCTCCGCCAGCCCGGGCACCGGGCCGCTGTAGAGCACCCGGCCGCCGTCGGCCCCGGCCCCGGGCCCCACGTCCACGACCCAGTCGGCTCCCCGCACGATGTCCATGTCGTGCTCCACGAAGCACACGGTGTTGCCGCCGTCGCGCAGCCGCCGCAGGATGCCCGACAGGGCCTCGCAGTCCGCCGGGTGCAGCCCGGCCGACGGCTCGTCCAGCACGTACACCACCCCGAACAGGGCTGTGCGCACCTGTGTGGCCAGCCGGATGCGCTGGAGTTCCCCGGTGGAGAGGGTGGGGGCGGGGCGGGCGGTGCCCAGGTAGCCCAGGCCCAGCTCCACCAGGACCCCGACGCGGGCGGTGATGTCCTGGACGAGGGCGCCCGCGGGGCCGGGGTCGTCGTGCCAGGGGGCGAGCAGGTCGGCCAGCGCGGAGAGCGGCATCCGGGCCAGCTCGTCGATGCTCCGGCCCGCGAAGGTCACACGCAGCGCCGCGGCGTTGAGCCGCCGCCCGTCGCACCCGCGGCAGGCCCGCTCGTCCATGAAGGAACGGGCGCGCTCCCTGCGGGCCTCGCTGGCCGAGGACGCGTACGCCTTGAGGACCAGCCGCCGGGCACTGCTGTAGGTGCCCTGGTAGGGGCGCTGCACCCGGCCCGCCTCCCGGACGGGGTGCACGGTGACCACCGGCTGTTCGTCGGTGAACAGGATCCATTCGCGCTCCTCGCTCGGGAGCTCGCGCCAGGGGCGGTGGACGTCGTACCCGAGGGTGTCGAGGATGTCGCGCAGGTTCTTGCCCTGCCAGGCGCCGGGCCAGGACGCGATGGCGCCGTCGGCGATGCTCAGGGACGGGTCGGGGACCAGCGACCCCTCGGTGACCTCGTACTCCACGCCCTCCCCGTGGCAGACGGGACAGGCGCCGACCGCGGTGTTGGGGGAGAAGGAGTCGGAATCCAGGTGTTCGGCCCCGGGCGGATAGGTCCCCGCCCGGGAGAAGAGCATGCGCAGCGAATTGGAGACCGCGGTCAGGGTGCCCACCGTGGACCGCCCCGAGGGGACCGAACGGGCCTGGGCCAGGGCCACCGCGGGCGGCAGCCCGGTGATGCCGTCGACGTCCGGCGCGGGCAGCTGCTGGAGGAGGCGGCGCGCGTACGGCGCGACCGACTCCAGGTAGCGGTGCTGGGCCTCGGCGTACAGGGTGCCGAACGCGATCGAGGACTTGCCGGACCCGGACACCCCGGTGAACGCGACGAGCGCGTCGCGGGGCAGGGAAACGTCCACGGCGCGCAGGTTGTGCACCCGCGCGCCGCGGACCCGGATGTGGGCGTCGGTGTTCTCCATGCTCAGAGGATTACCCGACGCGGCGCCGTTCCCGGTCCGCGGCCCGCCCCGGGGCCGCGGACCCGGGGGTCAGCCGGTGTAGTTGGGGTCCTCCGCGATGGGCGGGGCCGGGACCGCGCTGGGGGTGTCGGGGTCCCACGGGTCGTCCTGCGGCATCTCGGAGGGCACGGGGGCCGGGTCGCCCGGGTCCACGGGCGCGTTCCCCTCCTCCGTGGGCGGGTCGGTCGGAACGCCGGGGTGGCCTCCGTCGCCGGGGGTCGGGGCCGGGGTGGCGACGGCGGCCGGCTCGGCCGGGGCGTCGTCCGACGCGAGCGCCGGGGCGGCGCCGAAGAAGGCCGCCGCCATGGCGGCGACGATGAGCATCCGGGACTTCACTCGCATGGTCGACCTCTTGTCGTTCTCGCTGTCGGGTGTTCGGGGGTCCGCTCGGTGAGCGGTCATTCGGTGATCTCGACCGGGGTTCCCAGCGGCAGGCGCTCGGCCATCCAGGTGATGTCCTCGTTGGAGACCCGGATGCAGCCGTGGCTGACCTCGCCGCCCAGGCCCGACTCGTCGTCGGTGCCGTGCACCGCGAGCTGTCCGGGCCCGCCCGCGAAGGTCTCCAGGGTGTCGGAGTGCCCGCTGAGCCCGAAGGCGTAGGCGCCGTAGGCGCCCGCGGGGTCCGAGGGCCGGAGCAGCTCGGTGAAGTAGTACTCACCGGGCGGTGTCGGGGTCTCGCTCGTCCCGATGCCGATCGGGCCGGTCCGGAGCTCCTCCCCGCCCTCGACGACGGTGAAGGAGAACTCCGACATGTCGATCTCCACGCGGAACGCGGTGGCGGTGAGTTCGACGTCGTCGGCCTCGATCCAGCCGGTGGAGCCGTTGGGCCGCACCGGCAGCAGCACCTCCAGCCAGCCGCCCCGGACCTGTCGGACGAGGAAGGTGCGGTCCGCGCCGAAGTCGTTCGGGCTGGCGAGGGTGTGCACCACCTCGCCGCCGTCCGGCTCGGAGCGGACCTCGACCTCGTCGCCGACGGCCGTGGCGATGTAGGAGCCCTCGGGTGCCGCGGACTCCTCCGCCCGCCCGGACGTGCCGGAGGGTTCCTCCGGGGAGTCCGAAGCGGACGAGCAGGCGGTGGCCGCGGCCAGGACCGCGGCGGCGGCCAGGGCGGGCAGGGCCACGGAGGCTCCGCGGGGCATCAGGGATCGGCGCATGGGGTCCATCCGGTCGGGGTGGTCCGGCCGGGCTCTCCGTGCCGGACGCCATGAAGAGTGGACGAGGAATGTGAAGAACCCGTGTGGCCGCCGTGTGCGTCCTGTGTTCCGACCTGGGGAGACCTCTTCCGGCCCCGCCGGGCCGGCGGGCGGCGCCCGTACGATCGTCCGTGTCGGGGGCCCTCTCCCCCCATCGGCGAACGGAGGTCCTCCACGTGTGCGCGCATGTCCTGGTAGCCGAGGACGACGTGAACCAGGCCGAGCTGATCCGGCGCTATCTGGAGCACGAGGGCCACGCGGTCCGCGTGGTCCACAACGGTCGCGCCGTGCTGGAGGAGCACCACCGCGACCGCCCCGACCTGATCGTGATGGACGTGATGATGCCGGTGATGAGCGGTCTGGAGGCGTGCCGGGTGCTGCGCGCGGAGTCCGACGTGGCGGTGCTGCTGCTCACCGCGCGCTCCACGGAGGAGGACCTGCTGGCCGGGCTCGACCTGGGCGCCGACGACTACGTCACCAAGCCCTACAGCCCGCGCGAGCTGATGGCGCGGGTGCGCACGCTGCTGCGGCGTTCGCGCACCCCGGTCCGGGACGAGGAGCGGGTGCTGAACGCGGGGCCGATCACCGTGGACCCGGCCCGGCACGCGGTCCTGGTGGACGGGGAGCCGGTGGAGTGCACCCCCGTGGAGTTCCAGCTGCTGCGGGCCCTGGCCGCCCGGCCGGGCCGGGTGCTGAGCCGGGCCCAGCTGCTGGAGCTGATCCACGGGATCAGCGGGTACATCACCGAGCGCACCATCGACGTCCACGTGAAGAACCTGCGCCGCAAGATCGAGCCGAACCCGCGGCGACCGGTCCGGCTGGTCACCGTCTACGGGGTCGGCTACAAGCTGGTGGGGCCCGAACGTGGCCGCTGAGCGCCGGCGGCCCGGGCGGGACCGCTCCGGGCGGAACCGGTCCGGACGGCGGGTCTCGCTCCGGCACGGCCTACTGTTCCGCCTGTTGACGGGCTCGGTCCTGGTGGCGGTCTGCTCGATCACCGCGACGGCCTGGCTGTCGGTGCAGCGGACCTCGGAGTCCATCAACGTCCAGCAGGGGGAGACCCTGGCGGTGGACACCCACATCCACGACACCCTCGTCGGCTACGCGGCGACCCACCGTGGGTGGGAGGGGGTCGAGGAGACCGTCCGGGCCCTGGCCGGCGAGACCGGCCGCCGGATCGTCCTGACCACCGAGGGCCGGGCCGTGATCGCCGACTCCGCCCTCCTCGCCGCGGAACCCCCGCAGGGGGCCGCCGGGGACGCCCCGCCGCTGCCGCCCCGGACGTCGTCGGTGGTGGACGCGCTGGCGGTGGACGTGACCCTGGCCGCCGAGAGCGGAGACCGCATCGACCCGCGGGCGGTGGGCCCCTTCGCCCTGACCGACCACGAGCGCGCCCTGCTGCGCGCCGACGCGGAGCAGGGCGCGGACTGCCTGCGGACGCTGTACGGAGTGGCGGCGGAGGCGGTGACCGGGCCGACGGGGCGCCCCGTGGTCGAGACGGAGCAGGCCGACGCGTACATGTGGGACGACTGCGGCCTCGACGCCCTGGACCGGCCGGTGGGGGGCGAGGAGGAGGCCCTGGCCGACCTGAACGCCCTGGCCGCCGACTGCGCGCCCGACTCCGGGACGGACCTCGTGTACGCCATGGACGGCCGCACCGGGGGCCTCGTGATCACGGGCCCCCCGCCGGCCGATCCCCCTGAGGCGGCGGACGATGCCCGGGCCCCGGCCGCTCCGGAGGACCCCGGCAACGTGTCGCCGTCGGAGGACCCGGGCGCCGCCCCGCCCGAGGAGGGGGCGGGGGAGGACTCCGGGGCGGAGGAGCCGCTCCCCGGCGGGGAGCCCTCCATCGTCCCGGACGCCCCGGCACCGGGCGAGGAGGTCCCGTGGGAGGTCCCCCAGGACCCGCAGAGCCCCTGGGAGCCCGCACCGTCCCACGCCCCCGACCCCTCCGGCACCGGGAGCCTGACCGGCTCCCGGGTCGAGGTGCCGCCGGAGGCGGCCCCCTGCCTGGACGCCGCCCGCCGCGCCCAGCTCGACCCCTACGTGGCCCCGGCCGCGCTGCTCTTCATCGACGACCCCGCGGAGGACGCCGCGGCGGGGCCCTCCCTGTCCCGCGAGGGCGTGCTGCGCGTGGGCGGGGTGGTGGTGCTGGTGCTGGTGCTGACCGTGGTGGTGAGCACGACCCTGGCGACCCGGCTGCTCCGCCCCGTCCACGCGCTCACCGACGCCGTCAACCGGATGCGCGAGGGCGGCGGCCCGGCCCGGGTGGAGGTCCGCGACTCCGGGGAGATCGGCCGCCTGGCGGAGGCGTTCAACGAGATGTCCGAGCACCTGGAGCGGGCCGAGGAACAGCGCAAGGCCATGGTGAGCGACGTGTCGCACGAGCTGCGCACCCCGCTGAGCAACCTGCGCGGCTGGCTGGAGGCCGTCCAGGACGGGGTGGTCGACCCCGAGCCGGACCGCATGGGGATGCTGCTGGGGGAGACCCTGCTGCTCCAGGCGGTCATCGACGACCTCCAGGACCTCGCCCTGGCCGACGCCGGGCGGCTGCGCCTGGACCCGGAGCCCGTGGAGGCCGGCCCGCTGGTCGAGCAGGTGGTCGCGGGCCACGGGCTGCGCGCGGAGGAGGCCGGGGTGCGGCTGGTCCCCGAGGTCCGCGACGTGACCCTGGTGGCCGACCGCACCCGGCTGCTCCAGGTGCTGGGGAACCTGGTCGGCAACGCGCTGCGGCACACCCCGGAGGGCGGGACCGTGACCGTGCAGGCGCACCGGGCGGGCTCCGAGGCGGTGCTCCGGGTGAGCGACACCGGGGTCGGCATCGCCCGGGAGGACCTGCCGCACGTGTTCGACCGGTTCTGGCGGGCGGACAAGTCCCGCAACCGGCGCACCGGCGGCAGCGGACTGGGGCTGGCCATCGTGCGCGGGCTGGTGGAGCTGCACGGCGGGACGGTGGCGGTGAGCAGCACGGTCGGGGAGGGCACGGCCTTCACCCTCCGGCTGCCCCTGGCCGGTCCCCCCGGGAGGGGACCGGCCCGCGGAAGCTCCTAGTGCCTGTTCCTCGAACGCTCTCCCGCGCCGCCGGGGGTTTGCGGAGGTCCCGGAGAAGCGGCCCTCGGGGAAAGCCTGTGGCCGTGGGCCGTCCGTTGAGGGCCTTCCGCCGCTCGACGGGCGGGCCGCAGCGGAGCGGAGGTTCGAAAGAGCGCGGCCTAGGCCAGGCCGCGGCGGCGGAGCAGCGGCTCCAGGCGCGGTTCGCGGCCCAGGAACTCCGCGGTGGCGCGCATCGGGTCGACGCTGCCGCCCACCGAGAGCACGTACCGGCGGAAGCGGTCGCCGTTCTCCCGGGTGAGGCCGCCGTTCTCGTTGAACCACTCCACGCTGTCGGCGTCCAGGACCTCGCTCCACACGTAGGAGTAGTAGCCCGCGTGGTAGTCGCCCGCGAAGCAGTGCTGGAGGTACGCGGTCCGGTAGCGGGGGCGGACCAGGTCCAGGGCCAGGCCCCACCTCTCCAGCGCCTGCGCCTCGAAGGTCCCCGGGTCCACCTCCTGCCCGGGGGCGATCCGGTGCCAGGACCAGTCCAGCAGCGCCGCCGCCAGGTACTCGACCGTCGCGAAGCCCTGGTCGTAGCGCTCGGCCGCGGCCAGCTTCTCGATGAGCTCGGCGGGCACCGGCTCCCCGGTCTCGTGGTGGCGGGCGTAGTTCGCCAGGATCTGCGGGTGGTTGGCCCACATCTCGTTCACCTGGGAGGGGAACTCGACGAAGTCGCGCGGCACCTCGGTGCCCTCCAGGCGCGGGTACCGCACCGCCGACAGCAGCCCGTGCAGGGCGTGCCCGAACTCGTGGAAGGCGGTGTTGACCTCGTCCGGGGTGAGCAGGGTCGGCCCCGAGCCCGGCTTGGTGATGTTGAGGTTGTTGACCACCACCGGCTTCTGCCCCAGCAGCTCGGACTGCTCCACCAGGTTGTGCATCCACGCGCCGCCCTGCTTGGTGGGGCGGGCGTAGGGGTCGAGCAGGAACAGGCCCATCCCCGAGCCGTCGGTGTCGAACACCTCCCACACGCGCACGTCCGGGTGGTAGCCGGACAGGTCGGCGCGCTCGGCGAAGGTGATGCCGTACAGGGCGGTGGCGGCGTGGAAGACGCCGTCGGTGTAGACCCGGTCGAGCTCGAAGTACGGGCGCAGTGCCGCCTCGTCCACCTCGTAGCGGTCGCGGCGCACCTGCTCGGCGTAGAACGGCCAGTCCCACGGCTCGATCGGGTGCCCGGCCAGCTCCGCCAGCTCCTCGGTCTGGCGCAGGACGTTGCGCACAGCGGGCTCGACCATGGCGCCCAGCCGCTCCTCGACCGCCTCGGGGGTCTTGGAGGTCTGGTCGGCGACCTTGTGCGAGGCGTGGTCGGCGTAGCCGAGCAGGGCGGCGCGCTCGGCGCGCAGCACCGCCATTCGGGCGGCGATCTCCGTGTTCTCCGGGGCCCGGTCGACGCTGAGCCGGAAGAGGCGCTCGCGCACGGACCGGTCGGTGAGGCGGGCCATCAGGGGGTGCAGGGTGGTGTTGTGCAGCGGCAGCGCGTAGGTGCCGTCCTCGCGGGCGGCCGCGGCGACGCGGTCGCCGTCCAGGCCGTCCAGCGCGGCGGCGTCGGTCACGACCAGCGCGGACTCGGTGGCGGCGGTCACCCCGTTCTGGCCGAACTCGGTGGACAGCCGGGCCAGCTCGCCGTTGATCTCCCGCAGCCGCTCCTGGGCGTCGCCGTCGAGCCGGGCGCCGGCCTTGACGAAGTCGGTGCGGTAGCGCTCCAGGAGCGCCTCGTCCTCGGGGCCTTCGGCGGTCACCTGCTCGATCCGCTCCCACAGGGCGCGGTCGAGTGTGATGGCGTCGGCGTGCGCGCTCAGCCGGGGCATCATCTCCGTCTCGATCTCCTGGACGCGGTCGGAGGCGTCGGAGGAGGTGAAGGTGAAGAAGACGTTCGAGACACGGCGCAGGATCGCGCCGGAGCGCTCCAGGGCGACCAGGGTGTTCTCGAAGGTGGCGGGTGCCGGGTCGTTCTTGATCGCCTCGATCTCGGCGAGCTGCTCGGCCATGCCGCGCTCGAAGGCGGGGACGAAGTGCTCCTCGCGGATGTTCGCGAAGTCGGGGAGCCCGTAGGGCAGACCGCTGGGTTCGAAGAACGGGTTCTCGGTCTCGGTCAAGGTCAGGACTCCTCGGGGTCGTGCGTCGGTCTCCGTGCCGTTCTACCGCGCCCGAGTCGTCCCGTCACCCCACTTTCGTTCAGGGCTTACCCCCGACCCCGCCCCGCCTTCAGACAGCCTGAAGGTAAGCGTATGCTTCAGGCAATCTGAAGGATGGAGGCCTGATGGACACCTACGGCGACCTGCCGTTCCCCCGCACCGATCTCGCGCTCGACGCCCTGCGCCTGGCCCGCGACACGGAGTCCCCGGCGATCTTCAACCACAGCATGCGCAGCTATCTCTACGGCCGGTTCCTGGGGGAGCGGCAGGGGCTGCGCCCCGACCACGACTACGACGACGAGCTGCTGTTCCTCGGCTGCGTACTGCACGACATCGGCCTCACCCCGCACGGGGACCGGGGCGGGCGGTTCGACATCGACGGCGCCGACACGGCCGCCGCCTTCCTTCACGACCGGGGCGTGGCCGCCGACCGGGTCGAGGTGGTCTGGGACGCCGTCGCCCTGCACCTGTGCTTCGACGTGGCGATCCGCAAGCGGCCCGAGATCGCCCTGGTGACCGCGGGCGCCGGGTACGACCTGGGACCGGAGGGCCCCGCCCTGCCCGAGGGGTACGCCGACCGGGTCCACGCGGTGCTGCCCCGCCTGCGCGCGGCCGCCGCGCTCCACGACGCGATCGTCGGCCAGGCCCTCGCCGACCCGGGCAAGGCGCCGCCGTTCAGCACCCCGGGGGAGCTCCTGCGGCAGCACACGGGGGAGCGGTGGCCCACCTGGCGGGAGCTGATGTCCGGCGAAACGGGCTGGGGCGACTACGCGGGGATCTGAGAGCGGTCCTTCGGGGCGGCCCCGTCGACGAGTCGCCGGGACCGCATGTCCCCCTGTCGACACGCGGTCCCGGCGGGTTCCGGGCCCCGGCTCCGGACGGGTTCAGCGGCCGTACGGCGGGGGGACCGGGGGGCCGGGGTGGTACGCGCGCTGCTCGCGGACCGTCTCCGGGCTCCCGATCCCCGGCGGGAAGGGCACCTGGAGGGCGGCGGGGTGCATGCCGTGCGCCAGCAGGGCGTGCTTGAGGCCGTCCGCGTCCTTGACCCGGGCGACCAGGTACCGGCCGTCCCGGGTCACGAACTCCATGCCCCCTCCGGCGCGGCGCTTGGTGAAGTTCCCGTCGGTGCGCAGCGTGATGTCGCGCAGCCGGAAGCGGGCCGAGCCCGCGTAGGAGATCTCCGCGACGGGCAGCCGCAGGCGCTCGCTCTCGGGGATCTCGCCCATCCCCAGCAGCAGCACCTCCGCGAGCGGCACCTTGGACAGGGTCAGGACACCGTCGCGCACCTCCACGCGGACCGAGGCCACCCGCGAGACCAGGGCGCTCAGCAGCAGCCCGATCCCCAGTGCCAGGAACACGTAGAAGGTCGCCTGCCAGAACTCGAAATTGATGTAGCCGAGCGACGCGATCGCCATGAGGGGGAGGGGGATGAGGAAGCCGAGGGCGCGCACGAGCGGGGCCACCGTGACCCGTGAGCGGTAACGGGGCGCGGCCGTGGGCTGTCGGGGGTGCGGGTACGACAAGGGGATCTCGCTTTCAGGTCAGGGGCTCGGGGCGGGAGACCGACGCCCTTTCGACGTGCGCACTCCCCCCGCGGTTCTCTCTCGGCCGCGGACACGGCCGCCGCCGGATCGACAGGTCGCCGGGCCGATACGGGGACAGGCCGACACGGTGACACGGCGCTTTGTCGACACGGCGCGCGGAACCCGGCCGACCCGCCCCTCAGGCCCCCGCCGCCGTGCCCCGGGCGCGCCACCCGGCGGCCTCCGCGGTGCGCCCGCGATCGTCGAGCAGGGCGGCGAACCGGTCCGCCGCCCCGGGGACGCCCGCCTCGGCGGCCCTCTCGAACCAGGCGAACGCCTCGTCGGCGCGCCCCTGCCCCGCGCACAGCAGGCCGAGCCCGTACAGGGCGGTGAGGTCCCCCGGTTCCCCGATACCGAGGCGGTCCGGGTCCTGCGCCGCGTCGACCGCGCGGAGCAGCCATGGCTCGGCCTCCGCCGAGCGCCCCCGTTCCAGCAGGAACACGCCGAGGTCGCCCAGGTACTCCGGCGCCCCCGTCTCGGCCGCGCGGCGGAACCACTCCTCGGCCCCGGCGTCCTCCCCCCGGGCGGCCAGGAGCCCGGCGAGCAGGTGGCCGGCGGCAGGCACCCCCTCCTCCGCGGCGGGGAGCAGCCGCTCCGCGGCCTCGTCCGCGCGGTCCAGCTCCGCCAGCAGGCGGCCGAGCAGCAGGACCCCACCGGGCTGCCCCTCCGCCGCGCTGCGCCGCGCCCAGTCGGCCGCCTCCCCGGTCCGGCCCCTCTCCCGGAGCAGCTCGCCCAGGTACATCGCCGCCGCCCCGCAGTCGTCCACCTCGGCCGCGGCGCGGTACCAGTGCTCCGCCTCGTCCTGCAGCCCCCTGCCGTGGAAGAGCGAGCCGAGGTCCATCCGGACCCGGGCGTCGCCCTGCCCGCCCGCGCGCCGCCACCACTCCCGGGCCTCGTCCGCGAGGCCGTGCTCGTCCAGCACCACCCCCAGCCGGACCATCTCCCCGGGGCCTCCCCGGTCGGCGCGCCGCCGCCAGGCGTCGGCCCGGCCGGTGTCGCCCGCGCCGGCGGACCACTCGGCCAGCAGGTGCGCCGCGGCGAAGCGCGAGGAGCCCTCCTCCGCCTCGCGCCGCAGCCATTCCGCGGCCTCCTCCGCCCGCCCCCTCCCGCGTTCCAGCAGTGCCAGGTGGATCCGGGCGTCGGGGACGCCTTCCCGCACGGCCCGGCACAGCCACTCCCGTGCCTCGTCCGCGCGGCCGCGCACCGCCAGCAGCACCCCCAGGTTGTAGGCGGCGTCCTCGGCGCGCGGCGGGCCCGCGGCCGCGGCCGCGGCGTACCAGTCCTCGGCCTCGTCGAGGCGGCCCCGGCCGCGGCAGAGGTTCCCCAGGACGAACATGTGGAACCCGGACCCGGCGTCGGCCGCCACCCGGTACCACTCCTCGGCCTCCGCGGGCCGCTCCCGTTCCAGGAGGGCGCCCAGGCCGCCGGCGGCCCCGGTGTCCCCGTGCGCGGCGGCCCTGCGCCACCAGAGTTCGGCGCCGGGGTGCCGCCCCAGGTCGAAGAGCAGGCCGGCCAGGGCGGACATGGCGGGCGGGTGCCCCGCCTCGGCGGCCCGGCGCAGCCAGGCCTCCGCCCCGGCGATCCCCCCGTCCTCGTAGCGGGCCGCCTCCAGGACCCCGTCGTCGGCCAGGGCGGTCCACAGGGCCTCGACCAGGGCCGCGGCCTCCGGGTCCCCCGCGCCGGAGACGTGCCCGGCCAGCTCCCGCATCACCGCGGGGGAGCGCTCGTACAGGTCCTCGGCCAGTTCCGCGCCGCGCTCGTCGCCGAGCTCCTCGAACCGCTCCGCGAGCCGTTCCAGCAGTTCTTCCGGGGCGGCCGGGAGGGCGGCCGGGCCCTCGCCGCCCGCGGGGGTGTCGTCGTTTCGCATACACGGGATGCTCGCAGCCCGGTGGGACGGCCGGGCGGGCCGGTGCCCGCCCCCGCGTGTATCGCACGTGTATCCCGGATGTATCCGGCCTCCCTACCGTGGTCGTCGGCCTCCGGGGCACACCGGAGGCCCGGTACGGGGCCGCGGAGCCGTGGCCCGGAAACGGAGTGTCATGTTCGGGAAGATCGGAAGGCTGGGCGACCGGCTGCTCGCCCGCGTCGTCCCCAGGACCGCGGCCGGCGCCGCCTCCTGCTGGTACGAGTACGCCCCCATCAGCTCCCCCTGTATCCGGCGCACCTGCTGCAACATCGGCGGGCACGTCGGGGTCCAGTGCACCTCCTACCGCCCCTGCTGACCCCCCGACCGCAACGACCGGAGAGGACCCCATGATCGGTTCCCTGGGCGACCGGCTGCTCGCCCGCATCGTCCCCAAGACCAAGGCGGCGGCCAATCCCTACTGCTGGTACCAGTACGCGCCGGTGACCTCCCCCTGCATCCGCCGCTACTGCTGCGACCCGCCCGGTAGCACCCCCGTCACCTGCACCTACTACAGGCCCTGCTGACCCGCTCGGCCGCCGAGGAGCACCGACCATGACCGTGACCGCGCCCGAACCGCTCCGGAAGGCGGCACGGCCGTGACGGCGGTGCTCCTCGCCGCCGCCGGGATCGCGGCGGCGGCCCCGCTCGCCCTGCTCCTATGGGCCAACCGCACGCTGGTCGCCGTGGACGTGGTCGGGCACAGCATGGAGCCCGCCTTCCACCACGGCGACCGGGTGCTCGTGCGCAGGGTCCCCGCGAAGCGGCTGCGTGTGGGGGACGTGGCAGTCCTGGGCCGGCCCGACACGGGCGACCTCCGGGACCTCGCCCTGATCATGGGCTCCGTACCGCCCTGGGTGGTCAAGCGGGTCGCGGCACTGCCCGGCGACCCCGTCCCCGCCTCCGTTCCCGCCAGGGGCGGCACGGTACCCCCGGGGCACCTGGTGGTCCTGGGCGACAACACCGGCCACAGCACGGACTCGCGGGTGTGGGGCCCCGTCCCGGACGGCCGAGTTCTCGGGGTCGTCCTGCGGCGGATGACCTCTCCGCGCACCCCGGCGGCATAGGCGGAGCGGCGGCGGAAGCGGCGGCACGACCCCCTCCGACCAGGGACTGCGCCTTCGAACAGGTGAACCACGGCGCGACGGCGGGCGTCTCCCCTCCCAGAACGCACTTCGCCTGATCGGAACACCATGCGCCCCACCCGCTTCGCCCCCGCAGCCCTCCTCGCAGTCCTGGCCCTCACCGGCTGCGGCGGCTCCGAGCCCACCGCCGAGAACGCCCGGGCCGAGTGCGAGAACCACATCAGCCGGGACGCGGAGCCGCCCGGCTCCGTCGAGTTCGGCGCGTCCTCCGAGGTCACCGTGGTCGACGATGACGACGAGGACCTGTGGCAGTACGAGGTCGCCGGCAGCGTCGAATCGGGCGACTTCTACGACTCGGAGGTGCCCACCGACTACACGTGCCTCGTCATCAACAACGGCGGCGACTGGGCCGTGGTGGACCTGCGCTCCGGCGAGGAGTGACCGGGCGGCGGCCGCCCGGACCGGAGCCGGCCGCCGGCGCCGGGTCGACATGGCGATTCGACGCGTTGTCGACCCGGCGCCCCACCCGCCGGGAGCAGGGGTTCCGGCCCGGGCGCCGCGAAGGACCCCGCGCCCGGGCGGCCCGGAAAAGGGAAAGAGCCCTGCCCTCCGGGTGGAGGAGCAAGGCTCTCGACTGTGCAGACAGTGTGGGCGTACCAGGACTTGAACCTGGGGCCTCATCCTTATCAGCGATGATTCGACCGCTGAGAAGACCCGTCACAGACTCCTCCAGAACGGCCTTCCCCCTGTTGAGCGGCTTCCTGCCGTTCGCCGAGTGACGCCGGGTGCCGCGCCCTACCGCACGGTCACACGGTCAGATCACGGTCAAGAACAGGGGTCTGTCCACGTGGGATTCTCACGCGCCCGCACCAGCGCCAGGGGCGGAACACGCTTCACCGCGTACTACATCGACATTAAGGGAGACGAGCGGTCGGCGGGCACCTTCGCTACCGCGAAGGAAGCCGACAAGGCATGGCAGCGAGCCGAGGCCAAGGTCGCCGAGGGGCGCGTCACCAGCACCAAGCACGGACGTCAGCGCTTCGCCGACTTCGTCCTGAACACCTGGCTGCCCAACCACGTCATGGAGGAGTCCACGAGACAGAACGTCACCTATGCCGTCAACAAGCGCTTCATCCCCGAGTTCGGCAAGATGCGCATGAACGAGATCCTGCCCCAGCACATCCAGAGCTGGGTCCGGCAGTGCCAGAAGGAGGGCCTGGCCGCGTCCTCCATCCACCGCATGACCACCATCCTGTCGGCCATCTTCACCTCGGCCGTCGTCAACCAGGTCATCTTCACCCACCCCTGCAAGGGAGTGGTCTTGCCGACGGTCGGCAAGAAGCAGTTCGAGATCATCACCCCCGAGCAGTTCTCCGACTTCCACGACGCGATCGAGGGCGAGCGGTTCCGACTCCTGGTGGAGTTCGACATCGAGTCCGGACTGCGGTGGGGGGAACTCAGCGAGGTCCGGCTCAGGGACATCGACCGGGCCACGGGCATCCTCACCGTCAGCCGCTCCGTCGTGGAACTCACCGCGAAGTCCCACCCGACCGGCGGACGTTTCCTCGTGAAGGAGTACCCCAAGGACCGCAAGTTCCGTCGCTTCAAGCTGAGCCGACCCCTCATCACGCAGGTCCTGGCCTTCGCCCTGGCCAACGGCATCCGTGACGACGACCTGCTCTTCTCCTTCCCCGAGCAGGAAGACGACGCTCCGGTGCCCGGAGTGCCCGACGGAGCGGACCTCGGGCTCACCGCGCCCAATGACGCAGGGAAGAGGTACAAGCACGGCACGACCACGGCCTACACCAACGGCAGGTGCCGCTGCCAGTACTGCCGTGCCGCGTTCGCCCACTACCGAGCGGTCCGGCGCGCCGAAGGCAAGGACAAGCCCCGCCGTAGGCGTAAGGTCACCACCGACGGGCACATCCCCGCCGACTGGTTCCGCAAGAACATCTGGCACCCGGCAAGGAAGGAAGCCGGGTTGCCGAAGTCTTTGACGCCCCACCAGCTACGGCATGCCCATGCCTCGTGGCTCCTTGCCGGAGGCGCCAACCTCACCGTGGTTCGAGACCGGTTGGGACACGCCTCCATCACCACGACCGAGCGCTACCTGCACACCCTGCCCGAAGCCGACGACAGCGCCCTAGAAGCACTCAGCAACGTTCGCTACCGCAGCACGACGGCGGCTACCGCGTAGCCACTGGGGCACGGCTCCCTGGCGCCGACCGGTTCCACTGGTGCAGCGTGCAGCGGAGGGAACGACGGGTCGGGGGTGCGGGCGCTACGGCGCCCGCACCCCCGACCGCTACGCCTGGGTCACTGCGTTATCCGGCCACGGTCACGCTCTCGCCTCAGCTGCCGCGCGGCCCTGTCGTCAGCGTGAAATCCAGGTACCTCTCATCGCCTTCCCCTGGGTTGATGAGATCGACCCAGATCCGCGCCCGCGGCCCTTGCGCCACCAGGTCCGGCATGGTGGCGCACCCGAGCTCGAATCCCGGCCGGTCAACCGTCAGGTACGGAGATGCCTGCACGTGCACCGCCAGGTCACTTCGACGGTTGGCCAAGCGCCGCTCGTTGGCCCCGTCCAGGACCAGCAGCACTCGTGGGAAGCGCGGATACCGCTTCTGCCACGCCGGACGTGCCGCCCCGCTCGAGGCGCTCCTGTGTTTGCGCAGGGGCTGGTGGTCGAAGTAGCGGGCGTAGGCCACGAGCTTGGCCGCCAGCCGGGACACGGGCATGGTGGCCCGGTCCACCTCCACCAAAAACTGGTAGTGAACGCGGGATCCGTCGGAACGGACGGCGACATAGTGCACCAGGGCGTCGCTGATCACGTGGGTGTCGGTGAACCTGCCGCCGCCCTTGGTGTACCGATGCGCCACCTCCGGCATCCAGTACAGGGGCTGGAATTCATCCCCCAGGGCGCGGGCTTGCTCGAAGAAGGCCAGCCCTGTCTCCACCACCGCCAGCATGTGCTCTGCGAGCGGGCCGGCAGCGCGTTCTGGGCTCATCCGATAGGGACGCGCCGGCACCTGGTCGGCCTCCTGCACGGCGCGTACCCCGGCAAGGGTGAGGAACCAGCGATGGGGTCGGCGCCCCGGGGGAACCACTCGGTCGGCCAGGCCCCGGCGTCCCAGGTGGTGCAGGACGTGAAGCATGTAGCGGGGTGAGGCCGTGTCCGGGGTGAGCAGGCGGGCCAACTGGTGGCTGGTGACCAGACGGTGCTGGTAGAGCACCGCCATCGCCTCCTGGGCCAGCACGCTGGCCTCGATGGTGCGGATCGGCAAACCGTCGTCCTCCTCGGCGTAGGGATCCCGTCGTAAGGGGTAAGCCCTCCGAGGGCGAGCCTGTGACGCACTTCAGCGAAAGATCCCTGGACACCTGGAGCAGGATGCGTTGCTCCGGGAAAGGAGAAACAGCCCCCTCTCTCTCGCTTCTACGAGGAAAAGATTCTTCCCTGAGCCCGGGCCTTATCACGGACAGGTGCGCCCCGAGCGCCCTTCAGGCCGACGCTGGTGGACTCCCGCCTCACGCCCGCAGAACTCCCTTGGGTGCACTCCACCGAAGCCCTCAGTGTCCACCTGAAGGCTTGAGTTGGACTGAGCTTCCATGAAGCGTTCGGGGGCGTCTCGGCATGAGGGCACGTCCGGGTACACAGATGATCTGATGAAAAGGAGGCGAGGGTACGTAGATGGACAAGGAGCTGAAGCAAGACAGGCGGTTGAGAAGCAGCAGAGCCAGGGGGAGTGCAAAGACAGGAGGAAACCACAGGGGAGGATAGAGCAGGAATGCAGGATGAAATCACGGTCTGGGTGGAGCAGGGAAAACAAGAAGGAAGATGAGGATCTTTTCTCTTGCGTAAGGCAAGATAAGAAAATGTCGGACTTTGACGACACCGCTGCATCCCTTGCGCCGCCAGGCTTTGCGGTGATCGAAGGGTGTGGAAAGACTGAACACGATCCTGTAGTGGCACCTGTAGCGCCCGGTCAACCATGGTGTTAACCGTCGTGACAACCTCGGTGTCAACCTTCCGAGGCGGCACCCTTCTCCGGCTCCGGAACGCCTCGGAGCTGCGGGCAAGGGGAGCGATCAACCAGGGATCGGCAAGATACTCAACCGGCCTTGCGGGCATCAAGTGGTCCATATTGGCCTGGCTGGGTGAGAGCGGTTCAGGCCGTTCCGGTGACGTGGTTCAGCCAGAGCAGGTCGCGGAAGACGGGGGTACAGAACCGGCAAACCCCTTAGCGGCCCTGTACCACCTGACCTATGCGAGGCCTGAAAAGGGTAACCACGACGGGCCACCAAACTGTGCGGATCCACAGTCCGCTCAAGGGGAGTACCAGATTGGTCCGCACGCGTACCACCATGGTCCACCCCCGTACCACTGTGTACCACCAACGGTCGGCAAGGGGATTCACGCTGGCCACAACGGGTTGCCGACTTTTCGGCAACCCGAACCGCCTCTGCAGGGGCACCCTCACCTGAACATCCGGCTCGCCCTGTATCTCATAGAGACCCTTCTTCATTGGGGCCATTCTTCGTTTCCGAAAGACGGTGTTGGGCTGCCACGAACGTGGCAGTCTCGACCACCTCGCCCGGGTCCGCAAGGATCTCCTCCTGCGCAGGAGTTCTCAGTTCCTCTGCCCATGCAGATGCGGCCCTGGTTCAAGCCGAACCACAACGGCCCCGTCCCGGATACCCCTGCCTCAGAGCAAAAAGGTCGGCCACCGGCACTCCCGAGACCAGGAACGTTGCCGTAACCGATGAGAGACCTTCGGCAACTCGGGTCGACAACCCAGGACGGGGTCTCCCCGGCTTCTTCTCAACGGAGACATCTCCGTTTTTCGGTTGCCCCGGCTCGCCACTGCTCACTGCTGTAGGTTCGGAGCACTCATACCCCGGGTCTCCGGTGTCTCCCAAGGCGGAAGGGCGGCCTCGGAGCCGGAAGGAAGGGCTATGCGTCGCTGGGATCCACTCAATGAACTACAGCTCTCCGTACTGTCCAAAATCGCCGAAGGCGTCGACCTCGGCGGCCAGGAAGGGGCCAGGTACCGCCGGTCGGCCTATGCACTCCGCGACCGAGGTCTGGTCACCGCGGGCAAGAAGCAGGGCAAGTGGCAAGCTCGCCTCACCGATGCCGGCCGCTTCTATCTGGAGCACGGGCACCATCCGGACAGGCCTTCCCCTGGGAGTGACGCCAAGGAGAGGGAACGTCCGGCGAGGACAACGCCGGAGAATGCCCTCACTTCGCGTCCCGCTTCTTCGAACGATGCGGCAAAGCTGATCGCCGACTTGAACGCCGGAGGAGGTGTCCTCCGCGTCGAAAGCCCGGACCTGGAAACCAGGGCGCGCTACCGAAGGGCGATCGACCGCGCCAAGCGGTACGACCTCGTACCCGAGGGCAGATCTCTCAGGTACATAGGGCGCAGCACAGGCGACCTGGTCATCTGTCTGATCGACCCGGCGAACGGTGGCGAGACCGAGTGGAACAAGATCCGGATCACCAACGGCAGCACGTACACCGGCATGACCGCCATCATCGAAGAGCTCCGGCGTGATCCTTCTCCGCTGGGAGTCTCAGAAGCCCTTCGCCCGCGAGCACTGACCGTCATCGAATCCCTCGGCAAAGCTCTGAACAGGAAGGGCTACCGGCTCATCCTGGCAAAGAGGCGCAGAGGCACCACGTTGTTCACCATGGTCGGCGGACACCAGTACGACTTGGCGGTGGTGGAAGAACGTGAGCGGTTGGAGAAACCCTCGGACACACGACTCAGAAACCGCTCGGGCAACCACTACTTGTTGCCGCGCCCCGTGTACGAACTCAGATGGACCGGTCGCCTTCAGCTCACGATCTCCCCCCAAAGGCACGCCGAAACCACGGACTGGAGCGACCAGGGACGGCGACGCCTGGAGAACCGGGTCCGTGATGTGGTCCCGGAACTTGAGCACCGATCGAAAGCTGCGGACGAGGCCAAAGCGGCCCATGAGCGCCAACTCCAAGAGTGGAGAGAGCAGGAGGAGCGCCGGAAGGCGCAGGAGCGAGCCGACTGGGAGGAGGCCATGGCCGGCGCGGTGGAGCAGGCTGTCGCTGCCAGACGGAGCATGCTGTTCCGTGAGGCCCTGGAGTCATGGCACACCGTCAACGAGATCCGGAGTTTTTGCAAGGCCTTGGAGGAGGAAGCGGGCCGCTGCGAGGACTCATCACAAGCTGAGCTGTTGCTGCGGTGGGCCCGCTGGGGAGAGGAGACGGCCGAGCAGTGGGACCCTGTTCGTTCGGTTTCTGGCGTGAGAAACCAGGACTTCGATGCCGACCCATCACCGGATGAATTGAGGCCATTCCTAGGCGATTGGAGTCCGCATGGGCCGCGACGCGAGTACCGCTACAGGCCAGAGCCCGATGAAGCGAACCGCAGGGGGTACGAACAGGAAGAGCGTTGGCACTATCGCGACCGGAGACGGCCCTCGTGGTGGCGCCGCTGAGCATGCCCCGGAGATGCCTCGTTCCAAAGGTACGCAAAGTTCATCTGTGGTAGCCGCGGTGCGTGTTCTGTTGGATGAAGTGGGCCAGCGCTTCACGGGATATGTACTTCCGGGCTCCAACCGTCACATGTTCGATCTCCCCCCGGGTGACGAGCTCATAGACGGTGGAGTACGAGAGTCCCAGGGCCTTGCCTGTGTCCTTCAAGCTCAGAAGGAGTGGACCCTCCGGTGACAGTGGGTGGGGCTGTTGGACGATGACGGTCTCTTCGGCCCCTACCACTTCCACTTCAGAAGCTGTGGTCTTCCATGATCCGAAGTACCCGTAGGGGCGGTCGAACTCCTCTCGGACCTTCTGAGCAGCATCCTCTTCATCGGCAGCCCGGATGTACCTCTCCGCCACCTGAACACGTGTCACCATGACTCGGTACCGCATGAAGGTCTCCGGGGTTTCGACGTGCTTGGTCTTGAACGTCTTGTGTTTCCTGGCCGCGCCAGCCCTCATCGCACGGACTGTCGCGTCCGGAGCCGGACCACCTTCACTCACCGGTTTCAAAGCGCCAGACGAAGCTCCGGGGTCCAGTGGAACTGATCGCCGGGTCGGCTGCTCGGCCGACCGGTAGTTCCCGTGTTGGAGGTAGTACCTGCCATCCGGTGTGATGGTGGCCGACCAGGTGCCCCCTCGTTTGCTCACCACGACCAGGCGCCGTCCCTGAAGAGCGACCGCAGTGGTCTTGTAGGTGTAGCCCTGCATCCCACCCGCAGGGCACCCGTTCGAGATCCACCTGAGCACTTCGACCTGCCAAGAACTCAGAGGCGGGAATCTTCGAGCCATGACACCAGTCGATCACAGGAGACCGCCTTACGAAGGCGTTTCCCTTCATCTCGGCACTGCTTGGCACACCGTCATTTTTGCGGAGTCCTCAAGCATGAGTCCGCAGCTCTGGAAAAATAGAACGTACGTTCGCGAAAATGGGGGGCCAGGGGCCCTTGCATCGCCTTCCGCCCCGCTCCCTCCCGCGCCTCACATCTACTTCGACAGCATCACCCCAGGCCACAGGACACCTGAACCTCAGACTTCGGCTCCAACGACGAAGCCTTCAGGGATCCGGACACAGTAGAGCAAAATGATCAGGCCAGATCAGGCCAAACTCCGGAAAATGTCATGGCCTCCTTCTACTATTCCGGGTGGATAGGCCAGAACGGCGGAGAGCGGTCATATGGAGTTCCTGTTCGAAGAGGACGACGAGGCAGGAGAAGAGCACACCGGGCCAGAAGTCGGTGGACAGGCGCCAGGCTCGTTCACGGTCGGCACCGACGGCCTGAGCGTGCACGAGCCTTCCTTCCCTGCTCGGGTAGCCGCCTTCCTGCGGTTCAGTCCCGTTATCGAGGCCATGCAAGCAGCTCAGCGCCGCAGATGGCCTGAAGATACCTACGACATCGTGACACTGGCTTTGGCCGCTATAGACCTGGTGGTCTCCCGACAGGGGTTCGAACTGGAAGCGACCCGTGGAGACGTGATCCAGGCACTGTCCCAGCTTGCCGAAGTGGCTGCTCCCGACCGATCGCCTGACGAGCACTCGGATGTTGCCGTTTTCGTGGTGGATTCCCTGTTGAACCGGTCGGCTCGCCAGGTGCCGTTCCGTTATGTGACGAGCGACTACTCATCTCCTGACCTCGTCCATCGGCAGCGCGAAGTGCCTTTCTCCCTCTTGGTCGAGCACGACCACCCGGCACGGGACGAGAACGTCCTACGAGCGACCAAAGACGCGATCAACGCGCTCATCGGTGGTCTGGACTTCGACGTCGAAGACGAACAGGTCGCGACCGAACTGATCCTGGAACGGCAGCTGGCCCGCAACGACTTCGAACCAGCGGTCAGATCCGCCGAACGCGCCAGACTCCTCTCGATGAGGCTGGCCGAGGAATTGGACCGTCTCATCCGGCAGACCCGCCGTGATCTCCGGGTCGTGGAAGAGGAGTGGGCGGTAGCCGTACCGGATCAGCTTGGGAGGGCAAGAGACCACATACACGAGCGTCTCAGAGTCGAGCGGAACCTGCTGACAAAGATTCGGGAGGCGCTGACCAGCACGGATTCCCGTCTCTTGAAGGCAGCGCTGCGTATCGGCCAACTGTTGGAGGAGTGCCAAGAGCGTCACGAGTCCCTGCACCAGCGGGTCATCTCCGCACGCGGCGTGTTCCTGGACGAACAGGAGCGACAGGCGTTCCGGCCACCCGCGCTGCTCAATCTGCCTGACCCGCACCAGGATGTCCTGATGCCGGTTCTGGAACTGAACCGCACCGATGCCGGAACCCTCGCTGAGAGGTTCCTTGTCGACATGTGGGGCCCCAGGGCGCCCCGCCTTCCCCGTTTGTACCGACTTGTCAATGATCTGTGGTCACGGCACACCAGAGCCGAGTCCAACAATCATGGCGAAGACGAAGAACACGACCTGGCCGACCCCCCTGTACCGCTCCTCCGGTCCGAGATCATCGGCGTCGCAGTCCGTGCCGTCGAACGAGTGGGGCTCCCCGCCCGTCTGTCGACCCTCATCTCCGCCTGCTACGACGATCCACAGGAAGCCTCCGCCAGCATCCGCCAACAGGGCGCTGAAGTCCTGAACCTGGCTGTCCTGTGGGCTTTCTCCCCAGAGGATGCAGATGACGACGAAGGACGGTTGGCGGATGACCTCATGGCCACGGTCCTCGGTCGAAGAACCGCCGTCGACGGTGACGGAATCCGCCTGCGCCTCCCTGGTTGGGCTGGCGACGACGTGATCGTCGCCCGCGACCCCAACAGCCTCGCGGAGGCGAATCCCACTCCTTCTGTGTTTCTCAGCACCTCACCTTCCTCGATCGAGGAGCCGACATGAGCCTGACCGACAACGATCACACCGACATCGGAACGCTGGTCGCCTGGGCCCTGCGTCCCACGCAGCGGCCGGGCCGCAACCCGGAATATCAGCGGGTGCTGAGCCGCTACCGCACGGACCTGAACTTCAAGACGGCCACTAACGCCATGCTCCACGGCCTCGGGGCACAGGTGCTTTCCGACGGAGACTTCGGTCTGATCCTCGGTGTCCAACCGGAATCCCCACTGGCGTTTCGGCTCTCGGACATGCCCAACACCGGCAAACCCGAGCACAAGATCCTGGCCGGGCTGGTTCTCACGGGCCTCGTCGCCTTCGCCTTTCCCAGCGCCCAGGAGCTCGATGACGACAGGGTCCGGCGCGTCCCCTCCAAGGATCTGGACACCTGGCTGCGCGAGTTGTGCGAACAACTACGCACACACGACGCGGCCGGGGAGATCATCCCGGAAGAAGGGCTGGACGAGGCCTGGCGGATCTATCTGAACATGCCATCCACGGACTACGGGAAGCAGGGGCCCCGAGCCGGCAGGCTGACGACCAAGTGCACTCGCTTCTGGGTCGAATCCATCCTCTCCTGGCTCACAGGGCAGGGAATGGCGCGCGCCGACCCTTCGGTCAGTGGAACGTGGACGCTAACCGAGCGGTTTCGCGTACAGGCCAGGGAGATCGCGCTCGAACGCGCCTACACCTTCATCGCAGAACTCCGCCGAGCTCAGCGGGGAACGGACCCGACCAGCGAGGAGAGCGACGGATGACATACCAACTGGCAGCTCTACGATTCCGTTCCGTCGGCGAGCGGTCGGCCCGGTTCACCGACCTGACCCTCGATCTGACCGCTCCGACCGACGAGGGTGCGCTCCCCCACGACTCGGTGGTCTGGCTTCGCAACGGCGGCGGCAAGTCCAGCATCCTGTCACTGCTGTACGCGCAGCTTCTGCCTCGTGCCAACGACTTCATGGGGCGAGCGGTCCAGCGGCACCTGACCGACTACGTGGACTCGGGCGACACCTCTCACGTGACCGCTGTCTGGCAACCCATGGAAACCGCCCGGACGCTGCTGGGCGATCCGGAGGACGTCCTCATCACCGGCGTCGTCCATGAATGGGCCGACCTACGCCGACCTGTCAAAGCCACCGAGTCACGGGACCGCCTGAACAGCAGCTTCTACCTCTTCCGCATGCTGCCGTCTCTTCTGGACCTGGAGAACCTCCCCTTCACCGACGAGGCGGGCAAGCCCCGCCGGGCGAGCGCCTTCCTGGAAGCGCTGAAGGACATGGCGAAACCGCATATGCGTCACGCCGACCTCGTGGTGACGGACAAACAGTACGTGTGGAACAAGGCGCTGCTGGACCGCCACCTGGATCCGGAGATCTTCCGGATCCAGAAGCAGATGAACCATGTCGAGGGCGGGGTGGAGGACATGTTCAAGTTCCCCGCTGCCAAGGACTTCATCGATTTCCTCCTCGATCTGACCACTCAGCCGGAGGCGCCCGCCGGTGTGGCCCGCAGACTGGCCAGCGTCACCGAACTACTGTCCGCCAAGCCCCGCAAGATCGAGGAACGTGATTTCTGCAACGCGGCGGCGACAGGCCTGGACGAGGTGGACTCGCGTCATCGCAAACTGCAGTCCGCCAACGATGAGCTCTCGGTGGCCGATATGTCCGCGATGCGGTTGGCGTCCTCTTTCGCCTCCTCGGTCGCCAAGATCGGTGCGGATCTGAAGGATCTCGAGTCGCAGAAGAAGGTCATCCAGGAGCAGAGAAGCGCGGCCAACAACGAACGCTCGCAGAGCGGTGGGCTGCTTTATCTGTACCGTCGGGAGGCCGCCCGGCTGCGTCTACGCGAGGCCGAAGCCGAGGAACGTTCCGCATACGAACGAGCTGAGGAAGCTCGCGCCATCAGCCGGGCTTGGGAGGCCACTGGGAAACTGGCCGCCTTCGCCACCCTGGAAGGCGAGCTCGCCCAAGCGGAACTGGACGCGGCCGCTGAGGAAAACGAACTCGCTCCGCTGCGTGAGGAGCACGCCCGCAAGGCAGTGCTGCTGAAACTACGGCTGGCCAGGCTCGCCGAGGAAGCCGATTTCGGGGCTGAACTGGCAGATGAACAACGAGGAACAGCCCTGGAGTCCGCAGCCGCGGAGAAGGAACTCGCTGGGACGGCACGCGCCGATCGGGACAAGGCCGCGGCAGACGAGACCAAGGCTCGTGAGCGGCTGACCATGCTCGCCCAGCAGATCAGCCGAGGGGTGGAACGCGGCCACCTGCCCACGGAATCCACATCCCCCGACCAGCATCTGACGACAGTCACGGAGCAACAGGGCCGGGTCGACAACCGCGTCACGGAGCTTTCCGAGCAAGCGGAAGATCGTCGGCGGCGCCGTGACAAGATCACGGCACGGCAGACATCCCTGGCGCATGAACGCAGCGCGGCAGAACACGCCAGGACCGCAACGGCACAGCGCCGAGCTGGGCTGGATCAGCGGCTGAACGTATTGACAGGCTCCGAACGGCTCCGTGAACTCGCCGAAGCCGATGACACCACCGGCATCGATCTGTGGTCGGAAGCAGCGCTGCTTCAGCGCCGGCTGAGCGACGCCGCGCTCTCGGCCGACAACGAGCGCATCCTTCGCCGGGCCGAGCGGCATGCCGACCAGCACACCATCGAGGCTCAGCAACGCGACCATGTGCTTCCGCCCGGGCTGGATACCGAACGCGTCGAGCATGCACTCACCAGCGCGGGCATCCCCACCCAGGCGGGATGGTCCCACCTCCGCGAGGTCGTGTCCGCTGACCGCCTCATCACCCTCCTGGATACTCCGGAGGTAGCCCGACTGGGGTGCGGCGTCGTGGTACCGACCGAGTCGGTCCTCGAAGCCGTGCGTACTCTGAACGCTCAGAGTGTCGTGACCACGAACCTTGTCGGCCTCTACTCCGTGGAAGCCGCTGACGCCATCATCCACGGCGGCTCCACGAACAGCTCCGGTACCGAACCTGCCTGGACCGCCCTTCAACCAGGTCTGGTCGATCCCGTCGAAGCGGAGGCGACGGTACGGATCCTGAAGGAGCAGGCGCACGTCCATCAACGGATGGAACGGGAACTGGCCGCCCAGCACGACGCCGACGAGGAGTTGCGCCGCGCGATCATCGCGTTCCTTGATGACTGCCCTGCCGGACACCTGGAGGCGCTGAATGAGGAGATCGACGGCCTCGACCAGAAGATCACGGGGTTCGATGAGGAAGCCGAAACACTTCGGCTGGAACTTCAGAGCCTGAACGACCGCGATGAACTGGATGAGCCCCGCCGTGCCGAACTCGTCGAGGAGTCACGTCGTCTGGGCGCAACCATCGGCTGGCTCGAGGACCTGCTCCCTTCGTTTGCGGAGAAGGAGTCGTGGCAACGGTGCGAAGCCGACGCCCGACTGCGCAAAAGCGATGCCGTCGCACGGGAAGAGACGCACGACCGTGCTGCCACACAAGCACTGCTCACGGCCCAGGCCAAGGAGTCCGAAGCCAGCGCCAAACAGCGTCAGGCCCAGCGCTACCGAGCGGAAAGCGACGAGA
Organism: Nocardiopsis sp. NPDC006139; assembly: GCF_040614155.1. Taxonomy (NCBI): domain Bacteria; kingdom Bacillati; phylum Actinomycetota; class Actinomycetes; order Streptosporangiales; family Nocardiopsidaceae; genus Nocardiopsis; species Nocardiopsis sp. NPDC006139. Next base: position 88,705 of record NZ_JBEXTT010000007.1, read on the forward strand.
TCCCCGGCAGTCCCGATGAACTGTCGGTTCAGGTCGAGATGTCGGACGACTCTGCCGTACCGCTGGACACCCTGCGCCACAACCAGCAGAATGCGCTGAGCGCGCTGAGGCAGCGCGCGTCCGCATCAGTACTGGCCGACCGTGTCCAGAGCCTCACCCAACGCGTCGCCTCTGCCCGGCAGGAACTGGGCACACTCACTTCGCAGGTGCGTGAGGTCGCAAGTCGACTTCTCGCCTCACCAGAGGGGCAAGACCGGCATCTTCGAGACTCGGCGCTCGAGGAAGCCCGTGCAGCCTCGGAAACCGCTGACCGAGAACATGGCATCGCACAGGGCAGGGTTGAACAGTGCGAAGCCGATCTCAGGACTATTGAAGAGGTGCGGCAGAAACCGCGCCGCGCCCTGCCCACGGTACCCGTCGATTCGGCACAGGCCGACTCCTTGGCTGCCGAGCAGGAAGTACTCACCCAACAGGCACAAGAGAAGGTCACCTGGGCAGAAGCGGTCATCCAAGAACTGGACGCACGAATCCAGAGCTCTGGTGTTCGCCAAAAACTCCTCGACACCCTGTTGGAGTCACTTCCCAAACCCGGAGAAGATGCCGTCACCGAGGCGGACCTGTTCACTGATGACGAGAACACCGCCAGGGAACGCTCCCGTGAGGCCAGGAACGCCATTACCGCCGCGGCGAAGAAGGTCGACACGGCGAACGCGGAGCTCACGGCTTCCGTGGATCAGCTACGTCGCACCGCCGCGCGATTCCCGGGGGTCTCCGGCCCGGTCAAGGACCGAGTGGCCAACGACCAGCCTTCCGTGCTCGGCTCCCATGCGTCCGACCTGGCCGATCGGCTGCGGCTGCGTGCTCAGACGCTGGACGATGAACTCGCCTCGATCGCCCAGGACCAGAGCATTCTGAGCGAGGCCCTGGCCCACCTGGTCAAGGAGAGCCTCGACGTGCTCGCTAAAGCCGAACGCGCCTCCCAAATGAAGAACACCTCCGGTTCCTGGTCAGGGAAGCACATACTTCGGATCACCTTCGACAGGCCCAGCGAATCGGATCTGCTCGTCTATGCCGAGCGAATCATTGACCGGACGGTACAGAAAGGACTCAAACCCGAGGGAATGCCGATGCTCAAGGCAGCCGTGCATGAAGCGGCAGGGCCTCGGGGCTTCACGGTCAAGGTGCTCAAGCCCACCGAAGACGTCACCGGCACTACGGAGGACATCAGTCGGCTCGCCAAGTGGAGCGGGGGCGAGAAACTCACCGTCTGCGTGGCCTTGTACTGCACGCTGGCCGCACTGCGCGCCGCGAACACCGGCCGCCGGGGCCGATCAGGTGGGGTGCTGCTGCTGGACAACCCCATCGGTAGGGCTTCTTCAGCCTCCTTGGTGCGGTTGCAACGGAGCGTGGCCGCCTCACACGGGGTGCAGCTCGTCTACACCACAGGTGTGAAGGATCCCGCAGCCGTCATCCAGTTCCCCAACGTCATCAGGCTTGAGAACCGGGGTGGACGAACCCGCAACCGCCGCTACATCGTTGCGGAGGAGAACGGAGACGATGCCATAGGTGTCACCGGGATCCGGGTCGCACATAACGATCACTCCTGGGACGACGCTTCCGGCCATGAGGCAGGAGACATATGAGCGAACCTGAAAAACAGCGGCTGTCTCCCCTGGCCTCTGAAATGGCCCGTGCTATCGAAAGCTCCCGCACCAAACGAGTCGTGGCCGATGTGCTCTTTAAATGTGCACACGAATTCGACCCCGGGCTGATCGGTGATCCCCAGGGCCGCGCCAGGGTACATGCCGCTCTCAGTGAACTGCACGTTGCCGACAAGATCGCTTTTCCATCGGAGAGCTCGCGGACAGGTTGGGATAGACGTGCATCTCCGCCGATACCCCACTGGGTCGTGCGTGTCATACCTCCAGGACCGCCCAAGCCGGAACCGATGAGGCGCGTCTGGCCCAAGGCCCTAGAAACCGCGGGGCGGATCGCCACCCGGGCTGACGAGCAGAAGATCCTTGATCAGGTAGCTGCGTGGATGCGTGACAACCCCACACCAGTTCCAGCTCCGATACAGGAGCGGTCGTTGGAAATCTTTGATGACGAGAAGGCCCTCGACCGCTATTTGAAGACCAGGCTTTTCATGACCGGCGCACTGAATTTAGACTCGCTGTCATGCTTCACACCACCACTTCCATTCGTATCACAGTATGTGCCAGGAGAAGGACGTCCTCGCCTACTCGTCGTTGAGAACCTTGCCACCTACAATTCTTTTCTCACTGCTTTCCGAAATTTTGAACCAGATGGGCGACCAAACCTACACATAGGCTGGGGGCACGGTACATCTTTCACGCAGAGCGTTCTGAGCATCTCTATGCTTGAACCGCAACCAGAGCGCGTCTACTATTTCGGCGACCTGGATTTGGCAGGACTTCAAATAGCTGCGAGCGCGGCCGCGCAGGCCGAAGAGTTCGGACTCCCGCAGATTAGGCCAGCGGAATCTCATTATCGTTTCCTGCTCAACGGTTCCGCCTCTTGGAGGCGGCCAGACGCAAGCAATCGACACGCATCATCGGATTATTCAGCGGCCTGCCGATGGCTTCCGGCGTCTTTGAGAATTCGGACTCTTTCTCTCCTCCAAGAGCGCCAGCGAATACCACAGGAACGACTTGGCATAAGCGCCCTGACAAGCGAACCCAACTTGGGAAAGCACTGGTGGTGACCGCAGACAAAGATTTCGAAGCCGCGGCCTGCTTGAAATCTTGGAAGCCTGAAAACAGGTGCGGGTCATCGAAACCCACATCGACGACCCGCACCGTCTCGGACACATTGTTGGCAGATTATTTGAAGGATCGCCCAGCTCAGGCGCAGTTCCCGCCCTTGCCTCGTCGGTGGTCTCGGTCAGACGACCCGCCCCGCGAGAGCGCCCTCCGAAGTGGTCAGTCGGCGCTCAGGACGCTTTCGGCGCTCGGGGTCGGTGAAGTGAACACGAGGCGGGACTCGGCGAGGATGTCACGGTTGAGCACCTTGAGGTAGACCTCGTCGACGCTGCCGAAGGTCGCGGTGGCGTAGTCGAGGTCGAGCATGGCCGCGGCGGCGCGGACAGCCTCCTCACCGGGGCCTTCGATCTCGAGGTAGGTGGGCAGGTCCGGCCAGGTGTCGAGATCGTAGGTGACGCCGTCGAGCTGCCATTCCTCGCGGTAGTTCTCCTGGTAGCGCAGTGCCGCGAACCCCATGGCCTCCAGCAGATGCTGGGCGGCGTGGAAATCGGCGACCTCGACCTCGGCTTCCAGAATGCCGTCGATACCGGAGGCCCCGTCGGCGTCGTTGACCTGCTTGTAGGTGAGCATCGTCCTGTCGCCCTGCTCACGCAGCCGCAGCCATCCGCCGCGGTCGCTGATGTCCTGGTTCTTCAGGACCACGCGCCTCATGAGCGTGCGGGGCATCGTGCAGGTCGCCCCACGCTCTCGGAGCCGGCCGGTGATGGCGTCGGTGTCGATGGCCAGGAAGCGGGCTTCGAATTCAGGAGTCATGTTGAGATCGGTTCCTTGGTCGGTCGTGAGGCGATGAGCAGCCCCATGCGATGGACATGCGGGTGTGGTTGCTCGATGTGGGGGTCTTCGACGAAGGCGGGCGTGTACGCCTCCCAGGCGATGTCCCAGCCGGTGAAGTAGCGGCGCAGCTCTCCAGCCTCCGGGTAGTGCTCACTCGCGAAGTGGCGTGGTTCGACGGGCATCATGTACTCGGCTCCGAAGAGCCCCTCGTCCGTGCGGGTGAGGTTTTGCATGGCCGTGACGAAGTCGGCCAGGGGTCGGCGGTGGTTGACGCTGTAGTGCCAGGAGCAGCTGGTCCACACGGCATCGACGGTCTCGATGGTTTCGGGGGGTTCGAGGATGTCGGCCTCGAGGATGGTCACCTGAGAGGTCAGGTCTTCGGCTGCCAGTCGCCGGCGAAGACCGGTCATGGTGCCCGGTAGGGGGCCGGGCAGGGTGATGGGGCCACCGTCGAGCGCGAGGACATCGCGTTCGACGGCGATCACGCGGAGCCCGCGCCGGGCGAGGGGCAGCACGTACTTGCCGTCGGACGCGCCGACGACGCACACCGTCTCAGCGCCATGTCTTTCGACCTGGTCGAGGAACAGCGGGAAGAACGTCTTGGTCGCCTGCCAGACGCTCTCAGTGGGGGAGGCGGCCACGGCATGAGTCATCGGGTCTCTGTATGGCAGCACCGTCACGTTCAGCCACCAACATAGACGACGTCGGGGATGGCCAGGGAGAATTCGTCGTTCTCCTGAGGCTCGTGGACGATCTTCTCGGCCTGCTTGTCCCATCGGAAGGCGTTGGCGTCGCGGCCCACGGCCTTACAGGACACGGTGAGGCCACCACGCGGGTCGGATTCGATGCGGTCGAGCCAGCCGTCGGTGACCAGGTTCGAACAGGCAGAACCGGCGGGAGCGGGTGAGAGGTCGGAGTCGTAGATGATCGTGATGTCCAGGTCGGCTTGGGCGATCTGCTCGTGCAGCCGGGCGTAGCGGGAAGTGCCGGCCACTTGGAGGTCGGGGTTATCGACAGCGTTGCCCACCAGGCGCAGCGCGTGCAGCTTCAGTTCGGTGACCCCGTGCTGCTGAAGCAGTCGTGCGAGGGGGACGACCTGGTCAAGGTTGTGCGCCGTGACGGTCATGGTGGCGCCGGTGGTGACGTCGAGGTTTCGGGCATGGTCGATCATCTCGATGGCGCCGGTGAAGCTGCCCTTTTGGCGCATCCTGTCGTGCGTGTCGGCCAGGCCGTCCAGGGAGACTCGGAATTTGTCCAGGACCGGGGCGAGGCGGGTCACCGTGTTGCGGAAGCCGCGGTGAGCGTTGCTGCACATCTCGGTTCGTAGGCCGAGGTCGTTCTTGGCGTAGCGGCACAGGTCGACGATGTCCCGGTAGAGCAGGGGCTCACCGCCGAGGAGAGTGACGGCCTCGAGCCGGTAGGTGTCTCGGAAGCGGCGCAGGATCGTCTGCGCCTGCTCGAGGGTGTAGTGCTCGGGAGAAGCGAGCAGTTCGCCGTGGAAGCAGTGGCGGCAGCTGAAGTTGCAGCGGTACAGCAGCTGCAGGTACAGCATGCGGATCCGGTGTATCCCGGTGATCTCGGTGAGCATCGTGATGGTTCCTCCGGTGGTGGCTATCAGGGCCAGGGCAGGAGTTCGTCAGGTGTGGCGGTGATCGGGTGTCCGTCCGGGGTCTGGGCGACCACGACGGTGCGTACGCCCAAGTCGCGCAGGAGCTCTCGGCAGGTGCCGCAGGGGGACCAGACGTGGATGCCCGTGTGGTCGCGGACCATGGCCACGCAGGCGGTGAGAGCGGTGGCGCCTGCGGCCAGGGCGGCGCCGAGGGCGACCGGTTCTGCGCAGGTGGCGCAGTGGCTGCAGTTGGTCGACCGCACCTGCACGCCGTTGTGGATCGCGCCGTCGCTGTCGCTGACGGCGGCGGCGACCTTGACGCTCGGATGGGCGCATGTCAGGAAAGTGGTTCGGCACGCCTCCAGCAGGCGCGTCAACTCGGTGGAGGAGGACAGCGGATCAGCCGGCATGGGGCGTCGTCTCCTCGGTGTCCTGGGCCAGGGCGAGGAAGTCGGCGGTGTCCTGCCGTCGCCACAGCACGGTTCCGTCGGTGGCGACCACGGGAGGGCGCATCCAGGTGTTGGCGATCCAGTCGCCGACTGAGTAGGCGCCGACGGCGTCCAGGCACACGCGGGTACCAGGACGGAGATCAGAGGGGCCGTGTACGGTGCCGAAACTGTCGCTGCGGTGGCACAGGGGCCCGACCACGGTCCACGGGGTCGCGGTACCGGGAGTGTCGGGGTGGGCGAAGACGATCGGTCGTCTCTCGTCCGAGCGCCAGCAGTGCAGCGCGTTCGTGCCGATGTCGAGAACGGCGTGCCGCCGGGGTCCGTCCTTTCGGACGGCGACGACTGTGGCGACGGCGGTCATGGCGGGTTCGGCAAGGTATCGGCCCGGTTCCAGAATGAGGCGTCGGATACCGAGTCGATGCAGCCGGTCGGCGTTGCGTTGGAAGGCCGCGGCGATGCCGTCCAGGTCGGGTGCTTTCTGTTCTCGGGCGGGAATCCGTAGTCCAGCCGCGTGCAGCGCTTCGAACAGTGGCCCGGTTCGGCGTTTACCGACCCAACCGGACGCGAGTCCTCCGCCTACGTCGAGTGTGGTGACCGTGGTGATGCCGGCGGCGCGCAGCCGCTGGAGCAGAGTGCAGGTTTTGGTCAGGACGGCTTCGTAGAAGTCTGCGGACACGACCTGACTTCCGGCATGTATGTGAAGGGCGTCCAAGACCGCTCCGGGGGTGGAGGCCACCGTGCGCGCTGCGCGGATGACCTCGGCGCCGGTGCTGTTCCAGCCGAACTTCGGGGTGCCGCGTCGCCAGTGAACCGACGGGTCGCTGCCGCGCTCGCCGGAAACACCCGGCAGGCACGCACGCAGTCCTACAGCGAGCGGGTCTCCGTCGCCCGTGAGTGCACCCAGGTGTTCGATCTCGGTATCGGTCTCCAGGTTCACCAGTCGTGGTCGGCCGCCGGTGGCGGCGTGTTGGAGAAGCCCTGCCATCTTGCCGATTCCGTTCACCACGATCCTCTGTGGGGTGCAGTACCGACGTGCCAGGTGGTACTCGAGGGCCGAGGTGACTTCCGCCCCGATTCCGTGATCTGAGAGCAGAGCACACAGCTGGGGGAGGTAGTTGGTCTTGTACGAGTAGTAGACCTCTGTGGGGAACGGCAGCCGGCGGGTGAAGGCTTGGAGGCGGTCCACCGCGGACTGAAGCCGCTCGGGTGAGAACACCAGCAGTGGAGTTCCGTGTGTTTCCGCGAGTTCGAGCGCACGGCGGTGGGTCTCAACAGGCATCGCTCACCCCGGACAGCGTCACGACGTGCGGCTTCGCGAGCAGCCGTTCGACTGTGCCGACCACCTGCTCTGGGGTGAGGCCCGTGGTGTCGACCGGGCTCAGGTCGAACGAGTCGTAGACGCTTCGCAGCGTGGCCGATCCCGCCTCGGCCAGTTCCGACCAGTGGTGTCCCGGCCCACCGCTTTCGCGTTCGGCGAGACGCCGCTGACGGTGCGGTTCGCGCAGGGTGAGCTCGATCGCCAGGTTCGGTGCGGCCGCTCGGCCCCAATCGACCTCGGGCAGATGCCGTGCTCCCATCGCCGCGTGGGTGGCGAGGGTGCGGTAGAAGTAGCTCTCGATCACCACGTCCCGCCCTGTCCGCAGGTGCTCGCGCACGATGTCGGACACCGCGTAGTTGGCCATCATCCAGAAGTGCAGGCGCGCGTTGACCGATCGCTGCTCGTCCATATAGCGGCGGGCCTGTGTGAACTCGGGGAGCTGTGTTTCCACCAGTTCCGCGTCCAGTGCGGCTGCCAGGAGGGGAGCGATCGTGCTCTTTCCGACGGCGGCCAGGCCCTCGAGAACGATGAACCGGCCTGACCGCGGGTCCGCGTCCGGGCGGATGGTGCGTGGTTGTTCCGGAGCTGTGGGAGATGTCGACGACGCCCGGAGAGCCGCAGGTGAGACCACAGGCAGAACTCCTTCGGTGCGGCTCAGCGATCCCGGCACGACTCACACTGCGCCGGCCTGCTGAGCTTCAGGGGATGGGGGCACTGGCCGGTTCGACTCCGGCCGGACACTTCCACGCTGTCACCACCGGGCGGGCTCCAGCCATGGGGCACCGTCCTAGTCCTGCTCTACTTCTGCTGTCGGCTGGCTACCGTAAGGTGCACGATGACGGCCCGGTGCGAAACGGAAGGGATACGGACCCATGGGTTCGGTGGTGGCCCGATGGACCGGCCGGGAGGCACGCGCCTTTCGCGAGGCCAAACGCATGAGCGTTCGTGAGTTCGCCGCCCATCTCGGGGTCAACGATGCGGCCGTGTCGAACTGGGAACGGCGAGGCGCCCAAGCGAAGCTGCGTTACGACACACAGCAACTCCTCGACACGGATCTCGCTCGATCCGGACCGGAGGTGGCTGACCGGTTCGAGCTCATCCTGCGATCCGAGATCACCGCCGAGCCGACCGGTCCGAGCACCCCGCAGAACGAGGCGTTGGCGGCCGACGGCAACCGTCTTGGCCACCACTCCGGAGAGCGGACCACAGCCCTCCTCGACGCGGCTCCAAGCGTTGTCGCAGAGTCGGCGTACCAACCCGAGCAGAGCGGCGTCGAACGGTTCCGACAGTTCCTCGGCTCCCCAGCACGGGTCTTCGTCCTCACCGGAGGCACCGGTAGTGGGAAGACCCTCCTCACCGAATACCTGGCGCGCCGGTGGTCCGAGCAGGTGGATTTCCAGCTCCACAGCTGTTCCGTCGGGGGGCTCTCCACGACAAGCCTCGCCACGGAGATACTGCGGTACGCCTCGTTCCCCAGTGGCGAAGACGCGCTGTTGACCCTGGAGCGAGCATCGGGCTCCCTGAAGCGCACGTGCATCGTGGTCATCGACGGTGTAGACGCCGAGGAACAACTCACCGTCGTCGGTCAACAGGTCGATGGCATCCTGCGGCAGGTCAATTCCCATCGCCTGCGGTTCCTCCTCGTGGCGAGAACGCCGCCCGTGCCCGACCTCTCACGCTTCCCCGTTCTGGCGGCGGCCGTCTTCGGCTACGTAGCGCAGTCGTCCGGGGCGTCCCACACCATGGCGCCATGGACTCTGGCCGAGACCCGCGAACTCTGGAACCGGGCACGTCGCACAGACCAGGTCCCGTTCGATGACCTTCCGGAATCGCTGCAGTCCCTGGCAAGAACACCCTTGTACATGGAGATGCTGCGCAGTGCCGGAGGCACCGCTCACGTACGAGCGCGGCCGGGCGCGATCAATGCCTTCCGGCTCGTCGATCACTGCGTCCGTACGGTTCTCGGCCGCAACTCTCACAACATCGGCTCGGAACTGGATCGCCTCACCCGGCTCGCGTGTGAACTGATGCCCGAGGCCATCCCCGGCCTGTTGGCCAGTGCGGTCCAACCGTCCGCCTCGACTCGAGCGTTGGCTTCTCCCGACCAGGAGTCGACATCTGCATTCGTCGAGCACACGCCTGAAGGGCGGCAACGATTCACGCACGACGTGTTCCGGGATTACTTCCTCGCCGTGCGCATCGCCGACCAGATGACGGCCCGTGGACGCTCCGTAGCGACGATTGCGGCCTTCAACGACTTGGCCGACCGTGCCGTACGCTCGGCAGCGGCTCGGGGCGTGTTCGACTTCGTCGTGTGCGCCCTCGACTGCCAGGCGCCCACCCTCATCGAGGTCATCGCCATGGCACCATCGATCGGTCTGGACACCGCGCTGCCGATGCTGCTCGAAACCACGGCGGTCAGCGGTGGCCTCGCCTCAGCCGAGGTCGTTCGCGCGTGCGCCCACCGGTGCGCCCAGGCCCCGACACGTCAGCTCGCCCGTGCGCTGCTCGCCTCTCCGAACATCGCGGAGGCGCTCGGCGACCAGTACGCATCTTGGGTGGTCCAGCAGCTGCGAACCTACGGGTTCGAGATCTGGAACGACGTCGCCCACCACATCGAAGAAGCCCTGGACATCCGTGTCAGTACGCTCATCGCGGACTGTATCGATTTGGACCGCGCCGAGGAGGCCGCCTTCCTGGCCCGGTACTTCGATCTGTTCACCGGTGCCGGGCGTGATCACGCCGATCTGCTTCAGCAACTCCTGCAGCATCTCGACTGGCGAGTACGCGCAGGCCTCGCGGAGGCGCTGCTGGAACGCCGTGCACTCAACCCGGCGCATGTGGATCGCATCGTCGAGCACCTGGTCCACGACGACGACTACAAGGTGCGCGCGGCCGTTGCCCGAGCGGTGGGAACACTCGACGCCGCAACCGTGCACAGTCATGTCCAGGTCCTACTGGCAGACAGTAACTGGCACGTTCGCGAACGCACCCTGCAAGGGCTCCTGGCCGGGCCACAGGCGCCGCTGCCGAACCCGGAGCTGGCCCACGCGGCGATCACCAGTGCCGACAGCGACAAGAATTGGGACACCCCTCCCCCTTCCGCGGCGAAGCTCCTGGCAAGGATTCGGCTTCTCAACGGGGGGTCAACTGACGAAGTGCCCCCGCGTGAGGGCGGCGCCCTCTTCGGGTTACTCAGGGAAGTCCAGACCGGTTGGGTCGAGCTGCCGTCTGACCTAGAACAATCCCTGGTATCCCAAGGGGTGAGTTCCTCTCACTGGCTCACCGTCCGGGAAGCCCAGGCTGTCCAGAGGCTGAACGCTTCCCAGGCAGGGATGCAGAGCGCGCGAGAACACTACCGGCGCCGCCGGGGTCGGCGCTCCATCCAGGTGGCCCTCGACGTCCACAACCTCGACCGTGCGGTTGCGATCGCCACAGCCTCCGCCACTGCCGGAGTCGACTTCCTGGAGGTGGGCGATCCGTTGATCAAGCGAGCGGGTGTCGCTGCGATCGAGACGGTCAAGCGCCATGCACCGGAAGCGTTCGTGGTGGCCGAAATGATGTCCGCTGACTGGGGCCGTGACCAGGTCGAGCTCGCAGCCGAGGCGGGAGCCGATGTCGTCCTCCTCATCGGGCCGGCCTCGATCGCCAGTGTTTCCGCCGCCGTCTCGGCGGCGCGCCGCCTCGGAGTCGCGCTCACGCTCGACGTCACACCTGAACGCCTCACACCTTCATGGCTGCGCGACATGGAACGGACCGGTGTCGACGGTTTCGTCATCACCACCAACATCGACCTCGGCATAGGCGGTAACCACCCCCTCGCGGCCGCCAGAACGATCCGGACATGCAGCCAGTTGCCCGTCGCGGTCTCCGGCGGCTTCAGCCCGGTCGATGACGCCCTCACCGCCAACGACGACTGGGATATCGTCATCGTCGGCCGCAGCATCGCTGACGCCGTCGCTCCCGCCGACATGGCACGCCAGCTGACCACCATCGTCCACAAGATCCACATCGAGGAGCGCTCGTGATCGTCACGCCCCTTCGCCCCGAACGGATCGGCGAAGTCCTACGGCTCATGGAACTCGGCGAGCCGTACATCTCCGCACGAACCCTGTCCGACTACTGGCTCTACGCCACCCTGTTCTCCTCCACCTGTCCCATCGCCATCGACAGCGATGACACCGTCGCCGGAGCGGTGATCGCCTTCCGCAGCCAGGACGACCCCGCGGACATCTACGTGCAAGACGTCATGACCCATCCCGACCACCGTCGCCGCGGCATCACCCGAGCGCTCCTGCAGAACGTGCGCTCCCAGGCCGAGAAGTGGAAGTGCCGGCGTCTCTACCTCACGTCCGAACCCGACAATCGAGCAGCACACTCCAGCTGGACCGCCCTCGGCTTCGAGAACGTCCCCGGCGACCACGAGATCAACGGTGTCTCCGTCATCACCGACTTCAAGGGGCCGGGCCGTAGTCGAGCTGTCTATCAGTTGACTTTGACCTGAACCGGTGGGCTGGTCGGCTGTCCCTGGGACCGTCCTCCGAGGGGGCGGGCGCCAAGTGCCGGGGAGAGACGGCAGTAGAAGCACTGTTGCGTTGTCGGGCCCATGATCCAGTAGCTCGCCGACCGCAAAAAATCACCGAGCCGAGGTGCCTACGAAGCCATCCGAACGGTGGACGCGGCTTCAAAGCGTTCTCCGGCGGAGTCCCCGTTCACACGCCGGGTGCGTGCCTCGTGGGCGCGGTAGTGGCCTCGCACGATGTCAGCCGGAGGGTTCACGGCTTCCGGCCGGACGGTGGGAGTCCAGTTGCCGAAGCGCGTTCGGGACGCCGGGACCGGTCCATGGGGAGCCGTATCCATCGGCGGGCATGGGTCGGGAACGGGCAGGCAGAGAGAACCAGCCCCGTCCATGTTCCGGTCGGCCCTCCCGATGATCGGCGCGTCGGAGGCGTACCGGCGAACGCGGGACGCACGGCGGGGCCAGGCCTTGCCCCTGAACGCACGCGGTCCGGCGTGAAGTCCCCGGGCAGGACGGACGAGGCGGACGAGCAAGGTCAGGAATTCGATAACGTGTCGCATGACGACGCTCCTTCGTAGCGTTGTCCAGGCCCCGGACGTGCCAGCGTCGCGGGGCCGTGGTGTGTTCAGGAGCGGAGGTTGTCCCCGTCCTCGTGCAGGCTGGGGTTCGGGGCCGCGACGCAGGGCTTGCGCCACGGGCCCGGAAGCGGCCGGCCGGCCGTGATCCACTCATGGAGCCGACCGAACGCCGTGTCGGATTCGATGAGGATCCGCCTGAGTTCCTGCAAGTCGTTCCGGGCCTGGGCGAGCGCCGCCCGGAGTTCTGCCTCGGCGGCCTGATCCGGAGGGTCGATCCAGCCCCCTGCTTCAGGCAGTTCGCGCAACGTGCCGCTCACAGCGTCGAAGAGGTGGTCAGCGAACCCCTTCTCGTCCTTGTCCGGGTCCGGGATCTCTGAGAAGTCGTCGGTCAGCAGCATCCTTGCCGCCCTTCCTCCGCGTCGGATCGCGGAAAGTAGGGGATGTTCCGGCTCCGCCGGGGAAGTGGTGCGTTGGAGGGAAAGACGGCCCTCGTCGTGGGTCGGGACCGGGGCCGCGAGGCGGAGAGCAGGGATCGCCACGCCTCTGCCTCATCCCCGATCCGGAACGGAACGTCATCGGATCCGTCTTGGCTATTGCCTTTGGGACAGTTGCTGTGTGCCGTGTGGCCGCCCATTTCCGTCCGACCGCACTCCGGGCATGTCCAGGGGGTCACAGCCGGGTCCCCCTGGTCGTGAGGAGAGCGGCGACCGTCCGCGCGGTCACCCACTCCATGCCTTCCGGATGCATGCGGTCCAGGACCACTACGCACCCACGGGAGCGCCACTCGTGGCACCACCACCCGCGCTCACGGCACAGGGTCATGGCCACGCCGTCTCGCACGGCCGTGACACGATCCGGCCCCGGGCCGGCCTCCGCGTCCACGAGGTACTCCTCACGGAGGCTTGCCACCAGGTCCGACACCGGGGTCGCGAATGATCTGCGAGCGTGCGCACTCATGCGGAGACTCCTGGAGGAGAGGGGGCGCTGGAATTTCAGTGTCGCCGACCGCCCTTTCCCAGGTGAAGGGCATTACGCCGACACTGGAGCGCTATGTTCGACAGTAGATTTTCCAGGAAAGGCAACACACATCCTGGAATCTGTGATGTCATACCTGTCATGCCCCCTGAAAAAGAAGCCATTGCCCGCTATGGGCGCGAGCTGAGAGCCATGCGCGAGGACTCCGGCATGACCCAGACGGCCCTGGCGCGAGCCGCGAACACCAGCAAGAGCACCATTTCCGCAGTTGAGAGAGGACTCACGACCCCGTCGCCCAAACTGCGTTCGGATCTGGGGGAAGCTCTAGGGTCGGAGCGCCTCGCCCGCGTGTGGGAAGAGCTGACCGGCGATGGCCGGGAAGCATGGAAAACGGAAGTCGCGGAGTTGACGGACAAGGCGAGCGCGGTCTACGAGTACCTTGTTCTCGTTTGGCCCGCTCACCTGCAAAAAGAGGCGTATGCGCGGGCACTCATCAAGCACGGGGCCCAATGGCTCACCGACGAGGAAGTGCAGTCACGGGCGAAGGCCAGGGCGGAGCGCGCGGAGGCGCTGACGAGCCGCCCCTACCCCAAACTATGGATCGTCGCGGACGAAGCCCTGCTGTACCGCCGGTACGGGAGCCTGGAGACGACCCGGGAACAGCTGGAATCCGTGCTGGACCTTGTCGAGCGAGGCCGTATCACGGTGCAGACGATCCCCATGAACACACGGAAGCATCCCGGCACCGGCGGCCCGTTTAAGCTGATCACGTCAGGCGACCATCCTGACGTGCTGTTCGCTGAGAGCGCTCGGCACGGCCAGTTGGTGACGACGTCCACGGAAGTCACGGCATGGCGCATGCAGTTCGCGGCGCTGCAGAGTGTGGCACGGAGCCCGGATGAGACCTTCTCGCGCCTGCGGGATGAGTACAGGAAGTTGAGCGATGAACACGAGTAAGCCGACATGGCACAAGAGCACTTACTCCGACGGCGGCTCGAACTGCGTTGAGGTCCGGGAGAGCGTGAGCGGCGCGGACGTCCGTGACACACAGAACCGGGAGCTGGGCCACCTCACCGTGCCCCCGGCCGAGTGGGTGGCGTTCCTCCGGCTGGCTCAGTAGACCAGTAGCAAAGGTCCCGGGAACCTCCCTTCCCGGGACCTGTTAGGGCAGGACGTACTCACTCATCGTCTGCTCTTTCCGCTGGCTTCTCAGCCCTCTCCCTGCGGAAAAGAGCTTCGACGAGCAGGCCTACCACGACCCTGCCTGCGGGCAAAGCGTTAGGGCGGGCACCGATGAGCTCCCTGTACAAGCCAGCGGCAAGCACGGTGGCCAAGATGGCCTCGCGTTCTTTGAGGTAGGGACTGAGCTGAAGTAGGTGAACCTCCAGTGCTCCGGTAGCCGCCTGGAGGGTGGAGTGGCTGGGGTGATCCGCGTCCCAGACGAGCGAGATGTCTTCGCGCACGGTTTGGAAGGCAGTGGCGAAGTCCCGGGGGGACCATGATCCGGGGTCAGCTGCCAGCTGGCGAGCCTGAAGTTCAACGGCGGGGAACTCCTTGTCGTCCAATGCGGGGTGGACGAGTTCAGGTTCGGCTTCCTCTGCGGTTGCTACCGGAGGTGGACTGACTTCCTGTGACTCTGCGGGAGCAGGCCTGGCAGGACGCATGGACTGGAGCTGAGGCAGACTGGTCCCCATCGGGTTCATGTCGAGGACTGTGTGGAACAAGGTCCGTGCCATCGCTGACAGCGGGAACTGGGATTCCTCTGCGAACGTCTTCGCGTACCTGCTGTCGTCCTGCACCATCTCTTGGGTAAGCGTCTCAAAGCGCCGAAGTCCGTGTTCGGTCATGCTGGCCAACGGGGAACGGGGATGACGTCGGGCAGCTGCAGCAGCGTCCCGAGTCGCGGCCCAAGCTGCGAAGTAGAGTTGCCCCAGACACCGAACCTGGGCCACCTTCTCCGCAGCTTCTCGCAACCGAGGACGCCTTTCTTCGGGAACAGCCGGCAGATGGTGCTCCATCAGCTTGTGATCGAAGTAACGCACACCCTCCTCGGCAATCACCTCAGCGAGAAGTCTTTCCAGGGCAGCGAATCGCTCGTAGTCGTTCAGAGCGTGTGTTAGGCGTCGAAGAAGCTCCGTGTCCGCCGAGGAGACAGCGCCCTGGAGGTCCCGGCCATATGACACATAGAACCGTGTCCTGTAAGGGAAGTAAGATCCCGTCAATTCGGGTGCCGGAAGACTACCCAAATCTCCCTCAGCATGAGCAACAGCCTCGCTGAAACTGCCAATCCTCCAGCACATCGACTCCATCGGGGTTGACGGGTGGATGTGAAGAACCTCGTGGGCACGTAGCTCGACCAGAGTCTCCACATCCCTGTTGTCAGGGGAGAGCGGTGGCAGGGTCAAATGCTCCTTGAGACTGATGATCCCGCCTTTAGCAGCGTTCCTCACCACGGCCAGAGCGGCAAGCTCCTGGCGAACACTTAGCCGAGGAAGCTGATCTTCAGGCTGGCAGAGGAGAGCGTAAGTGCGCTGCAACACCTCTCGATGCGAACGGATCCAGAACTCCTCCGCCTCCGCGTAGACTTCATTGATCGATTGCTTCTCTCGGCGCCGTTCAGCCTGGCGGGCAGCCCATGTGTCAGGGTTTCTATACTGTTCTGCTTCTTCCATGAGGGTGGGATGACAGTCAACGCAGACCACACTGTCATCTCCGGAGAGGATCTGGTTCAGGGCGGTGCGGTTGGGCAAGGAAAGTTCCTCCTCGCATGAGGCACAGAAGTAACCCTTCGCGACCGCTCGGCTCGCAGCGGCTGCCAGAAGGTGGTGCCGTCCGCCCCTGCCATTGGTATCGATCTCGCGAACACGTGTACGCCATAGGGGGTTCACGCCAGCCTCGTCCAGGCCACGAAGGTCCCAGTACTGGCGAGCGATGCCGACCAGGTCGGAAGCAGTGTTATCAAGAACCCGAACGTCCAGTTCGAAACTCTGGTTGCCAGCCGAGGTGCTCATCTGATCCTTGGGGGGTGAAGTCCGTGTCGGTACTCCAGAATGCCCCGTGCTGTTGGAACCCGAGGTCTCGAACCAGAAAAAGTTCTTACCTTCCTAGATTGAGGACCGCGTTCCTTGGCTGCTTCTATGGAGAGCCAGCATGGCCGTGCAGCCCCGAGGCAGCACAGCGTGCGTGCAGAGCCGACACGAACCTCCCCCACGTGGTGACAAACTGAAGCCCCACGTTCTTGCCAGGAGGAATCTCGTGACCGACACTAATCCTGCCCCCATGAGCAACGAGGAGAAGGAAGCGTTCTACGCCGAGCTCACCCCGCCCGACACTCCTGAGACCGAGGTGTGTGACTATCTGGTCGTGCACCCCGACGGCACCCTCGACCGGGCCCGCGGTAGCCGCCGAGCCATCGCCAAGCACCTCAAGAAGGACCAGACTACGGTCAACGGCGAAATGGGGGCAGAAAACCTGGTGGACATGCCCTCAGTCAACGCCTTCTGGATGGCTCCCTACGACTGCGAGCAACTTGACGAGAACCCCGTCGCCAACCACATGATCCAGGTCTTCGACTCGGTGGTGGAAGTGCCCGGCGAGTGTCGCGGCGACGTCATCTTCGCTCCCGCCATCTATCGCGGCCTCGACGTTGAAGAGCCCTTGTCCGGGCACCGACTGGACTTGGTGCTAGAGATCTACGCCGAAGTTCGTTCGGATCTGGCAGCGGGCCGCACGCCGCGTGCCTGCCTTCACCCATCAGAGATGGCTATAGCCTCGCGAAACCTCTCCCCAGAGCAGGCTTCGGAGGAAGCCCGTAACGCGGTCTGGGGCGTCGCGACCGAGGATGTGTCCCAGGTGATGCGCGAGTACGAGGAGCAGGTCCGGGCGAACACTCCAGCACCGGAGTGAGCTGACCACCTCAATACGCACCGATCTGATGGCTGTTTTACAAGCCGTGCAAGCTGCCCTGATCACACAATGCACAACCCAGACGCGCGACCAGGGCAGCGATGAATCGCTAGACCACGAAGGCAAAAGCTGTAAGCGCTCCGAGGAACAAGCCCAGCCCGGTCAGGAGGGACATGCCCCAGGTCTGTGCTGACTCTCGGGCGACCAGGACGCCGATGAGGCCTGTCAAGAGCGCCAGCAGAAGAAGAATGAGATAGCTAAGCATGGTTTCTTTCGCTTTTCGTTAGTTGAGCATCAAGGAACACGAACAGAAGACCCTCCTGTGGGTGGTGTTCCGGGGCTCAACCACGAGCGCCGGTGGGGTCGGCGCATCATGCTTGGGTCGGTTTCGCGTGGTGGTCACGAAATCAACTATGTACAAGCATAGAACAAGGAGATGTCCGTGTCCCCTGTTCTGCCACTTTCTCCGGAACAGTTTGAGTCCTTCATGGCTTCGGCGATCCAAGCAAACGTGTGGCACGGGTAGACCAGCGTTGGAAGACGCATTGCGTTGGCTGTCCTACATCGCGAGCAGGCCCCGGGGCGGCGCCCTAATCGTTACCGGCTGGACCCACAACAGAGTGTTCTAAAACGCCTTCGCTTCCCTCAGCAGATGATCTACCCTCATTTGTCCAGCCCGAAGAACTCCACAGCCTTCCGCTGGACCTGGGTAAGCCGCTTGGAAATCGGGCTGTGGTTGGCGTAGCCGAGTTTCTCAGCGATCTCATGCTGGCGAAACCCGCTATTGAGCAAGACAACAACCTCGCGCTGCTTCTCGTTCAGGAGCGCGAGAAAATCGCTGGTGACGAGCTTGCCTAGGACCTCGCTCTCAGGACCCTGCACCGGGATGGTGTCGGTCAGCTCCACGAAACGGACCTGCACCTTGCTTCGTTTGCGGTAGAGTTTGCGTTCGAAGTCCTCACGGGCGTACGACCACCGGCCGGAAAAGTCGTCCTCAACCCGGTGCGAACGCACGGCATCCATGATGCCTCTCAAGTTTCCAGTGGCATCAGCTGCTTCTACCGTGGCGGCCACCATCTCCGCAGCCTCATCCTTCCCCGTCCATACGGAACCGCCTTGGCGCGGATTGCCCGTAACGGCACCCGGAAGAAAACTCCCATCCTCAAGGGGAACCGGTCCGACCGTCTTACCTTTGTCAACCTCTGGGAACTTCCCAAGAGTGTCCTGGATGATCTTCGTGACCGGCGGAACCCAGTAGTTTAGGTTGTGCGAGAGAATTCGTATCGGATCATTTCCGGAGAAAGCTTGCATCGGTGAGCCAGAGTTGATGTGCGGCCAGACTGACCATGCCCATGCTTTCGCCAGGCGCTGTTCGAAGTCCGCAGGCAGAAAGCGGTCGGCATCGCCAGGGTTGATTATGAACGGCCACTGGCCTCGACGCAAAATCGGCAGCCCAAAGCGATCCAAGGTGTCCTTGGGCAACAGGTGGAACAACGGTGCGTACTCGAAGTACCGAGACAGGGTATACGGGACAAGGATCGTGTTGATATCGCCAAGCTCAGCGATCTTCGCGATCGGTTCGGGGAGGTCGTCGACGCTGAAAAATCGTCGACGAAACTGGCCTGCTTCCCAGACAACATTCCACTTACTGACTTCAACGATCAACTCCGTGGAAGCGTGGAACATCGGGATGGTGACGTAGTCGGGAAGTTGGGGATCCAAAGGGCGGACCACACCAGCGAACATCATCAGTCCCGCCGAGATGTTGTAGAGGGCCGGGTGTGTCTCAGGCGTGGCCTCATCCGCGGGGAGGAAGAAGTTCTCTCGCTCCCATGCCTCGATCTCGGCCGCCGTCGGCTCAGGGGCCTCATTCTTCGCCGGGTCCGGTGCGTCGTGTGTCTGTGTCATACCTACACCACGACAGTTCGAAGGGCTTTCGTTCCGGGTCGGACGGAGAAGCCGCAACTTTTTCGAAGCAGCGGAGGTGTCCGTAGCCGGCATCGATGTCACGAGCTGTGGCTCTAGAGGCTTACCCCCTTTGACGACCAGATCGACCCAGGGAGACCTGTGACCAAGAAGACCAGGGCGTTCACGATCCGAGAGCTGTACGACCTGCCAGCGGCGGTTGACTTGATGACGGCCGCTCGCGCCCTGCATATGGGGCGGACGATGGCCTACGAGCTTGCCAGGCGCGGTGAGTTCCCCTGTCAGCTGCTCCGCTACGGCGGGACCTACCGGGTGGTCACAGCAGAGCTCCTGGAGCTGCTGGGCGTGCCCCTGCCCGAGCAGAGGCGATCGACTAGAGTCGAGTCGACATAGCGATTCGATCTGTTGTCGACTTGGCGTCCGGCCGGTGCCGCACATGCCGGGGAAGTACGGGTTCTGACAGGGGATGCCGTGGGGTTCTCACGGTCAGATGACGGTCAAAAGAGGAAGAGCCCTGCTCTCCGAGGTGGAGAACAAGGCTCTGAACTGCACAAACTGTGTGGGCGTACCAGGACTTGAACCTGGGGCCTCATCCTTATCAGGGATGCGCTCTAACCGACTGAGCTATACGCCCTTGTTCCGTGTGGAACTCTACCGCATCCGGTGGACCGGGGCGAACCGGTATCCGGGGGCGGGGTGAAGCCGGGACGCGGCACGCGCGGCCCTCTTCACCTTCGATTTTACCGGCTGCGAAGAGTGCTCCGAACACCCGCCGGAACGCCGGCGGGCCCGGCCCCCAAGGGACCGGGCCCGCCGGGGCAGGATCGCTACTCGGCCTCGGAGAGGGTGATGTCCAGCCCGCCCACCAGGTCCGCGACCAGGTTGTAGACCATGGCGCCCACCGTCGACAGGGCGGTGATGAGCACGATGTTCAGCGCCCCGACCACACCCGTGTAGCCGAGCACCCTGCCGGGGGAGAACCACGCGGCGGGGTTGAGGCCCAGCTCGTCCTCGCCGCCGCCGTCGCCCTCCAGCAGGGCGGTGATCATGTTCGTCAGCTCGTCGAACACGCCCAGCATGGACAGGGTCACGTAGATCACGGCGATCGCGACGAACAGGATGATGAAGCACACCAACGACACGACGAAGCTGAACTTCATCACCGACCACGGCTCCACGCGGGACACGGTCAGGTGCGCCTTGCGGCTGCTGAGCGTCGCCTTGCCCGCCGCCGCCTCCTGGGGCTCGGAACCGCCCGGGGTCTCCGTCATGGTGGCCGCCTCTCCGCCGCCCTCCAGGGCCGTGTCGGTCGTCTCCACGTCCCCTGCGGGAGCGGTGTCGTTCGTGGTGGTGTTCCGCTGGTTGTCAGACATAGAAACGTTCCGCTGGACTTTCCTTGAGAGCGGGTGGTTGAAGCGACCTGGACCCGCGGGGATGGTCCGTACCCCCACGGGTCCTATCGGGACTTAACGCGCAGTCTAGGCCTCGGGTTCGCCTTCGGCCGCGACCGTCTCCTCGACCGTGTCGCCCTCGGCGGCCTCCAGCTCCTCCTCGGCGTCACCGGCCTCGGCGTTGCGGGCGATGGCGACGATCTTGTTGCCCTTGTCGAGGTTCATCAGCCGGACGCCCATGGTGGTGCGGCCGGACTGCTTGACCTCGGCGGCGCCGGTGCGGATGACGCCGCCGGCGGAGGTGATCGCGAAGACCTCGTCGATCTCCGGGTCCACCATGAGCGCGCCCACCAGCTTGCCGCGGGCCTCGACCACCTTGGCGGTCAGCACGCCCTTGCCGCCCCGGTTCTGCACCGGGTACTGGTCGGAGGGGGTCCGCTTGGCGTAGCCGTTCTCGGTGGCGACCAGGACGTCGGTGGACCCGTCCCCGGGCCGGATGACGTCCATGCTCAGCAGGTAGTCGCCCTCCAGGAACCGCATGCCGATCACACCGCTGGTCGCCCGGCCCATCGGGCGCAGCGACTCGTCGGAGGCGGGGAAGCGGATCGCCTGGGCGTCGCTGGAGATCAGCAGCAGGTCGTCGTCGCCGAAGACCAGGCGGGCGGCGATCAGCTCGTCGCCCTCGCGCAGGTTGATCGCGATGATGCCCGCCGAACGCGCCGAGTCGAAGTCCTCCAGGCGGGACTTCTTGACCAGGCCCTCGCGGGTGGCCAGGACCATGTACGGCGCGGCCTCGTAGTCGCGCAGCGCCATGATCTGGGCGATCTCCTCGCCCGGCTGGAACGGCAGCAGGTTGGCGACGTGCTGGCCGCGCGCGTCGCGGGCGGCCTCGGGCAGCTCGTACGCCTTCGTCCGGTACACCCGGCCCTGGTTCGTGAAGCACAGGATCCAGTGGTGGGTGGTGGTGACGAAGAAGTGCTGGACGATGTCGTCCTGCTTGAGCTGCGCCCCGCGCACGCCCTTGCCGCCGCGCTTCTGCGCCCGGTAGTTGTCGATGCGCGTGCGCTTGGCGTACCCACCGCGGGTGATCGTGACGACCACGTCCTCCTCCGCGATGAAGTCCTCCATCCGCATGTCGCCCTCGAACGGGATGATGTGCGTGCGCCGCTCGTCGCCGTACTTGTCGACGATCTCGCCCAGCTCCTCGCGGATGATGGTCCGCTGGCGGGTGTCCGACTCCAGGATGTCGGTGTAGTCGGCGATCTGCGCCATGAGCTCGTCGTACTCGGCGGTGAGCTGGTTGCGCTCCAGGGCGGCCAGCTTGCGCAGCTGCATGTCGAGGATGGCGCGGGCCTGGACGTCGTCGATGTCCAGCAGGCCCATGAGGCCGGTGCGGGCGTCGTCGGCGGAGGCGCTGGAGCGGATGAGGGCGATGACCTCGTCGATCCGGTCCATGGCCTTGAGCAGCGCGCGCAGGATGTGGGCGCGCTCCTCGGCCTTGCGGAGCAGGTACCGGGTGCGCCGGACGATGACCTCGACCTGGTGCTTGACCCAGTGCCGGATCATCTGGTCCAGGCGCAGGGTGCGCGGCACCCCGTCGACCAGCGCCAGCATGTTGGCGCCGAAGGTCTCCTGGAGCTGGGTGTGCTTGTACAGGTTGTTGAGCACGACCTTGGCGACGGCGTCGCGCTTGAGCACGATGACCAGGCGCTGGCCGGTGCGGCCGCTGCTCTCGTCGCGCACGTCGGCGATGCCGTTGACCTTGCCGTCCTTGACCAGGTCGGCGATCTTCAGCGCGAGGTTGTCCGGGTTGACCTGGTAGGGCAGCTCGGTGACGACCAGGGTCTGGCGGCCCCGCTTGTCCTCCTCGACCTCGACCACGGCGCGCATGGTGATGGAGCCGCGCCCGGTCCGGTACGCCTCCTCGATGCCGCGCTTGCCCACGATGAGGCCGCGGGTCGGGAAGTCGGGGCCCTTGATCCGCGCGATGAGCGCGTCGAGCAGGTCCTCGTCCGAGGCCTCGGGGTTGTCGAGGTACCAGTTGACGCCCTCGGCGACCTCGCGCAGGTTGTGCGGCGGGATGTTGGTGGCCATGCCGACCGCGATGCCCGAGGAGCCGTTGACCAGCAGGTTCGGGAAGCGGGCCGGCAGCACGACGGGCTCGGAGGAGCGGCCGTCGTAGTTGGGCCGGAAGTCGACGGTCTCCTTGTCGATGTCCCGGAGCATCTCCATGGCCAGCGGGGCGAGCTTGCACTCGGTGTACCGCATGGCGGCCGCCGGGTCGTTGCCCGGGGAGCCGAAGTTGCCGTTGGGGTCGACCAGCGGCATGCGCATGGACCACCACTGGGCCAGCCGGACCAGGGTGTCGTAGATGGCGCTGTCGCCGTGCGGGTGGTAGTTGCCCATCACGTCGCCGACGACGCGGGCGCACTTGAAGAACCCGCGGTCGGGGCGGTAGCCGCCGTCGTACATCGCGTACAGCACGCGCTGGTGGACGGGCTTGAGTCCGTCACGGACGTCGGGCAGGGCGCGGCCGACGATGACCGACATCGCGTAGTCGAGGTAGCTGCGCTGCATCTCGACCTGGATGTCGACCGGCTCGATGCGGTCGGTGACGCGTTCCAGCTCCTCCACGGAGGATTCCGCTCCCTCAGGGGCGTCCGGGTTGTTCGCATCCGTCACGGATGTCGATCCCTTCTACGAAGCTTCGTTGAGCTCGGTTCACTGCCCGGGACACGGCCCGGGCCCGGTCCCTAGATGTCCAGGAAGCGGACGTCCTTGGCGTTGCGCTGGATGAAGGCGCGCCGGGACTCGACGTCCTCCCCCATGAGCACGCTGAACATCTCGTCGGCCTGGGCCGCGTCCTCCAGGCTGACCTGGAGCAGGACGCGGCGGTCGGGGTCCATGGTGGTGTCCCACAGCTCGCTGGCGTTCATCTCGCCCAGGCCCTTGAAGCGCTGCACCATGTCGCGCGGGCGCGGGTCCCTCTTGCCCGCCGCGATGCCCGCCTCGATCACCCGGTCGCGCTCGGCGTCGGAGAAGGCGTAGCTCGCGTCGGTGCCGCGCTGGTCCCACTTGATCTTGTACAGCGGGGGCTGGGCCAGGTAGACGTGGCCGAGCTCCACCAGCGGCTTCATGAAGCGGAACAGCAGGGTGAGCAGCAGGGTCCGGATGTGCTGGCCGTCGACGTCGGCGTCGGCCATCAGGATGATCTTGTGGTACCGCAGCTTCTCGACATCGAACTCCTCGTGGATCCCGGTGCCCAGGGCGGTGATGATCGCCTGGACCTCGTTGTTCTTGAGGATGCGGTCGATGCGGGACTTCTCGACGTTCAGGATCTTGCCGCGGATGGGCAGGATGGCCTGGTTGTTCGGGTTGCGGCCGCCCTTGGCGGAGCCGCCCGCGGAGTCGCCCTCCACGATGTAGACCTCGCACTCCTCCGGGTTGGTCGACTGGCAGTCGGACAGCTTGCCGGGGAGGGAGGTGGACTCCAGGAGGGTCTTGCGGCGGGTGAGGTCGCGGGCCTGGCGGGCGGCGATGCGGGCGCGGGCCGCCTGGCTGGCCTTGGACACGATGTCCTTGGCCTCGCCGGGGTTGCGCTCGAACCAGTCGCGCAGGTGCTCGTTGGTGACCTTCTGGACGAAGGACTTGGCCTCGGTGTTGCCGAGCTTGGTCTTGGTCTGGCCCTCGAACTGCGGTTCGGCGAGCTTGACCGAGATGATGGCGGTGAGGCCCTCGCGGATGTCGTCGCCGGTGAGGTTGTCGTCCTTCTCCCGCAGCAGCTTCTGGTCGCGGGCGTACCGGTTGACGATGGTGGTGAGCGCCGAGCGGAAGCCCTCCTCGTGGGTGCCGCCCTCGGTCGTGTTGATCACGTTCGCGAAGGTGTGCACCGACGAGGTGTAGGAGTGGTTCCACTGCATGGCGATCTCCGCCGACATCCCCTCGCCCTCTTCCTCGAAGGAGATGATCGACGCGTGCGCCGGCTCCTTCTTGGCGTTGATGTAGCTGACGAAGTCGGAGAGGCCGTTCTCATAGTGGAACGTGTTGACCGTGGGCCCGCCGTCGGTGTGGTCGGGCCGCTCGTCGCGGATGGTGATGGCGAGCCCCTTGTTGAGGAACGCCGTCTCCTGCAGGCGACGGGACAGGGTCTCGTACGAGAACGTGGTGGTCTCGAAGATCGAGCCGTCGGGCCAGAAGGTGATCTGGGTGCCGGTCTCGTCGGTGGCCTCGCCCTTGACGAGCTCGCCCGTCGGGGCGGTCATCTCGTAGTGCTGGCGCCAGACGTGGCCCTCGCGGCGGATCTCGACGTCCAGGGCGGTGGACAGCGCGTTGACGACGGACACGCCGACGCCGTGCAGGCCGCCGGAGACCGCGTAGGACTTGCCGTCGAACTTGCCGCCCGCGTGCAGCGTGGTGAGGACGACCTCGACCGCCGGGCGCTTCTCCACCGGGTGGAGGTCGACGGGGATGCCGCGGCCGTTGTCGGCCACCCGCACGCCGCCGTCGGCCAGCAGGGTCACCTCGATCGCGTCGGCGTGGCCCGCCATCGCCTCGTCGACGGAGTTGTCGACCACCTCGTAGACGAGGTGGTGAAGGCCGCGCTCCCCGGTGGAACCGATGTACATCCCGGGGCGCTTGCGAACCGCTTCAAGCCCCTCCAGAACCGTGATTGATCGAGCGTCGTAGGCCAAGTGGGTACACCCTCCTGCTGGGGACGCCTGCCGACCGCGGCCGAGCGGATGACGACGGGCCGACGGCACGGGGACCGCAGGGTCGGGGATACCGCGACACCTGGGGGATCACCGTTCGCCGCACGGTCCGTCCGCCCACCCTCTCTTGGGGGCGTGATACCGGCTACAGGCGTCTGAAGAACCGTCTCCATGATACCCCGCGCGGTACGACAAAGTGGCATTGGCGGCCCTGTGCCGCATCACAACGAACGTTCGGGGAGGGAGACGACTCCCCACACACGGGAGGGGCTCTTCGGAGTTCCGTGGGCGCTTCAGATGCCTTGGGGGAGGGTTCGGTTCCGATTCCCCCGCGCCCGCCCCGTCACACCGGTGGACACCACCGGGCACCTACCCCGTGCGCCCCCGCACAACCATCTCCACCTGCGGATATCCACAGCCTGTGGACGGCCGGGCCCGCCGCGCGGACCGCCGGGGGACTCAACGCCGACGGGAACCGGGGCCCTTGATCTTGATGGAGACGACGGTGCCGTCGCCCAGTTCCTCGTTGAGCCGGCGCATCAGGTCCCGGACCATCGAACGCGCGTGCGCCGCCATCGTCGGCGAATCGGCGACCAGGACGAGTTCGCCCTCGGAATAGCTCTCCGGCCGCAGCCTGCGGGCGTTGAACTCGCCGACGATCTCCGACCAGCGGCCGAAGACGCCGCCGATGGCGACCTGTTCCTGCCAGCCGTGCTCGATCAGCCAGGTCCTCACCGCGTCACCGAACATCTGCGGCTCGTTGCGTGACCGCAACCGGCCACGGCGGCGCGTCCCGGTGCCGCGGGGGACGGCGCCGCGGTCGCGGGCCTCGGCCCGGGCGCGCGCCAGCGCCTGGCGGGCGAGGTCGGCCCCGGACGCGGCAGGGGCGGGCCGCCCCTCCGGGGCGGCGGGGGAGCGGGGCCCGGCGGGGAGGTCGGCGCGGCCGTCCACAGGCTGTGGACGGCGGGCCGCGGCGCCCGGGTCCGCCGGGGCCGGACCGCGGCGCGGATCCACAGGCTGTGGATAGTGCTCAGCCACCGGCGACCTCCTCGCCGCGGACCTCTCCCTCGCGCACGCCGAACCGGGCCCCGTCCAGCTCCGCCGGGATGTCGTCGGGGACGGCCGCCGTCACCAGCACCTGCTCGGCGTCGCGGACCCGCTCGGCCAGCCGGCGCCGCCGCTCGGTGTCCAGCTCCGCGAAGACGTCGTCGAGGATGAGCACCGGGTCGTCGCCGTCGGCCCGCAGCAGGT
Source organism: Nocardiopsis sp. NPDC006139 (assembly GCF_040614155.1). Lineage (NCBI taxonomy): Bacteria > Bacillati > Actinomycetota > Actinomycetes > Streptosporangiales > Nocardiopsidaceae > Nocardiopsis > Nocardiopsis sp. NPDC006139. The sequence continues at coordinate 114,893 of NZ_JBEXTT010000007.1, forward strand.
CGAACGCGGCCAGCTTCAGGGAGAGGGCGTACGACCACGACTCCCCCTGGCTGGCGTAGCCCTTGGCGGGCATCCCGCCCAGCTCCAGGAACAGGTCGTCGCGGTGCGGGCCCACCAGGCTCACCCCGCGCTGCAGCTCGCGGTCGCGCTGCCCGGCCATCGCCTCGCGCAGGGCCCGGGCCAGGTCCGCGCGCCCGCGCGGCGGCTCCCCGCCGTCCTCGGCCAGGGAGCTGCGGTAGGCGGGCACCGCCGGGCCGCCGGAGTCGGTGAGCCCCGCGTAGGAGGCGCCGACCAGCGGGCGCAGCGCCTCCACCAGGTCCAGCCGGGCGGCCAGCAGCTCCGCGCCGGCCTCCGCCAGGTGGGCGTCCCAGACCTCCAGCGTGCTCAGGTCGGGGGCCGAGCGCTGCCGGAACATCCTCCCCGACGCCGTCTTGAGCAGGGCGTTGCGCTGCTTGAGGACCCGGTCGTAGTCCGCGCGGACCCCCGCCATCCGCGGGGAGCGGGCCACCAGCAGGTCGTCGAGGAAGCGGCGGCGCTCCCCGGGATCGCCCTTGACCAGGGCCAGGTCCTCGGGGGCGAAGAGCACCGTGCGCAGGATCCCCAGCACGTCGCGCGGACGCCCGGCGGCGGCGCGGTTGATCCGGGCGCGGTTGGCGCGTCCCGGGTTGATCTCCAGGTCGACCAGCATGTCCCGTTCGTCGCGCACCACCCGGGCGCGCACGATGGCGCGGGCCGCCCCCTGGCGGACCAGCGGGGTGTCGGAGGAGACGCGGTGGCTGCCGAGGGTGGCGACGTAGCCGATCGCCTCGACCAGGTTGGTCTTGCCCTGGCCGTTGGACCCGACGAACACGCTCACGCCCGGGCCCAGTTCGACGAGGGCCTCCGGGTAGGAACGGAAGTCGGCCAGTTGCAGATGGGAAACGTACATCCGGCCTTCCTCCTGGTCAGGGGAACGGACGGTGGGAAGGGGAAAGGAGGGCGCGGCGGGGGAGCGCAGTGCGCCGCGGGGCGCGTCCCGGACCCGGGCGGGTCCGGGACGGACGGACGGGCCGGGGTCAGTCCCGGGCCGCGGTGGCGCCGTCGGCCTTGGTGACCGCGTGGCCGCCGAACTGGTTGCGCAGCGCGGCGACGACCTTCATCGCCGGGCTGTCGTCCTGGCGGGAGGCGAAGCGGGCGAAGAGCGAGGCGGTGATGGCCGGGGCCGGGACCGCCAGGTCCACGGCGGCCTGGACCGTCCAGCGGCCCTCGCCGGAGTCCTGGGCGTAGCCGCGCAGGCCCGACAGGTCCGGGTCCTCCTCCAGCGCCCGCGACAGCAGGTCGAGCAGCCAGGAGCGCACCACGGTGCCCTCGCGCCAGCTCTCGAAGGTGCCCGGGACGTCGTCCACGATGCCGGAGGCGGCCATGAGCTCGAAGCCCTCGCCGAAGGCCTGCATCATGCCGTACTCGATGCCGTTGTGGACCATCTTGACGAAGTGGCCCGCCCCGACCGCGCCGGCGTGCACGAAGCCGCCGCCCTCGTCGGGGGTGAGGGAGTCGAAGACCGGCCGGGCCCGCTCGACGTCGGCGGCCTCGCCGCCGACCATGATCCCGTAGCCGTTCCGGCGGCCCCAGACGCCGCCGCTGACCCCGGCGTCGATGTAGCCGATGCCCTTCGCGGCGAGGCGGTCGGCGCGGGGGCGGTCGTCCACGTAGTGGGTGTTGCCGCCCTCGATGACGAGGTCGCCCTCCTCCAGGAGGTCGGCCAGCGCGGAGACGGTGGACTCGGTGGGCTCCCCGGCCGGGACCATCACCCAGACGACCCGGGGGGCGGCCAGTCGGGCCACCAGGGTCTTCAGGTCGTCGACGTCGCGCTCGGGGGAGGCGACGTCGAAGCCGACCACCTCGTGCCCCTTCTCGCGGAGCCGGGCGGCCATGTTGCCGCCCATCTTCCCCAGGCCGACCATTCCGAGCTGCATGCTCTCGCTCCCCCTTGTACGCCGTCTGCGGGCGGGTTCTTGTGACCGTGGATGGTGACCGCGGGACGGCCCGGCCGGGCGTGTCGGGGACGCCGCCGGCCGGGCCGCAACGCCCGGATCAGTTCGGCTGTCGTACCGGCATGATCAGGTAGCGGTACTCGGGCTCGGCCCCCTCGGCGGCCGGCTTCCCGGTGAGGATCGACGGCCGGGTGGAGGTCGTGAAGTTCAGGCGGGCCACGTCGGTGCCGATGGCGCCGAGGCCGTCGAGCAGGTAGCCGGAGTTGAAGGCGATCTGGATGTCGTCGCCCTCGAGCTCGGCCTCCAGGACCTCGACCGCCTGGGCCTCCTCGCCGGTCCCGGCCTCCAGGACCAGCCGGCCCGGGGTGAAGGACAGGCGCAGCGGCGTGTTGCGCTCGGCGACCAGGGAGACGCGCTTGACGGCCTCGACGAACTCGGAGCGGGAGACCTCGGCGACGGAGTTGAAGGTGTCCGGCAGCAGGGCGCGGTACTTGGGGAACTCGCCGTCGAGCAGGCGGGTGGTGGTGCGGCGGCCGCCGCCCTCGAAACCGATCATGCCCTCGCCGGCGTCGCTGCCCGAGAGCGCGATGGAGACCTCGGCGCCGGAGGTGAGCGACTTGGCGGTGTCGTGCAGGGTCTTGGCCGGGACCAGGGCGACCGCGGACAGGCCCGGGTCCTCCGGCTTCCAGGTGAGCTCGCGCACCGCGAGGCGGTAGCGGTCGGTGGAGGCCAGGGTGATGGTCTCGCCCTCGATCTCGACGCGCACGCCGGTGAGCATCGGCAGGGTGTCGTCGCGCCCGGCGGCGACCGCCACCTGGCTGACCGCGGCGGCGAAGGCGTCGCTGCCGACGGTCCCGCTCACACCGGGCATCTCCGGGAGCGTGGGGTAGTCCTCCACCGGCATGGTGGTGAGCGTGAACTTGGCGCTGCCGCCGGTCACCACGACCTTCGAGCCGTCGGTGGAGATCTCCACAGGCTGTGCGGGAAGGTTGCGGGTGATCTCGGCCAGGAGCTTGCCGGTGACCAGGACCGTGCCCGGCTCCTCGACGTCGACGTCGACGACGGCCTGCGTGGAGACCTCGTAGTCGAAGCCGGACAGGCGCAGCTGCTGACGGCCGTCGAACTCGCCGGCCTCCAGCAGGACGCCGACGAGGACGGGGACCGAGGGGCGCGTCGGGAGTGTGCGCGCGGTCCAGGCGACCGCTTCGGCCAGTACGTCGCGTTCGACCCGGAACTTCACTTGCCGACTCACTTTCCGCCCCGGACGGGTCGCACCCGGCCGAAGGCCTCAACGTTGCAGCTGACGGATGTCTGTGGGGATCGGGCCGGCTCAACACTCATCGACAGGCTGTGGACGACGGGAGCGGGGCGGGCGCCGGGTGGGCGCTCCGACCTGCTGCGTCGCCGGATCCGTCGAGGCTGGCCGGGCCGCGGTCTCCTGCTAGGGGTCACCGCTCGGAGCCGGGCGGCGGAGGACAGGGGCGAGATCCCACGTTACCCGGATTCACCCGCTGCCGCTGACGCCTCGGCCGTCTCGGCGGTCACGGCGAGTTGTCCACAGATTTTCCGCGTTGCCGTTTCGAAGCCACCCTTGGGCTAATGAAGGTGCGCAGTAGTAGTAGGGCCTGTGGATACTGTGGATAACCCTCGTTTTACCAGGTCAGCACCGGAATTTTTATCCACAGGGCTTGTGGAGAACCCTGTGCACAACTTCGGGGTCCTGTGGATGAATCGGGTCGTCCCCAAGTTTTCCACAGTCCGTCCACAGGCCCGTCCACAGGTTTTCCTCAGGTTGTCCACAGCAGCCGGTGGTCCGGTGACCCGATGACCCCCATCCCTGTCCACAGGGCGACCCCGGGTTACCCACAGCCCCGGCGTAGTTGTCCACAGGTTATCCACAGGGTTGTCCACAGATTTGAGCCCTCCCCTGTGGATAACTCGGCCCGACTCGGCGAAAATTTTTTTTCGACCCCCTGCGCATTCCCGGCGAAGCCCGGCAAAAAGGCTGTGCACAGGGTTGTCCACAGGAAAGAGGCCATCGTTCGTTGGCGAGATCGGCCGTCCCCGCAGGTGTGGGCAGGGCAACAGCCCTTCCCCGGGCCGGGAAACCGGGACGACACCGCAGCTCCGGGCAGGGACGGGGATGTTCGGCCGCACACCTCGCCAGGCTCCCGAACCCGGGCGAGGGTGGGCATAAGCCTGTGGATAACCGTCTGTGGAGAGCCGCGGCCTGTGGATAACTTCCTGTGGACAACGTTCTCGGCCCTGATCCGGGCGGGTTGTGCACAGACGGGGCGGGTCTGTGGAGGAAGGGGCGCGTCCCGGCCCCCGAGGGGCGCGGGGGAGGAGCGGACCCCCGGGGAGCGGCCGGCGGGCGGGCGCCACGGGGGCGGGCGCCATGGAGGCGGGTCGAGAAGGGGACGGGTGGACGGAGCGACACGTCGACACGTCGACCGGGCGGCCCACCCGGGGCGGCGGCCCCCGGGCCCCCGACCGCTCCTCCTCCTTCCTCCACGGCTGTGGGAGCGGAGGACCCGGGGGCGGGGCACGGCGAGGGGAGAACGGCGGAGGGGCGACATGTCGACGTGTCCCTGTGGACGTGTCGACATGCCGCCCCGGGGCGCGCGGCCGGGATCAGGTCAGCGAGGACTGGTCCTTGATCCGGCTCGTCAGCTCGTGGACCTGGTTGTAGATGGAGCGGCGCTCGGCCATCAGCGCCCGGACCTTGCGGTCGGCGTGCATGACCGTGGTGTGGTCGCGGCCGAACTGCTGGCCGATCTTGGGCAGCGACAGGTCCGTCAGCTCCCGGCACAGGTACATGGCGATCTGCCGGGCCGTCACCAGCACCCGGGAGCGGGAGGTCCCGCACAGGTCCTCCACCGTCAGCCCGAAGTACGCCGCCGTCTGGGACATGATGGCGCCCGCCGTCACCTCGGGGACGTCGGCGCCGGGCACCAGGTCGCGCAGGACCTGGCTGGTGAGGTCCAGGTCCACCGACTGCCGGTTCAGGCTGGCGAACGCGGTCACACGGATCAGCGCGCCCTCCAGCTCCCGGATGTTGGTGGAGATCTTGCTGGCTATGAACTCCAGCACCTCCGGCGGGGCGGCCAGGCCCTCCTGCACCGCCTTCTTGCGCAGGATCGCGATGCGGGTCTCCAGCTCGGGCGGCTGGACGTCGGTGAGCAGGCCCCACTCGAACCGGCTGCGCATCCGGTCCTCCAGCGTGGTCAGCTGCTTGGGCGGCCGGTCGCTGGAGATGACGATCTGCTTGTCGGAGTTGTGGAGCGTGTTGAAGGTGTGGAAGAACTCCTCCTGCGTCTGCTCCTTGTTCTCCAGGAACTGGATGTCGTCCACCAGGAGCACGTCGATGTCCCGGTACCGGCGCCGGAAGCCGTCGGCCTTGCCGTCGCGGATCGAGTTGATGAACTCGTTGGTGAACTCCTCCGAGCTGACGTACCGCACCCGGGAGCCCTCGTAGAGCCGGTGCGTGTAGTGCCCGATGGCGTGCAGCAGGTGGGTCTTGCCCAGGCCGGAGCCGCCGTGGATGAACAGCGGGTTGTACGCCTTGGCCGGCGCCTCGGCGGCGGCCACCGAGGCCGCGTGGGCGAACCGGTTGCTGGAGCCGATGACGAAGGTGTCGAAGGTGTACTTGGGGTTGAGGCGCGCGTGCTCGCCCGGCGGCACCTCGGGGGAGCGCCCGGGCGGGGCGGCCGGGGCGGGTTTCGCGGCCTCCGGTTTCGGAGCCGGTGCCGGTGCCGGGGGGGCCTGCGGCTCGGGCGCGCCGGCGGCGCCGTCGTCCTCGGGGGGCGGCGGCAGGTCGGGGTCCGGGCCGGGCTCGGGCTCCTCCGCGGCCGGGGCGGCGGGCGCCTGCGGCTCGGGCGTCTCCCAGCGGTTGGGGCGCTCCCAGCCCTGGTCCTCGGCGGGCCAGGCCGAGCGCCCCCAGGAGGAGTCCTCCGGGGAGGGGGCGGAGTGGACGGGCTGCTCCCACAGCGGGGGAGTGGTGGACTGCCGGGGCTGCTGCCGCGGCTGCCGCCGGGGCGGAGCGGCCGCGGCGGCCCAGGGGGCCGGCTCGCCGTACTGGAGCTCCTCCTGGGTGAAGGAGTCGTTCCGCGGGGGAGCGGTGTCGGCGGGGTGCCCGGGCGCGCCCGGGTGCGAGTAGGCGTCGGGGCCCGAACCGAGCAGGTCGGCCTCGGGGGGCAGGGCGGCGTGCCGGCCGTAGGCGCGCTCGGGCGCGGTGGGACGGTGGTGTCCGCCCCGCGGCTCCCGCGGGGGCTCGGGCACGGAGCCCTGGTCGAACAGGGCGGGGGCGCCGCCGTGCTGCGCCGGGGGCTCGGAGCGGGTCTCGGGCGCCCCGTCGGTGTCGCGCGGGGAAGGGGGATAGGGGTGCGCAGCCGCGGGCGGGGGCGGCGGGGTGGGCACCGCGGTGGGGTCGACCGTCACCGCGACCCGGATGTCCCGTCCCAGATGGGCGGAGAGCGCCTTGCTGATGGCCGGGTAGAGGCGGCTCTCCAGCACCTTCTTGGTGAACTCGTTGGGCGCCGCGATCAGCGCCGTGTCCTCGATCAGACCCAGGGGCCGGGTCTGGGGCAGCCAGGCGCGCTGGTGCGCGGGCAGGGAGTCGTTGTCGATCCCGTCCAGCACGCTGGACCAGACAGCTGCGAGGTTGACCTGTGCGTCAGCCAAGGCGACCTGCCATGTTGCTGTCCCTTCGGTACGGGTCTGTTCGTGCGGGTGGAGGAGGGGACGGGGGCGTACGCGGGTGCCCGCGCCGGCTCGGAGGCGGCGCAGGGCGGCTCTCCATTGTCCTCCCCCCGTGGTACTGCCGGGGCAGGGTGGGCGGAATGTCCGGTGTGAAGGTCGGCACGGGCCTGTGGAAAACTTCGGGGCCCGCCGGTCGGCGGGGTGTCGGCCGCCTCCCGGTATCCACAGCCCGCGCCGGTTGTCCACAGGTTGTCCACAGGGTTATCCACAGGATGGCAGATCTGTGGGCTCCTCGCAGAGTTATCCACAATATGCAGGTCAGGCCGTGTGCAAGGCGATGCCGTCCAGGGCGCCGGGGTGGTGGCGCCGGTCGTGGGGAGAGTTATCCACAGGCTGAGGTTATCCACAGGGGTGGGGGGTTGTGGAAGTCTCACACGCCTGTGGACGACGATCTGTCCACAGGTCTCCCTGTCGACTTGTCCCCCCGCCCCCCCGGGCCCTCCGCGAGGGGGCGAGAGCGAGGACACACCCCCCGCGACCCCGCCTGATTTGACCGCGCCCGGACCGGGTCGTATCTTCTTTATGCTTATGCCGACGATTCTGCCCACGCCTGTCCAGGTGACGGCGTGCACGCGGCCATGGCACTCTGCGGCCCCGCATATCCTGGGGTCCTGTCGTAGTACTTTCCTGACACGCCCCTGGAGCCAGTAGTGAGCAAGCGTACGTTTCAGCCGAACAACCGGCGTCGCGCGAAGGTCCACGGCTTCCGGCTGCGCATGCGTACGCGCGCCGGTCGCGCCATCATCGCCTCGCGTCGCCGCAAGGGACGCGCCGCGCTGACCGTGAGCCACTAGGCCACGCACAGCCCCACGTTCTTCGGGACCGTCCGGCCTTGCGCCGGCCGGTCCCTTTGTCATGGGAGGCACCGATGTTGTCGCCGGAGAACCGGATGCGCCACAGCACCGAGTTCGGCTCCGCCATGCGCTCCGGACGCCGTTCGTCCCGCGACGACCTCGCCGTGGTCTACCTCCCACCGCCGAGGGCCGGGGGAACCACCGCCGGACCGGAGGCGTTGCCGGTAGGGGAACCCCCGCGCGTCGGATTCATCGTGAGCAAGGCGGTCGGCGGGGCCGTGGTGCGCAAGCGCGTCCAGCGACGGCTGCGGCACCTGATGCGGCCACGGCTGTCCGAACTGCCAAACGGTAGCCTGCTGGTAGTGCGTGCCAAACCCTCCGCCGCCACCGCGCGGTACGAGGACCTGGGCGCGCAGCTGGACGGCGCCATCGCCTCGGCGATGCGGCCCCGGCCCAAGGGGTCGGCGCGCCGTCGACGAGGACGCGGTGGCCCCTCGGCGCCGGAACCGGCGAAGAGCGACACGGAAGGCGGCCGCCCGGCCACAGAGGGCGGAGAACGGTGGACGGACCGATGACCCAGCACGAACCGACGGTGTTCGCGCGTGCGCTGATCCTCCCCATCCGGGGATACCAGCGCTTCATCAGTCCGCTCCTGCCGCCCGTCTGCCGCTTCTACCCTTCGTGCAGCGCGTACGCCGTCGAGGCCCTGCGCACGCACGGTGCCTTGTACGGGCTGTGGCTGGGCATCCGGCGCATCGCCCGCTGCCACCCCTTCACCAGGGGTGGCTACGACCCGGTCCCCCCACCGCGGGGACGGGTCCAGGAGTCCGAGGAGTCTGCGGGCGGCGCCGGGTCCACCGGCCACGCTCCCGGGGACCAGTAGCTGAACCGAAGCACATAGGAGTTGGCCGGTGCTGGACTGGCTTTACAACATCGTCGGCTGGATTCTGGTCCAGATCCACGCGGGTCTGGGCCTGATCGGCCTGAACCCCGACAGCGGGTGGGCGTGGGGCCTGTCCATCGTGCTGCTCACCATGCTGATGCGCCTGCTGATGGTGCCGCTGTTCGTCAAGCAGATGAACACGCAGCGCAAGATGCAGGAGATCCAGCCCAAGCTGCGCAAGCTCCAGGAGCGCTACAAGCACGACAAGGAGCGGCTCCAGCGGGAGTCGATGGAGCTGTACCGGGAGAGCGGCACCAACCCGCTCATGGGCTGTCTGCCCCTGCTGCTGCAGATGCCGGTCTTCTTCGCCCTGTTCAACGTGCTCCGCAGCGTGGCCGAGGGCAACGTCCGCTACAACTTCACCGAAGAGCTGGTGGAGAGCGCCCGCCAGGCCCTGGTCTTCGGGACCCCCATCGCCGCCCACTTCAACAGCTCCTCGGAGGAGCTGCTGGCCCTGGGGGCCACCAACGCCATCATGGCGAAGGTCGTCATCGCGATCTCCTGTGTCGTCATGGGCACCACGACGTTCCTCACCATGCGCCAGAGCATGAAGCGCAGCGTCGCGCAGATGCCCGACAACCCGATGATGCAGACCCAGAAGATCATGATGTACATGGCGCCCCTCTTCGGGCTCTTCGGCCTCATGATGCCCGTGGGCGTGCTGATCTACTGGGTCACCTCCAACGTGTGGACGATGGTGCAGCAGCACTTCCTGTACCGCAACCAGCCCGCGCCGGGGGAGGTCGTGGACGCCAAGGCCGGCAACACGAACGGTTCGGCCAAGGGGATGCTGGGGCGCAAGAAGAAGCAGCCCGAATCCGCGCCGCAGCCCGTGGAACAGCCTAAGATCGAACGCAAGCAGCCCAAGAAGCAGTCTCGCTCCAAGCGCACCGGTGGCGGGCCCCGCTAGCGAGCTGCGTACCGAACGCGGGAACAGGAGACGGGAACGCCGTGACAGCGAGCCAGGAAGGAAGCGGTGGAGTAGCGGTGGCTGAGGCGCCTATCGACATCGAGGCCCTGGAGAACGAGGGCGACATCGCCGCGGACTACATCGAGGGACTTCTCGACATCGCGGACTTCGACGGCGACATCGACATGGACGTCGAGGGCGACCGTGCGATGGTCTCCGTGGTCGGGGCCACCCTCGACGAGCTGATCGGCGAGGACGGCGAGGTCCTGGAGGCCCTCCAGGAGCTGACCCGGCTGGCGGTGCACCGGGCGACCGGTGAGCGCAGCCGCCTGATGCTGGACATCGGCGGGTACCGGGAGGGGCGCCGCAAGGAGCTCTTCCAGGTCGGCGCCGACGCCGCGCAGAAGGTCAAGGAGACCGGCGACGCGTACGAGCTGGAGCCGATGACCCCGTTCGAGCGCAAGGTCGTCCACGACGCGGTCGCGGCCGCGGGCCTGCGCAGCGAGTCCGAGGGCGAGGAGCCCAACCGCTACGTGGTGGTCCACCCGGTCCCGTAGACCGCGCGAGCCGAAGCAGGGGCGGTGTTTCACGTGAAACACCGCCCCTTTCGCATGCCCGTGTTTCACGTGAAACCACGAATCCCCTAACCCGCATGTCGACAAGTCCCCGCCCCCGACCCCAGTCCGGGGAAAGCGCCCCTATGTCACCGGCGCTCGTCGCCCATGGGCCCGTGCTTCCTGCCGCGCACATCCGCGCAGGGAAGCCCACCGTGAGACCGGGCGCCCCCGCAGTCCCTGCCCGGCCGCGGCTGCCCGCCGCAGAGTGTCCGCGATTCGGGGGAGGGGTGCTCCCGTGAGGGCGCGCGTCCAAGCGTCCCCCTCGACTCCAACGCGGTGGGCGGCGGGGGTGTGCGCGCACGGGGTTCCGCCACCGCCGACGGGAGAACCGTGTCCTCCGGCGCCAGGGGAGAAAGCGGGCGGCCCCGCGTCCCAGACCCCCGGGGCGGGTGCTCCGGAGGAAGAAGCAGAGACCGAGGGCGGGGGTCATCCATGGGTCGAGGTGTCGACAAGTCCCCTTGGGGATTCGGTGTTTCACGTGAAACGGCCGATCCCTCGGCGAGGCGCCCGCCGTCCACGCCTCCGGCGGGACGCGAGGTTTCACGTGAAACGGCGGCGCCGCCATGTTTCACGTGAAACTCCGGGGCGGTGGACGCGTAGGATCGGTGGGGGTCTTTCCCTCCGCTGTCTGCATCCGTCGGGTGCGGCTACGACCTCTTGCGGTCTCTTGCGGTCTCTTGGAAGTGGCGATGACGATGGACGATGAAAGATGGGCGGTGGTGACCGATGACCGCGGGCGCTGAGGAGTCCGGTGCCGTGTTGCCGGAACCCCCGGCCGGGGCGGCGGAGATCTTCGGCGACGCCCTGCCGAAGGCCCGCCGTTATGCCGAGCTGCTCGCCGACGACGGTGTGCGGCGCGGACTGATCGGCCCGCGCGAGGTGCCCCGCCTGTGGGAGCGGCACGTCATCAACTGCGCGGTGGTCGAGGAGCTCCTCCCCGAGGGGGCGGAGGTCGTGGACATCGGTTCCGGCGCGGGCCTGCCCGGCCTGGTGCTGGCCCTGGTCCGGCCGGACATCCGCATGACCCTGCTGGAGCCGCTGCTGCGCCGGACGGTCTTCCTGAACGAGGCCGTGGAGATCCTGGACCTGCCCAACGTCGAGGTGCGGCGGGGGAGGGCGGAGGAGGCGCACGGCGAGCTCCTCACCGACTTCGTCACCGCGCGGGCGGTCGCCCCGCTGCCGCGGCTGGCCGGCTGGTCGCTGCCGCTGCTGCGCAAGGGCGGCAGCCTGCTGGCGCTCAAGGGCGAGCAGGCGGAGGCCGAGCTGGCCGCCGCCGAACAAGACGTTTCAAAACTGCGGCCCAGTGTTAGCGATGTGATCCGGGTGGGCCGGGGTAAAGTCGATCCCGCTACCACGGTCGTTCGCGTCACGGTGACATCCGACGGTGGTTCGCCCCCGTCGAAGACGCGGGGCGGCAAGAAGAAGCGCGGACGGAAGAGGTGAACTCATTCGTGCCCCACAATGACCCCGATGTTTCACGTGAAACATCCCTCTACGGCGACCTGCTCGATGTTTCACGTGAAACGTCGGAGACCCACACGACCCCCCTCGCCCGTGCCGCCCAGGCCGCCATGGCCTCGCGGGGGCAGGATGAGATCTGGCCCCGCCCGGCATCCTGCCGGGTGATCAGCGTCGCCAACCAGAAGGGCGGCGTCGGCAAGACCACCACGACGGTCAACATCGCCGCGGCCCTGGCGATGCACGGACAGCGCGTCCTGGTCGTCGACCTCGACCCGCAGGGCAACGCCTCCACCGCCCTGAGCATGGAGCGCGACAACCAGACCCGCTCGATCTACCACTGCCTGGTCGAGGACGAGGAGATCCGCAAGCTGGCCCAGCCGGTCCCGGACATCCCCGGCCTGCTGTGCGCCCCGGCCACCATCGACCTGGCGGGCGCGGAGATCGAACTCGTCTCCCTGGTGGCCCGCGAGGCGCGCCTCAAGCGCGCGTTCGCGGCGTACGACACCTCGGACCTCGACTACATCCTCATCGACTGCCCGCCCTCGCTCGGCCTGCTCACGGTCAACGCGATGGTGGCCTGCGACGAGGTCATGATCCCCATCCAGTGCGAGTACTACGCCCTGGAGGGCCTGGGCCAGCTGCTCCGGAACGTGGACCTGGTGAAGTCGCACCTCAACCCCGGCCTGGCGGTCAGCACCATCCTGCTGACGATGTACGACGGCCGCACCCGCCTCTCCCAGCAGGTGGCCGACGAGGTGCGCTCGCACTTCCAGGACACCGTCCTGGACACCGTCATCCCGCGGAGCGTCCGCGTCTCCGAGGCGCCGAGCTACGGCCAGTCGGTGATGACGTACGACCCGTCGTCGAGCGGTGCCGTCGCCTATCTGGACGCGGCCCGGGAGATCGCCCACCGGGCGAAGCGCTAACCGCGAACCTGGACCCGGCCCCCGCCGGGCGTGAACCGAGAAGTGTGGAGGGAAGTACCGGTGAGTCAGCGACCGCGCGGACTGGGCAAGGGATTGGGGGCGCTCATCCCGTCGGGGCCGCCGGCGGCTCCCACGGTGTCCGAGAGCGTTCCCGAATCGGTGAACGGTGGGTCCGCCCCCGTGGTGCCGGTGGCCATTCCGGACGGCACGTACCTGAAGGAGATCGAGCTCACCGACATCCGGCCCAACCCCAAGCAGCCGCGCAAGCACTTCGACGACGAGGCGCTGGAGGAGCTGCGCGACTCCATCGTCGAGGTGGGCGTGCTGCAGCCGGTGGTGGTGCGCGAGCTGCCGCCGGGGGAGTCCCACCCCTACGAGCTGATCATGGGGGAGCGCCGCTTCCGGGCCAGCGGGCTGGCGGAGCGGAAGGTCATCCCGGCCCTGGTCCGCAAGACCAAGGACGAGGAGCTGCTGCGCGAGGCGCTGCTGGAGAACCTCCAGCGGCAGCAGCTGAACCCCCTGGAGGAGGCGGCGGCCTACCGGCAGATGCTGGAGGACTTCGACACCACCCAGGAGGAGCTGGCCCAGCGGGTGGGCAAGTCGCGGGCGCACGTCACCAACACGCTGCGGCTGCTCCAGCTGCCCGCGACGCTCCACGCCAAGGTGGCCTCCGGGGTGATCAGCGCCGGGCACGCCCGCGCGCTGCTGGGCCTGGAGGGGCCGGAGGAGATGGAGCGCTTCGCCGAGCGCGTCGTCCAGGAGGGCCTTTCGGTCCGCTCCCTGGAGGAGATCGTCGCGCTGCGGAAGAACGGCCACGACGTCGAGAAGGCGGCGAAGGCCCGCCGCGCCTCGCTCAAGGCGGTCACCCCGCCGCACGTCGAGGAGTGGGCGACCGCGCTGGCCGACCGGCTGGACACGACGGTCAAGGTGGACGTGGGCAAGCGCAAGGGCAAGATCGTGGTGGAGTTCGCATCGGTCGAGGACCTGGAGCGCATCATCGCGCAGATGGGCGCGACCCGCGCCTAGGGAGTGTCCGGCGGGTCCTCCCGGGCCGCGGTACCCGGCGCGAGCGCCGGGCCGCGCGAAGGCGCCCACCGGACACGCTCCGGGGTGCTCCGTGCGGGACGCCGTGCTCCGGCGCTCCCGCGGACCGGATGTTTCACGTGGAACATCGCGGGCCGCCCAGGTGCTCCTGGGCGGCCCGGCGGGGGAGGGGCCACAGCGGACTCCCCTGAGACGGCGGAAGGCCCCCAGAGGTGATCTGGGGGCCTTCCGTGCTCGCTGCCGTCGGCGGCCGTGCGTCCGGGTTACAGGAACTCGGCCAGCTGCTCCTCCAGCTTGCGCTTGGGGAGTGCGCCGCGGATCTCCTTGACGACCTCGCCGCCCTTGAACACCTTGAAGGTCGGCAGGGCCAGCACGTCGTAGGCCCGCGGGGTCTCGGGGTTCTGGTCGGTGTTGATCTTGGCGACCGTGATCTTCTCGCCGTGCTCCGCGGCGAACTTGTCCAGGACCGGGGCCATCTGCTTGCAGGGGCCGCACCAGTCGGCCCAGAAGTCCACCAGGACGGGCTGCTCGCTCTTGAGGACCTCGGCCTCGAAGGTGTCGTCGGTGACGTTCTTGACGGCGGACATGGTTCTCCTTGTTCGGACGGGTACTGCGGGCCGACCGTCTCGGGCGGTCGGCCCCGGGTGGCCGCTGGCCGCCGTTAGTTGCCGCGCTCGGCGAGGAAGCGCTCGGCGTCCAGGGCGGCGGCGCAGCCGGTTCCGGCTGCGGTGATGGCCTGGCGGTAGCTGTGGTCGACGACGTCGCCCGCGGCGAACACGCCCTCCAGGTTGGTCCGGGTCGAGGGGGAGTCCACCTGGACGTAGCCCTCCTCGTCGAGGTCGACCTGGCCGCGGATCAGGTCGACCCGCGGGTCGTGGCCGATGGCGACGAACACGCCGGTGACGTCGAGGGTGCTCTCCTCGCCGGTCTTGTTGTTGCGGACCTTGAGGCCGCTCACCCGGTCCTCGCCCAGGACCTCGACCACCTCGGTGTCCCACACGAACGAGATCTTCTCGTTGGCGAAGGCGCGCTCGGCCATGATGCGGCTGGCGCGCAGCTCGTCCCTGCGGTGGACCACGGTGACGGACTTGGCGAAGCGGGTGAGGAAGAGGGCCTCCTCCATGGCGGTGTCGCCGCCGCCGATGACCGCGATGTCCTGGTCGCGGAAGAAGAAGCCGTCGCAGGTGGCGCACCAGGAGGTGCCGCGGCCGGACAGCTCCTTCTCGCCCGGGACGCCGAGCTCGCGGTAGCCGGAGCCGGTGGCGAGGATGACCGTGTGCGCAAGGAAGGTCTCGCCGCCGGCGGTGACCTCCTTGACGGGCTTGGTCAGGTCCACGGAGGTGACGTCCTCGGGCACCAGCTCGGCGCCGAACCGCTCGGCCTGCTTGCGCAGGTTGTCCATCAGGTCCGGGCCCATGATGCCGTCGGGGAAACCGGGGAAGTTCTCGACGTCGGTGGTGTTCATGAGGGCGCCGCCGGCGGTGATGGAGCCCTCGAACACCAGGGGCTTCAGCTCGGCGCGGGCCGCGTAGACGGCGGCGGTGTACCCCGCCGGTCCGGAACCGATGATGATGACATTGCGGACGTCACTCACGCTCGTAGGCCCTTCACACGATCAGATGCCCCCGCCACGGGATGGTGACCTCGGGGGAGAGTCGGTATAGCACAACCGATGGTAGGCGCACCTGATTCCCAAGGGGACATCCGCCCCGGTTACCGGGGTGGGGTATGCCGCGAAAGGGCCTTCGCCGACATGTCGGCACGGCGCTTCGGCGACATCCTCAGGGGGTGTCGACGGTCTCCTGGGCGAGGACCCCGCCGCAGTCCGCCGGGTCGACCACGTACACCTCGGTGGTGTCGTCCTCGGAGGGGGCGAACAGCACCATGGCGGGGTCGCCGTCGAACACGGCCTCGTCCACCAGGGTGATCCGGACGCCCGTCCGCTCGGAGAACACCGTCGCGCACTCCTCCGCGGCGACCGTGGAGCCCTCCTCGGCGGTGGCCGGCGGGGCCTGGGACCCCGAGAGCACCTCGGCGGCCTGCCCGGCCAGCCCGTCGGCGGTGTACTCGGTCCCGGTGGCCACGATCCCGGGCTTGTACGGCTGCACGGCCTCAGGCTCGAACTCGGCGCCCTCGTCCTGCATCATCGGCTGCTGGGCGGCGGCACCGCCGCTCGCGTCCTGCTGTGAGGAGAGCACCGTGTTGAGCACGGCCCCGCCGCCGCCCAGGACGACGGCGCCAGCGGCGGCCACCATCATGAGCCGGGGCAGGTTCATGCCGTTGAACCCGCGCCGGGAGCCGCCGCGCGCACGCGTGATGGGGACCACGGGGGCCGCCGCGTCCGCGGGGCCGGTGCCGGCGTCGCCGGAGAGCGCCGCGGGCCGGGCGGCGCGCTCGCGCACCGCCTCGTCGATGCGCCGGTCGAGGAGGGCGGCGACGTCCTGCGGCATGGGCGGGACCGGCGGCGCGTCGGCGAGCGCGCCGCCGACGGCGGTGAGCTCGTCCAGGGTCGCCGCGCAGGTCGCGCAGGTCTCTAGGTGGTGGGCAACGGTGCGCTCCTCGTCGGGCTCCAACAGCTCCTCGGCGAAGAAGGCGAGTGCCTCCACGTCAGGGTGGGACGTCACGATGGGTCGGCACCTCCTCTCCCAGTTGTGACGTCTCGGGGGGGACGAGGGTTCCTCAGGTGGGCGAGAGACGGAAGAAGTTTGGCGCGACCTCGCGCACACCGGCTCTTGACCGTCCCGGTGGCGACGTCGAGGATCTGCGCGGCCTCCTCCACCCGGTAGCCGAGCATGTCGACCAGGGTGAGGGCCATGCGCTGGTCCAGGGGGAGGGTGTCCAGGGCCGCGTGGACGTCCAGCCGCGACTCGGTCTGGGAGGCGTGGTCGGGGGCGCCGCCGGTGCGGCCCAGCCGCTCGTTGGAGAGCACGTCGAGGGTGTCGACCTCGGTGGGGGTGGCCGGGCGGACCTTGCGCCGGCGCAGCCGGTCGTGGCAGGCGTTGACGACGATGCGGTGCAGCCAGGTGGTGACCTGGGACTCGCCGCGGAAGCGGTCGGCGGAGCGGAACGCGGACAGGAACGCGTCCTGGAGGGCGTCGGAGGCCTCCTCGGGGTCGCCCATCATGCGCACGGCGACGGCCCAGAGGCGATCGCGGTGGCGGCGCACGAGCACCGCGAACGCCTGATCGTCCCCCTGGGTGTGCCTGGTGAGCAGTTCCCGGTCAGGAAGCTCTTGGACCGCGTCCATCAGTGCCGATCACATATCCCCGCAACTAGACACCGTGTACCTCTACCTCGTAGATGCTCCCACGGTACTTGCCGCCGTCGGTGGGCAGATCGGTGAACCAGACGAGGACGTACCTGCCGGTGGTGGGCTCGTCCAGTTCGATGGTCTGGTGGCCGCTCGCGGAGCCCTGCCAGGCGACGGGCAGGGCGGCGTCCACGGCGGACATCTCGCTGGGGTGCGAGGCCGGGCTGTCGCCGATCCGCACCTCGATGCCGTACTGGGCCTCGGGCACGTACAGCTCCAGGGAGTGGACCTCGCGGGCGGAGCCCAGGTCGACCAGGAGCCCCACGCCCTCCTTGGTCGTGCCCATGGGGTCGTTGTAGCCCTCGGTGTTCCACGGGTCCCCGCCGGTGTCGCCGTTGTGGGCCCGTGAGGCGTGGTCGGAGTGCTCGTCGCCGTCGCCGTCGGGCAGGGGGTCGTACCCCTGGGCGGACTGGATCGGCAGGACCTCGGTCTCGACGACCTCCGCGCCGCCGTCCGGCTCCCCACCGCCGCCGGCGGTGCCGGGGTCCGCCTCGTCGGCGCGCATCGACGCACCGAAGATCCAGGCCCCGGTGACCACCGCGGCGAAGAGCACCACGGCCAGCACGCCGACGAGGATGCGCTGCGGTGAGGTCCTGCGCTCGGCGGCCCGGCGGTCCATCCGCGAGGGCGGCCGCTCGCCGCGGGCGGAGGTGCGCGGGCCGGTCCCGCCGCCGCTGCCGCCGTTCGTGTTGCGGGAGGAGCGGCGCGGGCCGGTGGACCCGAACTCGCCGGTGCGCCGGGAGGTCCCGGGCTCGGGCGGCGGGGTGGTCTCGGCCGGGGCGACGGGCAGCGGGATGAGCCGCGGCACGTCGGCCATGGCGGCGCAGAACTCGCCCGGCGAGCCGATCACCGGGCCGGGCACGACCTGGCCCACCAGGTGGGGCAGGGCGGCGCGGGTGGTGATGGAGGCCAGGGGCTCGCCGACGCCCTGGCGGATCTGGTCGGCGGGGTAGGGCCCGGCGGGGCCCTGCGGGGCCGGGGGCAGGCCGCTCTGCGGGCCGCTCGGCCAGGTGCCGGTGAGGGCCGCGTACAGCAGGTTGCCCAGGCCCTGGGCGTCGGCGGCGCCCGGGTCGGCGACGTTGACGCCCAGCAGGGCGGCGTCCACGCCGATACCGGTGACCTTGACCGCTCCGCCGCTGCTCCACATGAGCTTGCTCGGGGTGAGGCACAGGTGGTACAGGCCGCCGTTGTGCGCGGCGGCGATGGCCTCGGCCGCCTCGGCGACCAGGCCCGCGGCGCGCTCGGGCTCCAGGGGGCCCTGGGCCAGCAGGTCGGCCAGCGAGTGGCCGACCACCCACTCCTCGACCACGTAGGGCACGGGGGTGGTGTCGTCGGCGTCGAAGACCTGGGTGACGCGCGCGTCGGGGATACGGCTGGTGGCGCGGGCCGCGCGGACCACATCGGATGTGCGGGGGAACCCCTCGGCGAAGGTCCACACGGCGACGGGCCGTGCGAGGGTCTCGTCGGTGGCCTTCCAGCGGGTCGCCCCGCCGGTCTCGCTCACCACCTGGTCAAGGCGGTACCGGTTGGCCAGCTTCGCCCCGGGCTCGATCAGGAAGGTGCTCATGATGGGAGTGACGGGTGCCAGTGCCGTCGCCCCGCACGGGCCGCGGCGGCGCGGTCCTGGGCGGACCGGTGCGTCGCGGGGTGTGCGCAGGGGGTTCGGGCTCTGCTGCTGTCCCCAGCCTCCCTTCGGGCAGCTCGGATGAACAATGTGGTGGCGGTCAAGCGGTGCCTGTCCATGCTAGGACGCCTGAACAGCATCTTCGGAGGACATCGGGTATCCGTTCACCTTCCGGGACGTAGCGGTTCGGGACCGCCCAACTCGTCCATTCATGGTGATCAGCGACGTCGCAGTCGGGTTCTGAGCAATTCGAGGAAGGATGTGACTTCAGTCACATTGAGGAACTTGGCGCTGATCACGAACAGTACGCCACCCACGACCCCTCCGACGACCATCGCCGCGAATCCGGGCCAGAACTCGCCCGGCAGTCCGCGGAACACGTGGATCATCGCGAGGCCGAACACGGCCGCCGGCAGCGTCGCCAGGTGCAGCTTGAACAGGGTGGCCGCGGTGTGCCGCCCGTCCAGGCCGTTCAGCCGCTTGTGCAGCATGTACCACATGATGACCGAACCCACGACGTAGTACAGCCCGTAGGGGACCGGGAGCCACACCACGACGTGCTGGGGCGGCACCACGAACAGCAGCGCGATCGCCGTGACGGCGTGCGCGGCCTCCGACGGGATGGCGACCAGCGCCGGGGTGCGGGTGTCGCCGAGCGCGTAGAACACGCGCATCTGGAGCTGGAACAGCGTGAACGGGATCAGCATCACGCAGAACACCATGAGGATGCGGCCGATGGCGGCGGCGTCCTCGGGGCTCGTGCTGCCCTGCGCGTAGATCATCACGCAGAACGGGATCGCGAACACGATCATCGCCACCGAGATCGGCACGATCAGCACCGACGAGAGCCGGAAGCCCCGCGAGAAGTCGCTGCGCACCTGGTCCTTGCGCCCGGCCGCCACGTGCTCGCTCATGCGCGGCAGCAGCGCGGTGATCACCGAGACCGCGATGATCGCGTACGGGAGCTGGAAGAGCATCGACGCGAACTTGTAGGCCGCGATGCCCGAGCCCGACTCGAAGCCCAGCTCGGCCGCGCGCGTGCCGGCGCGGGAGGCGACGTTGGTGGAGACGAGGGCGCCCAGCTGGGCCACCACGATGTAGAGCATCATCCACGAGGCCGCCTGGGCCGCCTCGCCCAGCCCGGCGCCCCGCAGGTCCAGCCGGGGCCGCCAGCGGAAGCCCGCCGCGGCCAGCGCCCACACCAGCACCAGGGCCTGGACGATCTGCCCGGCGGCGGTGCCCAGTCCCAGCAGCATCAGCTCGCCGGAGGTCACCGTGTCGGGGGTGCGCCCGGTCCCGGCGATGTTCAGGAACCACAGGCCGATGCCGATGATCACCAGGTTGTTCAGCACCGGCGCCCACATCGGCGCCCCGAACCTCCCGCGCGCGTTCAGCATCGCGCTGGCCAGGCCGCTGGCCCCGATGAAGAAGATCTGGGTGGTCAGGTAGCGCGCCAGGACCACCGACACCTCGAACTGCGCGCCGGTGAACTCGCCCGCGTAGATGCGGATGAACCACTCCGACAGCAGCATCGAGAGTGCGGTGATCACCAGCAGCGCCGACAGCATCAGCGTGACGAGCCGCTGCTCGGTCCTGTCGCCGCCGTCGGAGTCCAGCCTGCGCCGCTTGACCAGGAACGGCACGAACACACTGGCCAGCAGACCGCCGATGAGCAGGTCGTAGACCATGTACGGGACCATGCCCGCCACCTGGTAGGCGTCGCCCAGCATCTGGGTGCCGATCGCCGCCGCCAGCACGATCGTGCGGACGAAGCCGGTGACGCGGGAGAACACGGTGCCCAGCGCCATGATCGCGCTGGACTTGGCGAGGTTGCCCGGGGCGGTGTGGGAGGAGCCGCCGATCTCGTCGCCGTCCTCCATGCCGGCGCGGTCGGCGGTGCCCAGGTCGCCGATGTCGCTCGGGTCGCGGCGGGTGGTGAGCCCGGTCTCGGGCTCGGTCGCCGGCTCCTCGCGCTCGTAGGCGTCCAGGACGTCCTCGGGCATCACCATGGCGCGGCGCTGCCGGCCTGCCGTGGCGGGCCCGTGCGTTCCTGCTCCGGAATCCTGCTCGCGGGGGTCTTCGCTGGACACCGTGTCCTCAGTCCTTGTACTCGTCGAGCGGTCGTTCCTCCGGCCGGGGCCAGGGCCGGAAGCGTCGGTGCGGCATCAACGACGCAGGCGGCCGCGGATCAGTTCCACCGCGGCGCTCAATTCGGGGACCCGCAGCAGCCGTGCGGCCGCGAGGAAGAACAACGCGCCGAGAAGGCACCCGGCCACGGGTGCGCCGATGTAGGTGAGCAGACCCGGGCCGACGAAGGTCTCGAAGGCCCAGAGCACACCGAAACCGGCCGCGACGCTCGGGACGACGGCCAGGTGCAGGCGCAACAATGTGCCAATGATGTGCTTTCCGTCAAGCCCCCCGATCCGCCGGCTGAGCACCAGACCTGCGATGACGAGTCCGCTGAGGAACGAGAACATGAAGCCCGCGGCCACGCCCACGACGACCGTCTCCGGCGGCAGGAGCAGGTAGGACACCAGCGCCAGAGCGCTGTGAACAGCCAGGTTGGCGATGGCGATCAGCGCCGGGGTGCGGGTGTCGCCCATGGCGAAGAACACGCGCAGCATGAGCTGGAACACGGTGAACGGCACCAGCCCGAGCGACATCACGGCCAGGATCTGGCCGATGTTGGCCGCGTCGGCCGGGGAGATCGACCCGCGGGCGAACGCCAGGATCGACAGCGGCTCGGCGAACAGGGCGATCGCGAACGCCATGGGGACGAGCACGAACGCGGAGATCCGCAGGGTGCGGGAGAAGTCCGACCGGACCGCGTCCCAGTCGTGGTCGTCGGCGTGCGCGCTCATCCGGGGGAGCAGCACCGTGATGAGGGAGACCGCGATGATCGCGTACGGCAGCTGGAACAGCTGGTAGGCGAGGTTGTAGGCGGTGATGCCCGCGCCGACGGAGCGGCCCTCCTCGATGGCGGCGACGTTGGCGGCGTTGGCGATGTTGGTGGTGATCCACAGGCCCGCCTGGGTGAGCAGGGTGTACATCATCATCCAGCCGGCCGTCTTGACGGCCTCGCCCAGCCCGGAACCGCGCAGGTCCAGGCGCGGGCGCCAGCGGTAGCCGGTCCGGGCCAGCGCGACGAACAGCACCAGGGCCTGCAGCGCCATGCCGGCGGCGGTGCCCGCGCCCAGCAGGGTCAGCTGGCCCTCGGTGACGGTGTCCGGCGTCCGACCGGGGCCCGCGACCCACAGGAACAGGCCCGCCACGGTCATGATCACCAGGTTGTTGAGCACCGGCGCCCACACCCCGGCGCCGAAGTACCCGCGGGTGTTGAGCATGGCGGTGAGCAGGCCGCTCAGCCCCACGAAGAAGATCTGGGACAGCAGGTAGCGGGCCAGGTGCACCGAGGCCTCGAACTGCGCGTCGGTGAACCGGGACCCGTACAGCCAGATCAGGAACTCGGCGGCCGCGATCGCCACGGCGGTGAGCAGGAACAGCGCCACGAACGTCGTGGTGAACAGCCGGTCCTCGGTGGCCTTGCCGCCGTCGGCGTCGCGCTTGCGCCGCTTGACCAGGAACGGCACGACGACACTGGCCATCAGGCCGCCGATGAGCAGGTCGTTGAGGATGAACGGGATCGTGTGGGCCGTGTGGTAGGCGTCACCGAGCAGGTGGGTGCCGATGGCGGCGCCCAGCACGATGGTGCGGACGAAGCCGGTGATCCGGGAGGCCATGGTGCCGACCGCCATGATGGCGCTGGAGCGCATCATGCCGCCGCCCGCCGGGGCGTCGCCGGAACCGCCGGGGGCCGCGGGCTCCTCGGCCCCCTCGGCCGCCCGGCGGGTCCCGGGGACGGCGGGCTCGGGCAGTTCGCCCTCCTCGAAGGAGGGGACGGGGCCGCCGGAGGGGCGCAGCGGGCTCTCACCCGGGAGGGGGCCTTCGGGCTGAGAGGAACGACGGCGGTGCTTTCCGCCTTCGTTCGGGGAGTCGGTGACCACCGTGGATCAGGCTTCCTTTCGTCCGACCGGGAGGGACCCGGCGCGGGTGGGAGCCCGCGGCCGGGTCGGGCCGTGTCCGTGCGCCCGGGGCGCGCCGACACGGCGATGTGCGGATGTGTCGACACGGCGCCTTGTCGGCAGGGCGCCGTGTCGACGGGGGAGCGGGGCTCACGCCCCTTCGCCGCGCGCGGACGGTGCGTCCCCGGCGGCCGTCGTGGTGTCGTCGGGCTCCCCGTCGTTCTGAGAGGGCGCTCCGGGACCGTCGGTTCCGGCGTCCCCCGGCCCGGCGGGCGTCCCGGGTCCCGCGGGCTTCTCGGGCCCTTCGGACGCGCCGGTCCCCTCGGACCGCCCGGTGTCCTCCGTGTCCTCGGCCTCCGCGGGGCCGCCCGCGGCCTCCTCCGCCGCGGCGGCCCGGCTCCGGCGGGCCACCCACTTGCGCAGGGCGCGCGGGGCCAGCGCGGCGACGAGGATCAGGGCGCCCACACCGCTGATCAGCAGCGCCTGGGTCCCCAGGCCGGTGGCGTTCACCGGCAGCTGGACGTCCTGGCTGTTGATCGGCTCGCCGGCGGAGTTGTGCAGGCTCGCGTGCACCACCGTGCGCCCGTTGATCCGGGCCGACAGCGGTACGTACACCGTCGTCTTGGCGCCGGGGTCGATCTCGAAGTGGGTGTTGTACTCGCCGATGCTCAACCGCTCGGCGTTCTCGGAGTACACCGAGAGGTGCACGTAGACGGCCTCGTCCTCCAGGTCGTTGGCGACGAGGATGCCGGTGATCCCGGTCCGGCTGGCCAGCGTGACGTCCTCGCCGGGGATGATGCGCACCGCTGACAGGCCGTCGTCGACCTCGTCCATGACCAGCCCGCGGGTGGCGCCCGCCAGGGCCTCCTCCTCGCGCCAGTACACGGACTCCAGGCGGATCAGGGCCGGGCGGAACGGGTCGGAGTCCTCCACCAGGACGCTGTTGAACATCCGCACGTCCCGGCTGACGTCCTCGACCAGGCCGAGGTAGGTGGAGCCGAGCTCGGCCTCGGCCGCGGAGTCCGGGTAGTCGAGCGGGGCGCGGGTGTCCTCCCGCTCGCCGGAGGCGGGCAGCTCGACGTCCTCCAGGCGCTCCGGGGACAGCCAGGGCAGGTCGTCGCTGGCGGCCAGCACGCCGTCGGCGAACTCGCGGGACGGGTCCCAGCCGGGCTCGGGGGAGGCGACCACGACGCGGTCGCCCCCGGCGTTCTCGCCCGCGATCATCGCGGTCTCGGCGGCGAACCGCTGGAGCGCCAGGGCGGTGCCGCCCGGGGTGTCGGTGGGCATGGACAGCACGTCGGTGATGCCCTCGTCGGCCACCAGGGCGAAGGGCTCCTCGTCGGAGTCCCCGCCCCCGGACAGCGGCGCCTGGGCGGTGGGGGTCGTCTGGAGCCAGGTCTGCGGGGGCATCGCGTCCTCCGACAGGAGGAAGCGGGTGGCGCCCTGCTCGGCGAGCAGCTCGCGCACGGGGCCGTCCATCAGGCCTCCGGCGGGCAGGGCGAAGCGCTCGTCCGCGGACAGCCCCAGCGCCGTCTCCACCGCCTCGCGGCCGATCCCGACCGACGCCTCGGCGTCGCCGTCCATCTCGTTGCGGAGCAGCGCGGCCAGGTCGGGGGAGGCGTAGGGGGTGGCCACCACGGTGTCCAGGGCCAGCGCCGCGCGGGCCTCGCGCAGCCACACCTGCGCGGCCACGTTCGCCTGGGCGGTCTCCCGCGCGGGCCCGGACTCGGCGGGCACCGCCAGCGGGTCGGTGACGACCTCGTGCTCCTCGGCGGCCAGGCGCAGGATGTCGTCGAGGGTGCCGGGGTCGACGGCCCAGGTGACGGGGACCCCCTCGGTGCGGGTCGGGGCCGGCTCCTCGGCCTCGGCCTCCTCCGGCTCCTCCTCGTTCTCGCCCGTCCCGGCGTCGTCCTCCTCCGAGGCGGAGGCCTCGGGCACGGTCTCGGCGGTCTCCTCGGCGGTCGCCTCCGGCGGGGTCTCCGGGGCCGGGGTGTCGGGGTCCAGGCCGAGCAGCTCGACGAGGTCCTCGTCGCCCGGCTCGAAGGACAGGGGGGCCTGGGCTCCGGCCGCCAGCAGCCGGCCCAGCCGGCCGTTCTCGGTGACGGTCGCCGCCAGCCCGTCGCCGAGGAAGGTGTCGTCGTCCGCCCGCTGGGGCGGGGCCATCAGCGGCCACACCCAGGCGATGTCGACGGAGGGGACGTCCTCCCCGTCGCCGACGTAGGGGAGGAAGGTGTACTGGGTGCCGATCACGGTGCCGTCGCCGTCGACCGCCTCGATCACCAGCGGGTAGACGCCGTACGAGCCCAGGTTCAGGTCCTCCGCCGGCACGCTCAGCGTGTAGGTCTGGCTGGTGCCGGGCGGCAGCTCCGCGGTGATCTCGTCGTCGGGCCCGGGCGCGTCGGGCCGCCAGTCGCCGTCGGGGCCGAACGCGTCCATGGCCGCGCGGTCCGCGAACGGGTGGCTCGAGTAGCGCATGCGGACGGTGACGTCGTGCAGGCTGTCCGACGTGGTGTTGACCACCTCGCCCGAGACGCGGAGGGTGGCGTCCTCGTCGAGGGCGTCCGGCGTGATCCGCTCGACGACGAGCGGCTCGGTGTCATCGGCCGGTTCGGCCGGGGCCGAGGCCTGCGCGGACATGGCCGGGAACGGAAGCAGCGCGGTGGCCAGGGCCATGACCACCGGCACGGAGGTGATTCGACGCAACGCTTGACCGGTTTCCTGATTCGGGTCCAGGTGGCCGTTCCGCCGGGGATCGACAAGGGGCGGGAACGGTCGGGGTGCCCGCACGGCGCGCACGGCGTTCGCGGGTCGGGCGGGCGCGGAGAAGGCAAGGGCGTCCCACCACTGCACCTGAAGATACCGTCTCCCTCACACCCCGGCTCTGGCGAGGACCTCCGCGCGACGTGTCGCGGCGGGGACGACACCCGCCGAACGGGCGCGTACACCGCGTTCGGCGGCCGTTCCGCACCCCGCGCGGCCTCCCCCGGTACGCCCGCAAACGATTCGCGGTTTGCCCGCGGGGCCGCCTAACCTGCGTTGTGTGCCGAACACAGAGTCTTCGAGTGAGAACGACGCCATGCCGACCGCGGCGGGTGCGCCGACCCCTGCGCAGCTGTCCGCCATAGCCGCGCTGGTCGAGTCGGCCCGACCCGTCTCCGACGAACTCGGCGGGCGGTTCGCCGAGCACGGGCGGGAGCTGGCCCTGGTCGGCGGCCCGGTCCGGGACGCGCTCCTCGGCAGACCCTCCCACGACATCGACCTCACCACCGACGCGGTGCCCCAGCGGGTGCTGGAGCTGGTCGACGGCTGGGCCGACTCCGTGTGGACCGTCGGCATCGACTTCGGCACCGTCGGCGTGCGCAAGAAGAACCTCCAGCTGGAGATCACCACCTACCGCAGCGAGTCGTACTCCCCCAAGTCCCGCAAGCCCGACGTGGCCTACGGCACGGACATCGAGGGCGACCTGCTGCGCCGCGACTTCACGGTCAACGCCATGGCGGTGCGCCTGCCCGCCGGGGAGTTCGTCGACCCCTTCGGCGGCCTCGCCGACCTGCGGGCCGGGGTGCTGCGCACCCCGGGCAAGCCGGAGGACTCCTTCAGCGACGACCCGCTGCGCATCATGCGCGCGGTGCGGTTCGCCGCCCAGCTCGGCTTCGACCTCGCCCCGGAGGTCGCCGACGCGGCCCGGGACATGGCCGAGCGGCTGACCATCGTCTCCGCCGAGCGCGTCCGCGACGAGCTGACCAAGCTGATGCTCAGCCCGGACCCGCGCCGGGGCCTGGGGCTGATGGTCGACCTGGGCATCGCGCCCCACGTACTGCCCGAGCTGCCCAAGCTGCGGCTGGAGATCGACGAGCACCACCGGCACAAGGACGTCTACGAGCACTCGCTCACCGTGCTGGACCAGGCCATCGAGCTGGAGCACGCCCGCGGGCACGAGCCCGACCTGGTGCTGCGCCTGGCGGCGCTGCTGCACGACATCGGCAAGCCCAAGACACGGGCCTTCGAGGGGGCCGGCCGGGTGACCTTCCACCACCACGAGGTGGTGGGGGCGTCCATGAGCCGCAAGCGCCTCACCGCGCTGCGCTTCCCCAAGGACGTCGTGTCCGACGTGTCGTCCCTGGTCGCCCTGCACCTGCGCTTCCACGGGTACGGCAAGGGCGAGTGGACCGACTCCGCGGTGCGCCGCTACGCCCGCGACGCCGGGCCGCTGCTGGAGCGGCTGCACATCCTCACCCGGGCCGACTGCACCACCCGCAACCGGCGCAAGGCGGCGGCGCTGGCCCGCTCCTACGACGACATCGAGCGGCGCATCGCCGCCCTCGCCGAACAGGAGGAGCTGGACCGCATCCGGCCCGACCTGGACGGCAACGAGATCCAGGAGATCCTCGGCCTCAAGCCGGGGCCGGAGATCGGCAAGGCCTACCGCTACCTCCTGGAACTGCGCCTGGAGAACGGCCCGATGGAGAAGGAGGCCGCGACCGAGGCGCTGCGCGCCTGGGCCGCCGAGCACCTGTCGTCCTGAGGGCGCCCGGCGCCGGGGTCAGCGGCCGGGTTTGACCGCGGTGACGGCCATGGCCATCCCGAACACGCGCAGCGGCGTTCCCTCCAGGCCGTCCGAGACGGACTGGAGGGGGCGCGGGCGGCGGTCGAAGGGCGGCATCAGGTAGTCGATCGCCCGCACCCGCAGGCCGGCGCCGCGCAGCAGCCGCCCCATCTCCTGGGTGGTGAACGCGCGCGCGTCGGACATCCGCTCGTGCAGCGGGCGCACCCAGGGCAGGAACGGCGCGGTCAGCGCCGACCGGCGGTGCCCGCCCCACAGCACCCCGTGGGTCTCGAAGGGGAACCACCGGTTGGGGGTGGTGAGCGAGAACGCCCCGCCCGGCTTGAGGACCCGGTGGATCTCCGCCAGCGCCCCCTCCAGGTCCTCGACGTGCTCGACCACCTCGAACGCGGTGACGCGGTCGAAGGTGTTGGGGTCGAACGCCAGCGAGTCCGCCGACATCTTGTGGACGCCGATCCGGTCCTCCAGCGGGCTCCCGGCGATCCGCTCGGCGAACATGTCCAGCCGCTGCGGCTCCAGGTCGATCGCGTCGACCCGGACGTACCCCTCGGCCAGCTCGACGGTGTAGGTCCCGTCACCGCAGCCGACGTCGAGCAGCCGGTCCCCGCGGACGGGCAGGTGCCGCGAGACGGCCCCGATCCGCTTGGCCACTCCGCGCCGGCCGAAGGCGCTGGAGGGGGCTCCGATCCCCAGAGCACCGTTCATGGCACACCATCTCTCCGTGACTAGACATCCTTGGCCCGGACACTACAGCAAGTAGTGAGATGGTCACTGATCGATCAGTCTCTGTGGGGACATGTCGACACGCCTCCCGCTCGGAGCCCCGCGGTGCCGCGGACCGGCGGCGGGTCGCGGGTCAGCAGGCGCAGACGGGGGAGTGGACCGGGGCGGTGAGCGGGTCGACCGGGGAGCGCTCGACACCGGACGCGGTCTCGACCTCGAACCCCTCGCGGATCCAGTACTCGATGCCGCCCACCATCTCCTTGACCCGGCGGCCCAGGCGGGCGAACTCCAGCGCGCCCTTGGCGGCGCCGTCGCAGCCCGGCCCCCAGCAGTACACGACCACCGGCAGGTCCGGGTCGACCAGCGCCGCGGCCCGCTCGGCGATCTCCGCGCGGGGCAGGTGCACCGCCCCCGGGACGTGCCCCTGGTCCCAGGCGACGCGGGCGCGGGTGTCGACGAGGGTGAAGCCGGGCTCGCCCGAGGCCAGTGCCGCCCGCACGTCGGACACGTCGGTGTACAGGCCCAGGCGGGCGGAGAAGTGGGCCACGGCCGACTCGGGGTCGGCGAAGCGTGAAGTCGTCATGTCGACAAGGCTAGATCCGGGCGCCCCGCCCGGACAGGCGCGATCCACGGCCCCTCCTTGTCCTCACCGTGGATCGCACGGTATATCCCTCCCATGACCGACGTATCACTGGACGAGACCGACCTGCGCCTGCTCGCCGCCCTCCAGGCCGACGGCCGGGCCGGGTACGCCGAGCTGGCCCGGGCGGTGTCCATGTCCGCCAGCGCCGTCGCCGAGCGGGTGCGCCGGCTGGAGGCCGCCGGGGTGGTCTCCGGCTACTCCGCGGTCGTCGACCCCGAGCGGCTGGGGTTCGCCGTGACCGCCTTCATCCGGCTGGCCTACCCCAACGGCAACTACCGGCCCTTCCACGACCTGCTGGCCACCACCCCCGAGATCCTGGAGGCCCACCACATCACCGGGGAGGACTGCTTCCTGCTCAAGACCGTGGCCCGGTCGATGCGCCACCTGGAGGAGGTCGTCGCCCGCGTCGCGGTGATGGGGTCCGTCACCACCAACGTCGTCTACTCCAGCCCGCTCAGGGGCCGGCCGGCCACGGACGCCCTGGGGGTGACGCCCGTCATTGCGGGGGCGGAGGACCGGGCCTGACACTGGCCCGATGAGCCTGACCACCTGGTACCTGGAGACGACCGACCCCGGCGGGCTGCGCCCCGCGCGGGACCCCGGCGGCGACGTACGGTTCGACCGGGTCGGGATCCCCAGCCCCGCGTTCAACCGCTTCCTGTACGAGCGGGTCGGCGGCGACTGGCAGTGGACCGACCGCCTGCCCTGGACCGACCGGCAGTGGCGGGACTGGGTGGACCGCCCCGGCCTGGAGACCTGGGTGCTCTACCTCGACGGCGCCCCCGCCGGGTACACGGAGCTGGAGGCCCAGCCCGACGGCGCGGTCGAGGTCGTGTACTTCGGCCTGCTGCCCGGGTTCCTCGGCCGCGGCCTGGGCGGCCACATGCTCACGCTCACCCTGCGCCGCGCCTGGGACCTGGCCGACCGGCTGCCCGGCCGCGAGCCCACCCGCCGGGTGTGGCTGCACACCTGCTCCCTGGACGGCGAGCACGCGCTCGCCAACTACCGCTCCCGAGGCCTGTCCGTCTACAGGACGACACGGGAACAGGTCGACACGTCGACCAAGGGACGCCACCCCGTGACCCCTTAGGAGGCGGGGGCGGGGGAGGCGGCCCGGCGCTCCCGGAGCACCCAGGCCAGACCGGCGGCCAGGTAGACGGCGACCATGCCGACAACCACCGCGGTCCCCAGGCCCGAGGGCGGCACCAGTGCGGCGGCCAGCCCCGCGCCCAGCACGAACGTCGCGTTGAAAAGCACGTCGTACACGGAGAACACGCGCCCGCGGAAGGCGTCGTCGACATATCGCTGTACCTGCGTGTCGACGGTGACCTTCACGCCCTGGGACACGAACCCCAGCACGAACGCCGCCACCGGGAACAGCGCGGACGAGAACGGCAGCGCGAACACCGCCAGCACCACCGCCGCCACCAGCAGCTGGAGCCCGATCCACGCCCCCGGCGACATCCGCTCCGTCGCCCACGGCGTGGCCACCGCGCCCAGGAAGAACCCGACCGCCAGCACCCCGGCGGACACCGAGAACCCGGCCAGGCCCGCCACCCCGCCGCCGGTGAACGTGTTGTTGTACAGCAGCAGCGTCATCAGCGAGGAGATCCCGAACAGCACCCGGTGCAGGCCGATGGTGCCCAGCGCGTCCCGGGCGGGCGGCCGCGACCAGATGTGCCGCACCCCGGCGACCATCCCGCGCACCACGCTCCCCACCGCGGCGCGCACCTCCTCGGGCTCGCGCTCCAAATGCGGTCCCAGCTCCCGGCGGCCCAGGGAGAGGGAGACCAGCCCGGCGGCGGCGAACCCCGCCGCGGCCGCCACCAGGATCGCGGCGGCCCCGGCCGAGCCGGTGCCGCCCAGCACCCCCAGGCCCAGCCCGACCCCGGTGCCCAGCGAACTGGCCACGGTCCCGCAGGTGGGGGTGACGGCGTTGGCCATCATGAGCTGCTCGCGCGGCACCACGTACGGCAGGCCCGCGGACAGCCCGGACAGGAAGAAGCGGTTGACGCTCAGCACCAGCAGCGCCGCGACGAAGAAGGCCGGGCTCTCGCCCCCGGCCACGACCACCGCGCTGACCACCGCCAGCGCGGCCTTGGCCAGGGCGGACAGCAGCAGGACCTGGCGCCTGGGCCACCGGTCGATGAGCACCCCGGCGAACGGCGCCACCACCGAGAACGGCAGGAGCAGCACCGCGAAGGCCGCCGCCACGGCGGCCGCCCCCGTGTGCTGCTCGGGGTTGAAGAAGACGAAGCCGGCCAGGCCCGCCTGGTAGACCCCGTCGGAGAACTGCGAGACCAGTCGCGTGCCGAAGAGCCGTCGGAACCGGGAGCCCCGCAGCACGGTGCGCAGATCGCCGAAGAAGGACACGCCACCAGGGTAGGGCGTGCCCGGGGCCGGGCCGGCCCCGGGCGGACCCCGGCCGGGGCTACTCGCCCGCGATGAAGCGCTCGACCGCGTCGTGCGCCTCGGAGTCGCTGTACTGCACGGGAGGCGACTTCATGAAGTAGGAGGAGGGGGCGTCGATCGGGCCGCCGATGCCGCGGTCCTTGGCGATCTTGGCCGCGCGCACCGCGTCGATGATGATCCCGGCGGAGTTGGGGGAGTCCCAGACCTCCAGCTTGTACTCCAGGTTCAGCGGCACGTCGCCGAAGGCGCGGCCCTCCAGGCGCACGTACGCCCACTTGCGGTCGTCCAGCCACGGCACGTGGTCCGAGGGGCCGATGTGCACGGCGCCCGCGTTGAGCTCGTGCGGGATCTGGGAGGTGACCGACTGGGTCTTGGAGATCTTCTTGGACTCCAGGCGCTCGCGCTCGAGCATGTTCTTGAAGTCCATGTTGCCGCCGAAGTTCAGCTGGTAGGTGCGGTCGACGATGACGCCGCGGTCCTCGAACAGCTTGGACAGCACCCGGTGGGTGATGGTGGCACCCACCTGCGACTTGATGTCGTCGCCGATGATCGGCACCCCGGCCTCGGTGAACTTGGCCGCCCACTCGGGGTCGGAGGCGATGAACACGGGCAGGGCGTTGACGAAGGCCACGCCGGCGTCGATCGCGCACTGGGCGTAGAACTTGTCGGCCTCCTCCGACCCCACGGGGAGGTAGGAGACGAGGACGTCGGCCTTGCTGTGCTTGAGGGCGGCGACGACGTCCACGGCGTCCTCGGGGGACTCCTGGATCATCTCGCGGTAGTACTTGCCCAGCCCGTCGTAGGTGGGTCCGCGCATGACGGTGACGCCGGTGGGCGGCACGTCGCAGATCTTGACCGTGTTGTTCTCGCTGGCGACGATGGCGTCGGCCAGGTCGTGGCCGACCTTCTTGGCGTCCACGTCGAAGGCGGCGACGAACTCGATGTCGCGCACGTGGTACGGGCCGAACTGGACGTGCATCAGGCCAGGTACCCGAGAGCCGGGGTCGGCGTCCTTGTAGTAGTGCACGCCCTGGACGAGCGACGCCGCGCAATTGCCGACGCCCACGACGGCTACACGTACCGAACCCATTGGTCCTTGCTCCTTCTTGCTCGCGAACATGGATGCCACGGCGCACGACGGCACCCCCGTTTCCGTGGCCGGCGGGGGTGGCGGCGTTCCGCGTTCGTTCTCCGTAAGTGCTCAGCGGCTCGCACGGTGTTTCTGTTCCCGCCCGGACGCCGGACGGGCGATGGAACGTGTGGCTCCGACTGTTTTGTTCGTGTATGACTCTATCTTCGGTCATCTGGAGAACCGCATGTCACCCAAGGTGACACGGTCGTTCCGGATTCGCCCGTGACCCTCCGTGCCGTCGGCCGCACCCGCGCACCGCGCGCGAAATGTCACACATCCGCCCTGCCTGCGCCGTCGCCCCCCGCCCCTGCGCGCAGAAAGGCCACCGGTGTTCGGTTTCCGCGCGTTGAGCAGTCACGACGGAGGGCGATCCACCGCCGGTGACGGAGTGTTCTGTCGCACGGGGTACCCTCGCGCGTGGGTTGTGCTATACCGTCCCATCGCTTTAACGTGACCTGTGATTTGCGCGTGAAAGCCGGTAGAGCCCCCGACCCGGCCAGGGACGGGCGTCCACGCCGGTCGCCTCCGAAGGGACCGGAGTCCCTACGGGCCAACGACCAGGAGGATGCAGCGGCCAACGTCTTCGCGACCTGTTGAAAACCTTCGCCCCCGGCGGGGCGTCCCTTTATCAAGCCTTGAAGCACAGGCGACAGTGGCGGGGCCGGACCACCGGCCCGACCCCGCGCCGGTCACCGCGGAACAGGTCGCGGACCACCGATCCCCCAGGGGGACCGCCCCCCGTTCCACCAAGGAATCGTCAGGCCGACCGGCCGTGAAAGGCAATCGAGGACCACGTGAGTACCGAACGACGACGGGATGCCGGCGGCGGCCGTCGCCGGGCCGAGGGCCCGGCGAGCGGCGCCGGGGGCAACGGCGGGAGGCGGAGGGCCGACGGCCCGCCGCCCAGGGAACAACGTGCCGGAGGGCGCCGATCCCCGGAAGCGGACAACGGTTTCTGGGGGGAGGAGGAGCGCCCCCGGCGCCGCCCCCCGGCCGATGACATGGGATCCGAAGGCCGCGGCGGCCGCCGGAGGGCCGAGGGCGAGCGCCCGCGGCGCCCCGAGGGCGGACAGCGCCGCAGGCCCCCGGAGGACGACCCGCGCGGCCGCGAGGGCGGCCGGCGCGGCGCTCCGGAGGGGCAGCGGCGCCGCCCGCCCGCCGACGGCGAGCGCCCCCGCCGCCGTCCCGAGGACGCCGAGCACGGCGCCCGGGCCGAGGGCCAGCGGCGGCGCCGTCCGCCCGAGGACGCGTCCCGCCCCGGCGGCCGGCGCCGTCCCGACGGCCCGCGCGACCCGCGCGAGCGCGAGCACGGCGCCCGCTCCGAGGGCGGCCGCCGCCGTGCGGCCGCCGGCGGTGGCGGACGCGGCGGATCCGGCGGAGGACGCCGGCGCCGCGGCGGCGAGGACGAGCCGGACGACCGCCCCTGGTGGAAGCGGTTCTTCGCCAAGGCGTGGAAGCCCGCGCTGGCCGCGTTCGGCCTGATGATCATCGGCGGCGTGGCGGTCTTCGCGTTCCTGTACGCGCAGGCTCCCGACCCGGGGGACCTCGATGCCAAGGCCGACGCGGAGATGTCGGCCACCCAGATCTTCTGGGAGACCGGCGACGTCGCGGTCACCACGGGCGAGGTCCGTCGCATCGAGGTCTCGTACGATGAGATCCCGCCGCACGTCATCGACGGCATCCTCGCCGCCGAGCAGCACACGTTCTTCGAGGACCCGGGCATCAGCATCACGGGTATCGGACGCGCCCTGTTCTACCGGGGCGAGGTCGGCGGCGGTTCCACCATCACCCAGCAGATGGCCCGCAACTACTACAGCGACCTCGAGGGCTACGGCACCATCGAGCGCAAGATCCGCGAGATCTTCATCTCCATCAAGCTCGGCCAGCGGATGGAGAAGGAGGAGATCCTCGAGCGCTACGTCAACACGATCTACTTCGGCCGCCAGGCCATGGGGATCGAGATGGCGGCCCGCCAGTACTTCGACAAGAGCGTGTCGGAGCTCGACCCGGCCGAGGGCGCCTACCTGGGGATCATCATCCAGATGCCCTCCAACTTCGAGAACTCGGAGCTGGGGCCCTGGACCGAGACGTACCTCAAAGAGGAGCGCTGGCCCTACGTGCAGAGGCAGCTGGCGGCCATGTACGAGGAGAACCCCGACCGCGGCATGCCCAAGAGCGAGGCCGACGCCCTGGCGATCCCCGACACGACCCAGTGGGGCCCCAGCGCCGAAGGCGAGGAGGAAGAGGCCGAGGAGGAAGGGACCGAGGAGGAGTTCGACCCCAAGCCCGGCTACGTCCGCGACGCCGTCGTCACCGAGCTCGTCGAGCGCTACGACCTCACCGCCGACAAGATCGCCACCCAGGGGTACCGGGTGGAGACCTCCCTCAACCCCGAGCTCATGGACGCGGCCTACACCGCGTTCGACACCCTGCCCGGACACCCGGAGGACACCCGCAAGGGCCTGACCGCGATCAACCCCGCCACCGGCGAGATCGTCGCCTTCCGCGGCGGCGAGGACGTGGGCGTCCAGCTCAACCAGTCCCTGGTGGAGCGCACCCAGGCGGGCTCGTCGTACAAGCCCTACGTGCTCGCCACGGCGCTCAGCCAGAACATCAGCCTCCGCACGCTGATGAACGGCGACTCGCCGCAGGAGTTCGAAGGGCTGGCCAGCCCGGTCCAGAACGCCGACCTGCAGGACCACGGCGCGGTCGACCTCGTCGAGTCCACCGCGAACTCCTACAACACCCCGTACGTGCAGCTCGCCGTCGAGGTGACGCCGGCCGCCGTGGACCAGATGGCCGTCGCCGCCGGTGTGGACGAGGAGCAGACCACGACCTCCACCCAGGGGCCGCTGATCGCGCTGGGCACCCACCAGGTCAGCGCCCTGGACCAGGCCACCGGTTACGCGACCTTCGCCGCGGACGGGGTGCACCGGCCGGCGCACATGGTCACCAAGGTGACCACCAGCGACGGTACCGAGATCTTCCCCAACGACCAGGACCTGATCGAGACCGGGACCCGGGCCATGTCCGCCGAGGTCGCGGCCGACGTCACCTTCGCCCTGACCCAGGTCGTCACCAACGGCGGTGGCACCAACGCCGCGCTGCCCGACGGCCGCCCGGTCGCGGGCAAGACCGGTACCTCCTCGGGCGCCATCTCGGCCTGGTTCGTCGGCTACGTGCCCCAGCTGTCGGTGGCGGTCGGCCTCAGCCGGGCGGACGCCAATACGGGACTGGAGTTCGAGGGCATCTCCAACAGCGAGGTCTTCGGTGGCAGCACCTCGGCCACCGTGTGGCGCGAGTTCATGGTCCAGGCCGTGGACATCATGGAGCTGGAGCCGCAGAACTTCCCGCCGGCCGCGAACGTGGGCACGGACCAGAACTTCGCGCCCACGCCCAGCCCGGACCCCTCGCCCTCGGAGGAGCCCAGCGAGGAGCCCAGCGAGGAGCCGAGCGAGGAGCCCAGCGACGTCCCGTGCGACCCGAACAACATCGATCCGAACAACCCCAACTGCGAGGGCTTCGAGACGCCTCCCGACTGCACCTTCCCCTGGGACTGTGACGACGAGACGGGCGAACCGACTCCGCCGGACGACTGCGCGAGCCGTCCGATCACCGACCCCTGCCACACGGAGGGGGAAGAGGACAACGGCGGCTGGCGTCCCGGACAGGGCCAGGACAACAACGGCCGGGTGACCATCCTGGGCACCCGCGACGACTGACCCTTCCGGGGACCCGGAGGTGGGGGGCCGGTGCGCATCGCGCACCGGCCCCTCCGCGCGTCCGGCGGGGGCCGCGGCCGGGGAAGCGGCCGCCGATTCCGGTCCCGTGCTGCTGGTAGCCTTGGTTCCCGTATGGCTCTGAGCCCGCGCCCCCGCCGCCACGAGCGGGACACCGCGGGCTCCTGCCCTCCTGCCATGGAGATTCCATGGCCGCGACAGTCCAGAGGAGGAACGTACGCCGATGCGTCGTTACGAAATCATGGTCATCCTCGACCCCAACCTCGACGAGCGCACCGTCGCCCCGTCGCTGGAGAACTTCCTGTCCGTCGTGCGCAACGACGGCGGCTCGGTCGAGAAGGTCGACATCTGGGGCAAGCGTCGGCTCGCCTACGACATCGAGAAGAACCCCGAGGGCATCTACGCCGTGATCGACCTGACGGCCACGCCCGCCACGGTCAAGGAGCTCGACCGCCAGCTCGGCATCGCCGAGGCCGTGCTCCGCACCAAGGTCATCCGGCCCGAGGTCCACTAGCGGCCCCCCGGCCGCGGCCCCCTTCCCCGGATCGCCCGATTCCGCTGATTTCTGTCGGTGGAAGGACGGATGATCAGGGGAGCAGGCGAAACCGCCTGACCCGATCTACCCCGAACCGGAGCCCTCATGGCAGGCGAAACCCAGATCACGCTCGTCGGCAACCTGGTCGACGATCCTGAGATGCGCTTCACGGCGAGTGGAGCCGCTGTCGCCAACTTCCGCGTGGCCTCGACGCCGCGCACCTTCGACCGCGCGTCGGGGGAGTGGAAGGACGGCGAGTCCATGTTCCTCACCTGCACCGTGTGGCGGCAGTACGCGGAGAACGTCGCGGAGAGCCTCCAGCGCGGTATGCGCGTGATCGTCCAGGGGCGCCTCAAGCAGCGCTCCTACGACACCCAGCAGGGTGAGAAGCGCACCGTCTTCGAGGTCGACGTCGACGAGGTCGGCCCGGCCCTGCGCAGCGCCACCGCCAAGGTGACCAAGACGCAGCGCCAGGGCGGCGGGGGCGGCGGCTTCGGCGGGGGCGGCGGCGGTGGTTTCGGTGGCGGCCAGCCCCAGCAGGGTGGCGGCGGCTACGGGAACCAGGGCGGCGGCTTCGGCGGCGGCCAGCAGGGCAACCGCGGCGGCGGCCCCGCCAACGACGACCCGTGGGCCAACAACGGCGGCGGTGGCGGAGGCGGCGGCTTCGGCGGCGGTTTCTCCGACGACCCGCCGTTCTAGCCGAGCGTCCGCGCCGCGGCCCCGTGCCGTAGGCGCGACACCCCGACCCGGCGCCCCAGGGCGCCGAGTCACTGTTCACATGTCCTCAGACCATCCCCGGGAGGAACCCGGGGCTCTTGCGAAGGAGCACCACGATGGCGAAGCCGGCAGCGCGCAAGCCCAAGAAGAAGGTTTGCTTTTTCTGCCAGGAGAAGCAGTCCTACATCGACTACAAGGACACCACGCTTCTCCGCAAGTTCATCTCCGAGCGCGGCAAGATCCGCGCCCGCCGCGTGACGGGTAACTGCACCCAGCACCAGCGCGACGTCGCCACCGCGATCAAGAACGCGCGCGAGGTCGCCCTGCTGCCCTACACCAGCACCGCTCGCTAGCGGGGATTCTCCGAGGGAGGTTTTTGTCGTGAAGCTGATCCTGACCCACGAGGTCAACGGTCTCGGAGCCCCCGGCGATGTCGTCGAGGTGAAGAACGGCTACGGCCGCAACTACCTGCTTCCCCGCGGGTTCGCCATCCGGTGGACGCGCGGCGGCCAGAAGCAGATCGACCTGATCCAGCGCGCCCGCGCCGCGCGCGACATCCGGACCCTGGACGAGGCCAAGCAGGTCGCCGGCCAGGTCAACGCGCTCACCGTGCGCCTCAAGCAGCGCGCCGGCGAGGGTGGCCGCCTCTTCGGCTCGGTCACCCCGGCGGACATCGCCGAGGCCGTCCAGGCCTCCGGCGGCCCGCAGCTGGACAAGCGCCGCATCGAGGTCAAGACCCCGATCAAGTCGGCCGGCGCCCACAAGGTCCAGGTCCGCCTGCACCCCGAGGTCGTCGCCACGATCAAGCTGGACGTCGTCGGCGTCTGAGCCGAGGCGTTCGCGCTCGTGCGAACCGGCCCCGCACCTCCTTCGAGGTGCGGGGCCGGTCCCGTTCGGGGGCAACACGCCGGTGGTCACCGAAAGCCACCCTTTGGCTACTCTTTGTAATCTATCGTGTTCTCTGTGTCGGTGTCGCGTGACGCCCAGGACAGAGAGGACGACGGGCCGATGAACGGACGACCGGAGCACCTACCCGACCGCAGGACGGTCCTGAGGGGCACCGCACTGGCCGCCGGGGGCGTGCTGCTCGGCGGGCTGGCCGGGCTCACCCCCGCCACAGGCGCGCTGGTCGCGGCCAGGCCCAAGGTGTACACCCGCACGGACTGGAAGGCCAGGGCCCCCAAGAACCGCATCGAGGTCCTGGGGAAGGGGCCGACCCACATCGTCGTGCACCACACCGCCACCGGGAACGTCTCCGACACCTCCACCGCCCACGCGGCCTCGCTGTCCCGCTCCATCCAGCGATACCACATGGACCACAACGGGTGGAGCGACACCGGGCAGCAGCTCACCATCAGCCGCGGCGGGCACATCATGGAGGGCCGCGACCGCACCCTCCAGGCCATCGGCGACGGCCACCACGTGATCGGCGCGCACACGGCCGACCACAACTCGCACACCATCGGCATCGAGAACGAGGGCACCTACAGCACGGCGACCCCGCCGGCCGCGCTCATGCGCTCCCTGGTGGACACCTGCGCCTGGCTGTGCCTGGTCTACCGGCTGGACCCGCAGGAGGCCATCGTCGGCCACCGCGACTACAACTCCACCAACTGCCCGGGGGACAAGCTCTACTCCATGCTCCCGGACCTGCGCAGGGACGTCGCCTCCCGGCTCCGGGAACAGCTCTCCCACCTGGGCCGGGTCACCGGGGTCGAGATCTCCCTGGAACAGCTGCCGACCTTCCCGGACACCCCGTCCTCGGAGCGGGTGGCCACCTTCTACCACGGTCCGGCGGTCGGCGAGCTCGACGTCTCCCTCTGACCCCGGCGCCCCGGGACTTCCGCCCCGCCGGAACTCCCGGGCAGGGCCGGGTCAGGGCCTGGACGCGCCGGTGACCAGCCAGGCCGTGCCCCGGGCCCGGTGCCCCAGGGCGACCGCACGGGCCAGGATCCAGATCCCGTAGGCGACCCACAGGGCCACGATCCCCCCGGTGGCGGACAGCCCGAGCGGCGGCACCACCAGGGCGAACGGCAGGAAGGCCAGCATCGTCCACAGGGAGGCCCAGGCCAGGTAGCGCTGGTCCCCGGCGCCCATCAGCACTCCGTCGAGCACCATGGTCACCCCGCTCAGCGGCTGCAGCAGGGCCACCACGACCAGGGACGCGGTGATGAGCACGCGCACCTGCGGGTCCGAGGTGAACGGGATCCACGCCCACGGCAGGACCAGCAGCACCAGCAGGGTGAAGGCCGTGCCCAGCATCACGCCCCACTCGACCATGCGGCGGGTGGCGTCCCGGGTCCCGCGGACGTCGCCCGCCCCCAGGTAGCGGCCGACGATCGCCTGCCCGGCGATCGCGATCGCGTCCATGGCGAACACCAGCAGCGCCCAGATGTTGTGCGAGACCTGGTGGGCGGCCACCGACGCGTCGCCGAGCCGGGCCGCCACCGCCACGGTCACCAGCGCCACCACGCGCATCGAGACGCTGCGCAGGAACAGCGCGAACCCGGCCGAGGCCGAGGCGCGCAGGCCCGCCGCCGACGGCGCGAGCGACACCCCCTCGCTCCGGGCGCGGCGCACCATCACCGCCACGTACCAGAACGCCCCGCCGCCCTGGGCGATCACCGTCGCCCACGCCGAACCGGCGATGCCCCAGTCCAGGACCAGCACGAACACCGCGCACAGCAGCGCGTTGCCCAGGAAGGACGCGACCGCGACGGCCAGCGGGGTGCGGGCGTCCTGGAGGCCGCGCAGCACACCGGTGCCCGCCATGACGATGAGCAGGAACGGCGTGCTCAGCAGGCTGACGCGCAGGTAGACCAGGGCGTAGGGGGCGACCTCGGGAGAGGCCCCCAGCAGGTCCACCATGGCGGGCCCGAGCGGCCAGCCGATCGCGATCGCCGCGGCGCCGAGCAGCACGGCGAGCCACAGGCCGTCGATCCCGTCCCGGATGCCCCCGGGTACGTCCCCCGCGCCGAACTTGCGGGCGACGGCCGCGGTGGTGCCGTAGGCGAGGAAGATGCAGACGGCCACCAGGGTGAGCAGCACCTGGCCGGCGATGCCCAGCCCGGCCAGGGCCGAGGTGCCCAGGGTGCCGACGATCGCGGAGTCGGTCAGCAGGAACAGGGGTTCGCTGACGAGGGCGAAGAACGTGGGGATCGCCAGGGCGAAGATCTCGCGGTCGTGGCGGTGCCGGAACGGGGCGGCGGAGAGCGGTCTGGGCATGACCGGTCCACGCTATCGGACAGGCGTTCCCCTGGGAGGGTGAAGTTGTCCACAGGTCTCGGGATGCCTGTGGATAACTTGTGGAAATCGGCTCTGTGAGACATCTTGCACACCCCGTATCGAAGCGTGTTTTCGCAGGTCAACACTGGTGACAGGGGTCGTGCGCAAAGTTATCCACAGGTTATGTGCACAACGGGTCGGTGAAACCCCTGCGGACTCGGGCGAACGGGTGCTATCGAGCCTGTGGACGGCTCCGCCCGCGGCCTCCCCGGCGCGTTCCATGAGGCATCCTGGAAGGGTCGGTCCCGACCCGGGGCCGGTGGAGCACGGCCCAGGGGAGATTGTTCGTGAGCGTCGCTGAGCAGCCACCCGAAGAAGGCGGATACGAGCGCACGCCACCCCACGACATCCAGGCCGAGCAGGGCGTCCTGGGCGGCATGCTCATCTCCAAGGACGCCATCACCCAGGTCGTGGAGATCATCCGCTCCGCGGACTTCTACCGGCCGGCGCACCAGATCATCTACGACGCCATCGTCGACCTGTTCTCCCGCGGCGAGCCGGTCGACATCGTCTCCGTCAACGCCGAGCTGACCAAGCGCGGCGAGTCCGCCCGCGTCGGCGGCGCGCTCTACCTGACCACCCTCACCAACGCCATCCCCACCGCGGCGAACGCCGGCTACTACGCCAAGATCGTCTCCGACCGCGCCGTGCTGCGCCGCCTGGTCGAGGTCGGCACCCGCATCGCGCAGATCGGCTACGCGGGCGACGGCGAGGTCGACGACCTCGTCGACCACGCCCAGGCCGAGATCTACAAGGTCGCCGAGAAGCGCACCGGCGAGGACTACGTCCCCCTCGCCGACATCATGCCCGGCGCCCTGGACGAGATCGAGGCCATCTCCTCCCACGACGGCACCCTCACCGGCGTCCCCACCGGGTTCGCCGACTTCGACGCCCTCACCAACGGCCTCCACCCCGGCCAGATGATCATCATCGCCGCCCGCCCCGCCGTCGGGAAGGCCCTGGCCCTGGACACCCCGCTGCCCACCCCCCAGGGGTG
Source organism: Nocardiopsis sp. NPDC006139 (assembly GCF_040614155.1). Taxonomy (NCBI): domain Bacteria; kingdom Bacillati; phylum Actinomycetota; class Actinomycetes; order Streptosporangiales; family Nocardiopsidaceae; genus Nocardiopsis; species Nocardiopsis sp. NPDC006139. The sequence goes on from NZ_JBEXTT010000007.1 coordinate 156,026, forward strand.
GACGACCATGGGCGCGGTCCGGGTGGGAGACGAACTGCTGGCCGCGGACGGGACACCCACCCGTGTGGTGGCGGCGACCGAGGTGATGACCGGGCGCCCCTGCTACGAGGTGGTGTTCGACGACGGGACCACCGTTGTCGCCGACGCCGAGCACCAGTGGCTCACCCACACCCGGGCATCGCGCCGCGCCGCCCGAGAGGCCGCCCGCTCGGGGGGCGCCCCGCGGACCCTTCCCGAGGTGCGGACCACCAGGGAGATCGCCCGCACCCTGCGGCTGTCCACCGCCGACGCCCGCCTCAACCACTCGGTCGCCAACGCCGGACCACTGGAGCTGCCCGAGCGGGAACTGCCGCTCCCGCCCTACTTCCTCGGCGTCTGGCTGGGTGACGGGGCCACCGACGCCGCCCGGATCACGACCGCCGACCCGGAGGTCCTCCTCAATATCGAGGCCGAAGGGCTGGTGACCAAGCCGGCGGGCCGTCTCGCCTACAGCGTCCGCCTCCCCCAGGAGGACCCCGAGGCGCGGGCCTGCGTGGTGTGCGGGCAGGAATTCGTCCCCGCCCTTCCGCACGTGCGCAGTTGCGGGCGGTCCTGCGGCGGAAGGGCGAGGTTCGTCTCCGACCCGGTCCCGGAGTCCCCCTGCCCGGACTGCGGGAGCCCCATGAGCGGGCGCCTGCGCTGCCGTGAGTGCACCCGGCACCGCGGGAGCGTCCAGGCGCTTTTGAGGACCCTGGGGGTGCTCGGGAACAAGCACATCCCCATGGAGTACCTGCGGGCCTCGGTGGAGCAGCGGCGGGCGCTCTTGGCCGGGCTGCTGGACTCCGACGGCACGGTCAACGCCAGCGGGTCGATCCAGTTCGCGGTGACCGACGAACGGCTGGCGAACGACTTCCGCGAGCTGGCGCACGGGCTCGGGTACCGCACCGGTATGTCGACACGACGGGTCAAGGGGCGCACCGAGGCCTCCTCCACCTGCTACACGGTCACCTTCGGGTCCGAACGCGAGGTCTTCCGCCTCTCACGCAAGCAGGAGGCGCACCGCACCCGCGGGGCCGGGCGCGGCTACGCGCGGATCGGCTCCAGGTTCGTCACGCAGGTACGTCCCATCGACAGCGTTCCGGTCCGTTGCGTCCAGGTGGACCATCCCGACCACCTGTTCCTGGCCACGAAGGCCATGGTGCCCACGCACAACTCCACCCTGGCTCTGGATTTCGCGCGGGCGGCGTCGATCAAGCACGACATGACCGCGGTCTTCTTCAGCCTGGAGATGGGGCGCAACGAGATCGTCATGCGCCTGCTCTCGGCGGAGGCTCGGGTGCCGCTGCACACCATGCGGTCGGGCCTGATGACCGACGACGACTGGGCGCGCCTGGCCCGGCGGATGGGCGAGGTGGCCAACGCGCCCCTGTTCATCGACGACTCGCCCAACATGTCGATGATGGAGATCCGGGCCAAGTGCCGGCGGCTCAAGCAGCAGCACGACCTCAAGCTGGTCATCGTCGACTACCTCCAGCTGATGAGCTCGCCCGGCCGGGTGGAGAGCCGCCAGCAGGAGGTCTCGGAGATGTCCCGGTCGCTCAAGCTGCTGGCCAAGGAGCTGGAGGTGCCCGTGGTGGCGCTCTCCCAGCTCAACCGAGGCCCCGAACAGCGCACCGACAAACGCCCACAAGTATCGGACCTTCGCGAATCGGGCAGCATCGAGCAGGACGCGGACATGGTGATCCTGCTGTACCGCGAGGACGTGCACGACAAGGAGTCTCCGCGCGCGGGCGAGGCGGACATCATCGTCGCCAAGCACCGCAACGGCCCCACCGCGGACGTCACCGTGGCCTTCCAGGGCCACTACAGCCGCTTCGTCGACATGGCGCCCGGATAGGCCCGGGACGCCCGCGGCGGGGCCGCGTTCACAGGCGGACCAGCATCTTGCCGGTGTTGGCGCCCTCCAGGACCCCGCGCAGGGCCTCCGGGGCCTTCTCCAGGCCGTCCAGGACGGTCTCGCGGGTGCGCAGGGTGCCGTCGAGCAGCCACGGCACCGCCTTGGCGTGGAACTCGGGGAACCGGTGCAGGTGGTTGCTCACCAGCATGCCGCGCAGGGTGACCTCCCGGGTGGCGGCCCGGTACAGGTTCGGCCCCGGGGCGGGTTCGGCGTCGTTGTAGTCGCCGACCGCGCCGATCAGCGCCACCCGGCCCCCCTGGTTCATCACCGACAGGGCGGCCTCCAGGTGGTCGCCGCCGACCGAGTCCAGGTAGACGTCGACCCCGTCGGGTGCGGCCTCGGCCAGGCGTGCGGCCAGGTCGCCGCCCCGGCGGTCGAAGGCGGCGTCGTAGCCGAACTCCTCCAGCAGCAGCCGGGTCTTGTCCGGGCCGCCCGCGGAGCCGACGATCCGGGCCGCGCCCAGGTCGCGGGCGATCCGCGCGGCCACGCTCCCCACGGCCCCCGCGGCCGCCGAGACGTACACGGTGTCCCCCGGGCGGACCGGGGCGGTGTCGGTGAGCGCGAGGTGGGCGGTGAGGCCGGTGGTCCCCAGGGGGCCGAGGTAGGCGGAGGCCGGGATCCGGGTGGCGTCCAGGACCGTGACCCCGGCGGCGTCGAGCAGCGAGTGCTCCCGCCAGCCCAGGAAGTGGGAGACGGTCGAGCCCACCGGGACCCCCTCGGCCCGGGAGGCGACGACCTCGCCGACCGCGCTCCCCTCCAGGGGGCGGCCGATCTCGAAGGGCGGGATGTAGGAGGGCGCGTCGTTCATCCGGCCGCGCATGTAGGGGTCGACGGACATCCAGGTGTTGCGGACCAGGACCTGGCCCGGGGCGGGCTCGGGGAGGTCGGTCTCCACCAGGGCGAAGTGCTCGGGGCCCGGCTCGGCGGTCGGGCGGGCGGCCAGGTGGATCTCGCGGGTGCGGACGGTCATGGGGTGCCTCGTTCCGGTGGGCCGGGCCTGTCCCGGCGACACCTCCGAACCTAGGGACGGGCGGCCCCGGTCCCCAGGTCCGCACGCGCCGCGTACCGGTCCTGGCGCGCCAGCGCGCGGCGCTCCTGTGCCGGGGTGTGCCCCGACCAGCGGTGGAACGCCTTGCGCAGGGCGCGGTCGTCGGAGAAGCCCAGGCGGGCGGCGACGGCCTCGGCGGTCAGTCCCGAGGACAGCAGTCGCCGGGCCCGCGCGTGGCGGGCGCGGTCGACCTCCGCGCGCCAGGTGGTCCCGTGTTCGCCGAGCCGGCGCTGGAGGGTGCGCGGGCTCGATGCCAGTCGGCCGGCGACGGCGCCCAGGGCGGGCGCCCCGTGGTCGAGTTCGGCGTCCAGGGCGGTGCGGAAGAGGTCCAGCCAGCCCGGGAGGGGGTGGGCGGCGGACAGCAGCATCCCGGCGTGGCCGCGCAGGAGCTCGGCCAGGCGCGGGTCGCCGGAGGGCAGGGGCGCGTGGGCGTCCTCGGCCCGGAACACGAGCTCGTTCACCCCGGCGTCGAACTCCAGGGCGGCGGTGCCGAAGGCGCGGGCGAGGGCGGAGCGGTCGGCGGGGGCCGGGTGGGAGAAGGCCACCCGCCGGGGGGTGAGGTCGGTGCGGGTGGCCTCGCGGGCCCGGCGCAGGTAGTAGGCGAGGACGTACTCGTGGACGGCGGCGGTGGTGCGGGGGTCCCCCTCGCCGGTGTGGTAGCGCACCGCGAGGTCGTCGCCCCGGGTGTGCACGGCGAGCTCCTTCTCGGAGGCGGTGACGACCTGGTGGTAGGGGGCGCTGTGGGTGAGGGCGTCGGTGAGGGTGGTGCCGTTGACGATCAGGTAGTCCCAGGCGGGGAGGGAGCCCAGGGCCGCGGTGTGGGCGACGTGGGTTCCGGCCCGGCCGGGCGGGAGGGCGTGGGCGAGGTGCTCCCACAGGCGGATCAGGGAGGGCAGGGGGGCGCGGGCGGCCTCGTCGGCGGTGGCGGCGGGCCCGGTCTCGGCGCGGACGAGGTGCTCGGGGACGCCCGCGGTGCGCGCGGCCTCGCCGAGCAGGAGGAGCAGGGGGATGGAAACGGTCCCGTCGAGCATGGGGCCAGCTTATGCTTGGGGTGTCCGGGCTTTTCGGACACCGTGTCGGGGGTGTGCCGGTGTCCGACACACCCCCCTGTTTCGGTCAGTGGATTTAGCCATTTATGGTCAAGCCAATTTGTCGACAAAGCGACTTCGCCGATCACGGGGTGTCAGCGGTGATCATCCCCTCCCGCATCTCCAGTCTCCGCCCCCGGAACCCCGCGCGCATGGTGCGGTCGTGGGTGACGATCACCAGGGCACCGGTGTAGCGCTCCAGCGCCGCCTCCAGTTCCTCCACGAGACCGGGGGAGAGGTGGTTGGTCGGCTCGTCCAAGAGCAGCAGGTCGTAGACCCCCGAGGTCAATCCGGCCACTTCGATCCGGCGGCGCTGGCCGACCGAAAGTGACTCCACGGGCTGGTCCATCTCCCGCGCCCGGAACAGCCCCAGCGAGGCCAGCTCGTCCCGGTACTCCTCGGCCGGCCCCGGCCGCCCGGCCGCGTAGGCCTGGAGCACGGTCCGGCCCGGGACGACCGCCCCGTCCTCCTGGCGGAGGTGGCCGACCCGCCCGCGCCGCAGCACCTCGCCGGCGTCGGGCGCCAGCTCCCCGGCGATGACCCGCAGCAGCGTGCTCTTGCCCGCCCCGTTGGGACCGGTGACCATGATCCGCTCGCCCGGGGCGACGGTCAGCGCCGGAACGTCGAGCCGGTGCCCCACGCGCACCCCCGCCAGCTCCACCGGCGGCACGGGGCCGCCGTCGGCGGCGGTGAACGACGCGGTCATCTTCAGGGGGACCGGCGGCGGCGCGACAGGGTTATCGACCAGCCGCTCCGCCCGCTCCTTGGCCTGCCGGATCCGGCTCATCGCGCCGTGGGCGCGCGAGCGCATCCGGAAGTTCCCGTGCCCGAAGGCCGCCTTGTCCACCATGCGCGGGATGGCCTGGAGCGCGGCGACGTTGTTCTCGGCCAGCCGACGCTGCCGGGCCAGCTCCTCCTTCCACTCCTCGTACTCGCGGATCCACCGGGCCCGGGCCGCGGCACGGGCGCGCAGGAACCCGTCGTACCCGTTGCCGTACCGGTGGACCCGGTGCAGCTCGTGGTCCACCTCCAGGACGGTGTCGGTGATCCGGGCCAGGAAGGCCCGGTCGTGGGTGACGGCGACGACGGTGCCCCGGTGGGTGCGCAGCCGCTGCTCCAGCCAGGCGGCCGCGCTGTCGTCGAGGTCGTTGGTGGGCTCGTCGAGCAGCAGCAGCTCGGGGTCGGCGGCCAGCACCGCGGCCAGGGCCAGCCGCGATCGCTCCCCGCCGGAGAGCGTGTGCAGCGGGCGGTCGCGGTCCAGGCCGGGCAGGCCCAGGCCGTGCAGCCCGGCGTCGACCCGGGCGTCGGCCTCGTAGCCGCCCCGCGCCTCGAACTCGGACAGCAGGTCGCCGTAGGCGGCCAGCTCCGCGGGTCCGGCGGTGCCGAGCGACGCCTCGGACCGGTGCAGGCGGGCCTCCATCTCCCGCAGGTCGGCCAGGGCGTGGTCGACCGCGTCGCCGACGGTGCCGGTCATGACGCCGACCCGTTCCAGGGTCTGGGGCAGGTATCCGACGCCTCCGGGGGCGGCGACGAGGACCTCGCCGTTGTCGGGCGCCTCCTCCCCGGCCAGCAGCCGGAGCAGGGTGCTCTTGCCGGATCCGTTGTCACCGATGACGCCGACCCGTTCGCCGGGGGCGATGGTCAGGTCCACTCCGTCCAGGACGGTGTGGTCGCCGTAGTGCTTGGCGACCCCGGTGAGGGTGATCTGGGAGCGGATGCGTGTCGCGGCGCGCATGTGCGTTCCTCCTCGGGTGGTCTCGGCGGCGGACAGGGCGGGGTGTGGCGGGGCGGTGCGCAAGGATGCGTCTCCTCGGGTGGTCTCGGTGTCGGGGAGTGCGGTGCGCATGTGCGCGCCTCCTCGTGCGGTCTCGGCGGCGGGGGCTGCGGGTCGGTCTCGTGGGGTGCGCAGGGGTGTGCCTCTCTGCTGCGGTGGGGCCGGTGGAGCGGGCCGCGGGCCGTCGGAGGGCGTTCCGCCGTGCGGGCACCCGGAGGGCGGACGCGCGCGGGGCGCGGGCTCGGGGTGCGGGAACGACGAGGAGGCCGTACCGGATCGACCGCGGGACGGTGGCGCCGGTGGAGCCGCGCGGGCCCGCCGGGGTGCGGCGGGTGCGCGTCGTGCTCTGACACGGGCGTCGGACGCGGGATCACAGGAAGGATTACAGCCTCATGTGCAAGACGGTACGTCTCGTTTCGTTGAGAGTCAAGGCGGAACCTTGTGAGACGCGGATCACTCTCAGTGGGCGTCTTTGGGGATGTCTGAAACAGCGATATTGCTTCAAGCCGATAAGTCGACAAGGCGAGGGGCCGCCGGGGCCGGCCCGGCCCCGGGAGCAGCGAAGGGCCGCCCCGCTGTGCGGGACGGCCCTTCGGACTCGCTCTCTCGCGTCCGGTGCGAACACCGGTCGCCCCCTGTCCGGCGCTGCCGGAAGGGGGCGGGCGTCGTTGATGCCCTGCTACAGCCAGCGGGCCTCGGGACGGGTGCGGCCGGTCTCGTCGGCGACCAGCACCCAGTGCATGATCGGGTGCCCGGAGCTGATGGCGTCGGCGTCCTCGCGCGGCCGGGGAACGCTCACGGCGTCCGGCGCGAGGCCGGACATGCGGAGGGTCTCTTCGGCGGAACGCGTGCGTCGACGGGCGTCGACGGAGCGAGTCGGGTGCGGTGCACGGTCTGTCCTGCGCGCCATGGTGCCCTCCTCGTTTCCGTATCAGATGACCCTAGTTAACCCTATGTTCACCTTTGGGTCAATTCATTTTCCGTAGGGGCTCCGTCACAGGGGATTCTCCCGCCGTCATCGTGTATCGAAACGCCTGGTGGCGGGCGTTCTTCGCGAGGACTCCCGAGAGAGCGCGGGAGGGCTCCGCGCCAAGGTGAACGAAAGGTGAACGAGAGGGGAACCGGGCAACCCCGCGGGGGGCCTGCGAGGCGGGGCCGGAGCGGCCGGGAACGCGGGGGAAAAACAAGAAGCACCCGTCCTGTGGACGGGTGCCCTGTCGGACTGCGCGCCGGGCTACTCCTTGAAGATGAGCCCCACGACCTCCAGGTACAGCTGCTCCGGGTACGGGATGAAGTCGATCCTGCTCAGGGCCTGGTCCTGACCGGCGGACTCCATCACGAAGGTCCCGTATCCGAGGAACCGGCCCAGCAGGCTGCGCTCGAACCTCATGTCGGTGACCTTGCCCAGCGGCATCATGTTGACCTGCCGGGTGATCAGCCCCGTCGTCAGCAGCAGGCGCGCGGAGGTGATGACGAAGTAGTCGACCGACCACTCCGCGACCTGCCACACGAACCACACCAACACCAGCAGCCACAGCCACCAGATGATGGCCAGGGCGGCCGGGGTGTCCGCGATCTGCGTGTTGCTGAGGATCCCGGCCACGATCAGAGCACCCAGGACCGCGCCCACCGGTCCGATCAGGACCGCGGGATGCCTCCGGATGGTGACCACGTCCTGCTCGTGCGGGAGCAGGTAGCGGTTGACCGACGCCGGGGCGCTGTTACTCGACGCTACGAGGCGCATGGCACCCGACCATCCCCACTACGGCAGCAGTGCGTTGACGAAGCGCGACATCGACTCGGCGCCGCCCATCAGTCCCCCGAGTGCGCTCTGGATCACGCCCGCCGCGCTTTCGGGCTGCGTGAGCAGATAAAACGCCACGAAAAAGATGAGAGCGTAGCCGCCCCATTTCTTCAACTTCGCCACGACCGACTCCCCTTGGAATCCACCTGACCCACCGACCCAGCAGCGATTGTCGCATTGGGGGTCCTGCCCGTAAAGCCTGGGGCGCACCCTCGGCGTGGCGGTATGTCGGACCTTCCTTGCTTGCGGGCTGTGTCCGGTTCCGGTGCGGTTGTGCACCAGGTGACACGGGGGCCGAAAATCGGCCGCCTACCGGTGCAGGTCAGGAGGTTTGGGTTGGCATTTCTGGCGAAGCCGGACGGGATGGTCAGGTCCGAAACCCCGCGTGAGTGTCGGCCGGCCCGAAAACCGGTCTCCGTGCAGCGCGGATTTCTCCGAAGGAGGGGAGGGGCGTCAGCGCTGTTCCGCGAACGCCAGGGCGAGCACCTGGAGGTGCTGCCGTGCGATCCGCTCGACGAGGTCCGGAGTGGCGCTGCCGGTGACCTCTTCGGCCCCGTGCCGGGCCGCGTCCACGCACCGGGTCACGGTGGACTCGTGGTGCACGCCGGAGAACTCCGACGAGAGGAGGTCCACCACGGAGGCGAAGCGCTGGTCGGTGGTCGTGGGGGCGGAGGTGGTCTCGGGCATCTCTCTCCTTGAGGGCTCGGGAGACGGATGGCTCAGCGTGCGCGCACGGGGGCGTTGCGTAGTCGCCCGGGGGTCACCTGAAGGCCGCGCCCGAGGGGGCGAGGCGTTCGGTTTCGGGTGGACTACGTCCTGGGGTGGTTTCGGGCCGTGGGGGTTCCTGGTTACGGGCGACCAAGAACCATGATCACTGCTGTCGGTTACGTTCCCGTCTCAAAATGAATTCGGATAATGCGGTTCGGTGTGTCGCCCTTGGGTGCGGCCCGCCCTGCGGCCTCACGGCCTGGGGCGATGGCGGGTCGTAGCAGCACTGTGCCCCGTTTTCGGCCATTCATTCATCCGGATCTGAAAACAGCCGAAAAAGCGCCCGACCGGAGGACCGGGCGGGCGCTCGGGGCGGGGGGAGTCAGGCGCAGCCGTACAGCCGGTCGCCCGCGTCGCCCAGCCCCGGAAGGATGAAGCCGTTCTCGTTGAGCCGCTCGTCCACCGCCGCCGTCACCACGCGCAGCGTCGCGCCGTGGTCCGCCGCCAGGGTTTCGGTCAGCTTCCGCTCCACCGCGACCAGGCCCTCGGGTGCGGCCAGCAGGCAGATCGCCGTGATGTGGTCGGCGCCCCGGTCCACCAGCAGCTTGAGCGCGGCGGCCAGGGTGCCGCCGGTGGCCAGCATCGGGTCGAGCACATAGCACTGGCGGCCCGACAGGTCCTGCGGCAGCCGGTCGGCGTACGTCGCGGGCTGCAGGGTCTCCTCGTCGCGGGCCATCCCCAGGAACCCGACCTCGGCGGTGGGCAGCAGGCGCGTCATCCCGTCGAGCATGCCCAGCCCGGCGCGCAGGATCGGCACCACCAGCGGGGTGGGCCGGCTCAGCTGCGCCCCCGTGGTCTCCACCAGGGGCGTCTCGATGGTGACCTCCGTCACGCGGACGTCCCGGGTCGCCTCGTAGGCGAGCAGGGTCACCAGCTCGTCGGTCAGGCGCCGGAAGGTCGGGGAGTCGGTCCGCACATCGCGCAGGGTGGTCAGTTTGTGCGCGACCAAGGGGTGGTCGACGACCAGGGTTTCCAAGGTGGTCTCCGGGTGAGCTGGGATGACGGGACGGTGGCCGGGGAGCTGAGCCAGGCAGAGTCTAACCGTGCGCACCCACCCGGAAGGGTGCGCGAACAGGCCCGCCGGGCCCCCGCGGAAGCCCCCGATGGGACCGCGCCCCCCGAAGTCGTGAGAGCGTTGTCGGACTGAAGCGGACAAGGGCCACAGCGGGCGCGGAGTGATCGTTACCATGTCACTCGCACGGGCGATCCGGGGTTCCTTCGTCCGGACTGATGGCACCGGCCGGGTTGGGGTGACGATGACAGTGCTCGATCATGATGACGACTCGGGCGACTTCGCGGCCGTGGCGTTCCGGGAGGAGGAGTACTGGGAGGTCGACCTCCTGCCGGTCGCCCTGGTGCACGACCTCAAGGGACTGATCCACGCCCTGCGCCAGCAACCCAGTATCAGCGGGACCATCGGTCTGGTCTCGGTGGGCGACGACTTCTTCATCCTCGTGCGCGTGTACGGCGGGGAGGTGTCCCTGTTCCTGTCCGACGTGACCGCGTCCGTCGACTGGCAGGTGGCGCGGGACGTCCTCGACCACCTGGACATCGACCAGCCCGACGACGATGATCTCGATCAGGTCCTGCCCGCGGGGGACCTGTCGATCGTCGCGGACCTGGGTCTGGACGAGATGGAGCTGGGCGCGCTGGCCGGCGATCTCGACCTGTACCCGGACGAGGTGCTGGCCAGCATCTCCGAACGCCTCGGATTCGCGCAGGCCTTCCAGCGTGTCCTCGACGCGATGGGGTAAGGGACCCCACGAAGTACAGCCCGGAGAGCTAGGAGAGCACGCGGTGTCGACCTTCGCAGCCGTCTTCGCACCCGACGGCGGGACATGGCGGGGAACCGAGCTCGAACTCGGCGAGGTGGACGTCGTCGACGACGTCACCGAACTGACGCTCGACTTCGCCGCGGACACGGGTGCCCCGTCCGCCGTCCTCCTCGTGGAGGTCGACGACGAGTGGTTCGCCATCGTGCGCGCGTACGAGGACGGGGAGCCCCGGGTGTACCTGTCCGACGCCCGTGCCGTGGAGGAGTACCCGCTGGCCGAGGTGCTGGCCGAGGCCGGCACGCTGGTGGGCGCGGGCGCCCCCGACACCTCCCGGGGCGCGGCCCCGGGGGGCGACGCCGGGCTGCTGGAGGACTTCGGGGTCCCGGCCGACGAGCTGCGCTCGCTGTCCGTCGGCAGCGGCGTCCTGCCCAGCGACGTCCTGGCGGTCGTGGCCGACCGCGCCGGGTTCGGCGAACTCCTGGACGGCATGCGCCTGTGAACACGGCCCTGGACGCCGCGCTGCGCGCGGCCCTGGCCGAGGCCGAACTGGCCCTGGCCACGGGGGACGTCCCGGTGGGCGCGGTGGTGCTCGACCCCGACGGAGAGGTGATCGGCCGCGGGCACAACGAGCGCGAGGCCACCGGGGACCCGACCGGGCACGCCGAGATCCTGGCCCTGCGCGCCGCCGCCCGGCACCGCGGCGAGTGGCGGCTGTCCGGCTGCACGCTGGCGGTCACCCTGGAACCCTGCGTCATGTGCGCGGGCGCCACGGTGCTGTCCCGGGTGGACCGGCTGGTGTACGGCGCCCGCGACCCCAAGGCGGGCGCCGCGGGATCGCTGTGGGACCTGGTCCGCGACCCGCGCCTGAACCACCGGCCCGAGGTGATCCCGTCCGACCTGGTGGGCGAGGACGTCGCCGCCGCCTGCTCCGACCTGCTCACCCGGTTCTTCGCGCGGCGCCGGGGGTAACCGGTTTTCCGCACCCTCTCCGATCCGGTAGAGTTACCCGCGGTGGAGTCGCCTAGTGGCCGATGGCGCCCGCCTCGAAAGCGGGTAAGGGGCAACCCTTCGAGGGTTCAAATCCCTCCTCCACCGCCACCAGCCGCCCCCGGCACCGCCGGGGGCGGTTCTTTTGTGCCCGGACCGCGTGCCCGGTGCGGGAGCCGGGCCGGGGGCGCGGTCGGGGGTCGACAGGGCGGTATGGCGGTGAAGGGGCATGTCGGGATGTCGACGTGTCGACGGGTCCGCAGGGGGATCCGTCGACAGGACCGCTCGTCGACACGTCGACACCCCTACTCCGGGGCGGGGCCCGTGCTGCCGCGGGCGGTGAAGCGGGCGGCGGGCGACCAGCGTTCGGGGACGGGCAGGCCCCGGGCCGCCTCCAGGGCGGCCTCGGCGACCAGGGTGCCGTACCGGTGCACGTCGACGGTCATCGCGCTCAGCTCGGGGGAGACCAGGCGGCAGCGGGTGGAGTCGTCCCAGGCGACCAGGCTCAGCCGGGAGGGGACGTCCACGCCCAGCGAGCGGGCCGCCTCCAGGCCGCCGACCGCCATCACGTCGTTGTCGTACAGGATCGCGGTGGGCGGCCGCTCGGCCGACAGCAGCTCCGCGGTGAGCCGCGCGCCCGCCTCGTGCGAGTAGTCGCCCTCGGCGGTCACCGGCGCGGGCAGGCCCGCTTCGGCGCAGACCGCGGTGAGGGCGTCCGTGCGGGCGCGGGTGTGCAGCAGCCGTGCCGGGCCGCCGACCCGGGCGATGCGGCGGTGCCCGAGCCCGTGCAGCCGCTCCACCGCCTCCCGTACGGGGGAGGCGTGGTCGGAGAGGACCCCGGGCAGGCCCGCGCCCTCGGGCGCGCCGGCCACCACGAACGGCAGCCCCAGCCCGCGCAGCAGTTCCGGGCGCGGGTCGTCGAGCGTGGGGTTGACCACCGCGACGGCGTCCACCACCCCCCGCTCGGCCCAGCGGCGGTGGGCGGCGGCCTCCTCCTCGGCGGTGGACACCAGGTGCAGCATCACCCACATGTCGTGTGCGGCCAGCCGCTCCTCGATGCCGCCGATGAACTCCATGAAGAACGGCTCGGCGCTCAGCAGACGGCGCGGCCGGGCCAGGACCAGCCCGACCGCGCCTGCGCGCTCCGGCGCGCTCATCGCTTCCCGCGGGGGTGCAGGGAGGCCGCGCTGCGCAGCACCGGCTCCCGGGTGAACTCCGCCGGGTCGACCTCGGCCGCGGTGCGCACCAGGAAGGTATGCGACTCGCCCGGCAGCAGGTCGACGAGCATGTCGTCCACCTCGGCGTCGGGGGCGACCCGGTCGGCGAGCACGGACACGCCGCGGGCCAGCGACGCGGCGCTCACCCGGACCCGGTACCCGCCGGGGGCGGGCTCGGCCTCGGCGGTGAGGGCGTCGGGGTCGTAGGCCAGGTGGACGTCCTCGCGGAAGGGGTGCACCAGGCGGGTGTCGCCGGCGGTGGCCACCAGCACCTCCCGGGTGTCGTCGGCGGTCGCCAGCAGCGACCGGGGCGGTTCGTACTCGGCCGTGGACCGCGGCGGCACGGCCAGCGCGGTCTCGGTGCCGTCCAGTATCCCGCCCCCGAAGTGCCGGCGCTCCACCCGCAGCGGCGCCTCCCACGGCTCGTCGGTGTCGTTGACGGCGATGAGGACGAGCCGCCCGTCGCGGGGCTGGAGGGTGAGCAGGCGCGGGGCGTGGGCGGCGCGCAGCGCGTACCAGAGGGGCTTGCGCCGCCCCTGCCCGTCCACGGCCGCCCACGAGGTGACCGGCCAGCAGTCGTTGAGCTGCCAGACCAGGGACCCGGCGGTCCGCGGCCACCAGGACCGGTAGTGCTCCACCCCGAGCGCCACGGCGCGGGCCTGGTTGAGCTGGGTGGCCCAGTGCCAGTCGGCGAAGGTGGTGGGCGTGGGCAGGTGCAGGGTCAGGCCGCGGGCGAGCTTGCCGTTGCCGTCCTCGGCCTTCTGGTGGAGGAGGAAGACGGGGGACTCGGGCGTGAGCGGCTCGTCGTGGATCCACTCGGTGAGGGTGGACCAGGTGGGCGGCCCCTGGAACCCGAACTCGGAGCAGAACCGGGGCACGATGTCCCGGTAGGCGCGGTGGTCGGTGCGGTTCCACACGTCCCACTCGTGGCGGGTGCCGTGCGCCTCGGCGTTGGGGTGGGACTCCTCGGGGGTGAGGCCGGGGGAGTAGGGGCTGCCGTCGGAGTAGAACCGGGTGGGGTCGAGTTCGGCGACGATGCGGGGGAACAGCTCGGTGTAGTACCGGTGGCCCCAGGTGAGGTCGCCCAACTGCTCCTTCCAGCCCCAGTCCTCGTGGCCCCACAGGTTCTCGTTGCCGCCGTTCCACAGGGCGAGGGAGGGGTGGGAGGCCAGGCGGGCGACGTTCTCCCGGGCCTCGGCCTCGAACTCGCCCCACAGCGGTTCCTCTTCGGGGTAGGCCGCGCAGGCCAGCAGGAAGTCCTGCCAGACGAGGACGCCGCGCTCGTCGCAGACGTCGTAGAAGTCCTCGGTCTCGTAGATGCCGCCGCCCCAGACGCGCAGCATGTTCATGTGCGCGTCGACGGCCTGGCCGACGCGCTGTTCGAGCCGCTCGCGGGTGATCCGGGTGAGGAAGTGGTCGTCGGGGATCCAGTTGGCGCCCTTGGCGAAGATCGGGCGGCCGTTGACGGTCACGGTGAAGGGGGTGCCGTGGGCGTCGGGCTCGGTGTCCACGGTGACGGTGCGGAAGCCGATGCGGCGGTGCGCGGTGTCCGGCTCCGCCCCGTCCCGGCCCAGCGTGACGTCGAGGTCGTACAGCGGCTGGTCGCCGTAGCCGACGGGCCACCACAGGTCGGCGTCCGGCACCTCGACGGTGACGGTCCCCGACGCCGCGTCGGCGGCCAGGGCGGCGGTGGCGGTGCGCCCCGCGACCGTGGCGGTGAGGACGAGGGGGGTGTCCTCCCCGGCGCGTTCGATGTCGGCGTGGACCTCGACCCGGCCGGTGCCGTCGGGGTCGACGGTCACCAGGGGGCGGACGCCGGCCAGGCGGGCGGTGGTCCAGCGCTCCAGGCGGACCGGCTTCCAGATGCCCGCGGTCTGGAGGTCGGGTCCCCAGTCCCAGCCGAAGGAGCAGGCCATCTTGCGGACCATGTTGTAGGGGTGCGCGTTGACGTGGGGGCGGGCGCCCAGGCGTTCGCGCTGCTCCTCGGCGTAGGCCAGCGCGGAGCGCAGGTCGACGGTCAGCTCGTTGGACCCGGCGCGCAGGGCGGCGCGGGCGTCGAAGCGGTGGGAGCGGTGCATGTTGGCGGAGGTGCCGAGCACGTGCCCGTTGAGGGTGACGGTGGCGATGGTGTCCAGGCCGTCGAAGACGAGGTCGACGCGCTCACCGTCGGCGGGGGCGTCGGCGTCGAAGGTGAGGGTGTAGCGCCAGTCGGTGCGGTGCGCCCAGGCGAGCTCCGCCTCGGCCGCGTCCAGGTAGGGGTCGGGGATAAGGCCGGCGGCCAGCAGGTCGAGGTGGGTGCTCCCGGGCACCGCCGCGGGGATCTCCCGGCCGGCGATGTTCTCGGGGACGGGGCCGGCGGTGGCGGTCAGGCGCCATCCGTCGTGGAGGGTGTGGCTGGGCATCGTGCTCCTCGGATGCGGGCTGTGGTGCGAGGATTCTTTCTTCAATGAACTAAGTAAGTCAAGGGAGGGGTGGCGGCTACCCTGGGGCGCACCGAACACGCGGTACAGCCGGAGGTTCCCTTGGGACGGGCCATTCCCCACACGTCGAGCCGGGCCACGGTCCTCGACGTCATCCGGGCGGCCGGGACCATCAGCCGGTCCGGGCTGGCGGGCGCCACCGGGCTGACCCCGGCCACGGTCTCCACCGTTGTGCGCGGGCTGCTCGCCGACGGCCTGGTGACCGAGGTCGGCCGGGCCGAGTCCACCGGCGGCAAGCCCCGGGTGCTGCTGCGCCTGGCCCCCGCCTCCCGGTTCGCCGTCGGCGTGCACCTGGACGCGGGCGGCACCACCTACGCGCTCACCGACCTGACCGGCGCCGTCGTCTCCCGGATGTCCCACCCCGGGCCCCGGGACGCCGACCCCGGGGGAGAGCCCGAGAGCACGGCCCGCCGGGTGGACGCCCTGGTCGAGGGGGCCGGAGTGGACCGCGCGCGGCTGCTGGGCATCGGCCTGGTGTCCGCCTCCGGCGGCGCGGACGGGGGCCGGGAGCTGGAGCGGGCCTCCGGCCTGCCGGTGGTCACCGGCGACGACGCGACCGCGGCCGCCCTGGGCGAGTACTGGTCGGGCTCGGCCGGGCGCTCCTCGGTCCTGGTGGCGGTGCACACCGGTGCGTCCCTGGGGGCGGGGGTGCTGGTCGACGGCGTCCCCTACCGCGGCGCGCACGGCCGCGCGGGCGGGCTGGGGCACGTGTGCGTGGACATCGGGGGGCCGCCCTGCGCCTGCGGGGCCCGGGGCTGCCTGGAGGCGGTGGCGGGCCCCGCCGCCGTGGTCGCGGCCGCCCGTGACGCGGGGGTCGCCGGGGTACCCGGAGCGGACGGCGCCGCGGCCTCGGTGACCGCGGGGTTCGCGGCGGTGGTCCGGGCCTCCCGGGGTGGGGACGCGGCGGCGCGGGCCCTGCTGGAGCGGTCCGCCCGGTACACGGCGGTGGCGGTGCGCACCCTCGTCGGCGTGCTGGACCCGGACCTGGTGGTGCTCACCGGAACGGGGCAGGCGGTCGCGGGCGCGACCTACCTCCCGGCGGTGCGGCGGGAGCTGGAGGGCGCGTTCGCGGGCCGGCCGGGGGACCCGGTGCGGGTGCGGCTGTCGGAGTTCGCCGACACCGCCCCGGCGATCGGCGCGGCGGCGATGGTGCTCGGCTCGGCGCTGACCCCGCTGCGCACACCCGGGCTGCGGCTGCCCGAGGACCTGTCGGAGTCAGGCCCCGTTCCGGTCGGCTGAGGCCGCGGCGGCCGCGGGTGCGGTCGCGGAGAGCTCCTCCACGGCGCGGCTGAGCCAGGAGACCCAGCCGGTCTCCATGTCGATACCGCCGCGCAGCACCAGCAGCTGGATGCGCTCCTGTTCGGTGCGCGGGCCGTTCGGGTAGTCCCGGCGCTCGAACCGCCGGTACTCCTCCAGCCGGGCGCGGTGCAGGTCGCGGTGGCGGACCAGCTCGGGGAGCAGGTCGCCCACGCCCACCACCCCGGCGGCGCGCAGGCGCAGCGGCAGCGGGTCCCGGGACACCTTGGGGTCCTCCCGGCGGTCCACCCAGGCGCGCAGTTCCTCGCGGCCCTCGGGCAGGACCTCGTACTCCTTCTTCTGCCCCCGCGTGGGGACCGGCGAGGGCAGCGCGCGGATCAGCCCGGCCTGTTCGAGTTTGCCCAGCTCCCGGTAGATCTGCTGGTGGGTCGCCGACCAGAAGTACCCGATCGACCTGTCGAACCGCCGGGTCAGCTCGGACCCGGAGGAGGGCTTCTCCAGCAGGGCGGTCAGGATGGCGTGGGGCAGGGACATGTGCGCATTCTAGGTTCGGCCGGCGGGCGCGCTTCCGCGCCCGCCGTACGGGGCGGTCAGAGCGCCGCGGCCAGGCGTGTGCCCTGGTCGATGGCGCGCTTGGCGTCGAGTTCGGCGGCCACGTCGGCGCCGCCGATGAGGTGCGGGGTCACCCCGCGCCCGGCCAGCGCGTCGGCCAGGTCGCGGCGCGGGTCCTGGCCGGCGCACACCACGACGGTGTCCACCTCCAGCAGCCGGGGCTCGCCGCCGACCACGATGTGCAGGCCCTCGTCGTCGATCCGGGTGTACTCGACCCCGGCGAGCATCTCCACGCCACGGTGGCGCATCTCCAGGCGGTGGATCCACCCGGTGGTCTTGCCGAGCCCCGCGCCGACCTTGCTGGTCTTTCGCTGGAGCAGGTGGACGCGGCGCGGCGGGGCGGGGCGCTCGGGGGCGCGCAGGCCGCCGGGGGTGGTGTGGCCGGTGTCCACGCCCCACTGGCGGAAGAACTCGTCCGGGTCCAGGGAGGCACGCCCGCCGCCGTCCGTGAGGAACTCGGCGACGTCGAACCCGATGCCGCCCGCGCCGATGACGGCGACGCGCTCGCCCACCGGGGCGTTCTCGCGCAGCACGTCGACGTAGCCGACCACCTTGGGGTGGTCGATCCCGGGGATCTCCGGGGTGCGCGGGCTGACGCCGGTCGCCAGCACGACCTCGTCGTACCCGGCCAGGTCGTCGGCGCCCACCTCGGTCTTGAGGCGCACGTCCACACCGTGCTTGTCGAGCTGGACCCGGAAGTAGCGCAGGGTCTCGTCGAACTCCTCCTTGCCGGGCACCCGGCGGGCCATGTTCAGCTGCCCGCCGATCTCGTCGGCGGCGTCGAACAGGGTGACCTCGTGGCCGCGTTCGGCGGCCGACACCGAGAACGCCAGCCCGGCGGGGCCCGCGCCGACGACGGCGACCCGCTTGCGCAGGCGGGTGGGGGAGAGCACCAGCTCGGTCTCGTTGCAGGCGCGCGGGTTGACCAGGCAGGAGGTGATCTTGAGGCTGAAGGTGTGGTCCAGGCAGGCCTGGTTGCAGCCGATGCAGGTGTTGATCTCCTCGGAGCGCCCGGCGGCGGCCTTGGCCACGAACTCGGGGTCGGCGAGGAAGGGGCGGGCCATGGCGACCATGTCGGCCCGGCCGCTCGCGATGATCTCCTCGGCCACCTCGGGGGTGTTGATGCGGTTGACCGCCACCAGGGGGACGGACACCTCGCCCATGAGCTTCTCGGTGACCCAGCCGTAGGCGCCGCGCGGCACGGAGGTGGCGATGGTGGGGATGCGCGCCTCGTGCCAGCCGATGCCGGTGTTGATGATGGTGGCCCCGGCCGCCTCGACGGCCTTGGCGAGCCGGACGACCTCGTCGAACGTGGAGCCGTCGGGCACCAGGTCCAGCATGGACAGGCGGTAGACGATGATGAAGTCGGTGCCGACGCGCTCGCGGACCCGGCGCACGATCTCGACGGGGAAGCGCATGCGGTTCTCGTAGGAGCCGCCCCACTCGTCGTCGCGCCTGTTGGTGGCCGCGACGATGAACTGGTTGATGAGGTAGCCCTCGGAGCCCATGATCTCGACGCCGTCGTACCCGGCCTCGCGGGCCAGGGCGGCGGCGTTCGCGAAGTCCTCGATGGTCTGCTCGACCTCGTCGGCGGTGAGCTCGTGCGGGGTGAAGGGGTTGATGGGGGCCTGGATCGCGCTGGGGGCGACGAGGTCCTCGTTGAACGAGTAGCGCCCGGTGTGCAGGATCTGCATGGCGATGCGGCCGCCCTCGCGGTGCACGGCCCCGGTGATGATCCGGTGCTGCTCGACCTCGTCGCCATCGGTGAGCTTGGCGGCGCCCTTGAAGGTGGCTCCGCGGTCGTTGGGGCCGATGCCGCCGGTGATGATGAGGCCGACCCCGCCGCGGGCGCGCTCGGCGTAGAAGGCGGCCATCCGCTCGAAGCCGCCGGGGTGCTCCTCCAGCCCCAGGTGCATCGAGCCCATGATGACCCGGTTGGGCAGGGTGGTGAAGCCCAGGTCCAGGGGGGCCAGCAGGTGGGGGTACTCGGTCATCGTGTCTCCTCCGCGCGGGATGCCTCGCGGACCGTTGTCCGGGCGGCCCGCACCCTCATTATGCAACAAGTTGCAAAATGGGTCGCGGGCCGCCCCCGGAGGCGGGGGCGGCCCGGGTCAGGCGGCCTCGACGAGGGTCGGCACCGGGCGCTTGGCGGTGCGGCCGTCACCGGAGGAGCGCCCGCGCAGCCGCCGCATCACCCACGGACCCAGGAAGGTGCCCAGCCAGCGGACCTCGTCGGCCACCGTCAGCAGCGCGCCCGGCCGGGGCATCGCGGGCAGCGGCTCCGCCCACGAACCGTCCGCCCCGGGCAGCTCCAGCGCCGAGGCCAGCGCCCCGGCGATCCTGGCGTGCCCCAGCGGGGTGCAGTGCAGCCGGTCGGTCGCCCACAGCCGGCGGTCGGTGGAGATCTCGTACCGCGCGACATCGGCCACCACCACGCCGTGGCGCGCGGCCGCCGCGCGGATCCGCTCGTTGAAGTCCAGCACCCGCGGCACCAGGGGGCGCACCAGCGGGGCCACCTTGGCGATGTCGGGGAAGGTCAGCGTGGCCACCCGGGCGCCCGCCCCGGTCAGGGCGGCGAACATCGCCTCCAGGTCGCCGACGACCGCGTCGGCGTCGTACCCGGAGCGGATCACGTCGTTGACGCCGGCGAACACCGTGGCCACGGTCGGCTCCAGGGCCAGCGCGGGCTCCAGCTGCTCGGCCCGCACCTGTGCGGACAGCCGGCCGCGGATCGCGAGGTTCGCGTACTCCACCCGCGCCCCGGTCGCCGCCATCTTCTCGGCCAGCCTGTCCGCCCAGCCGCGCACCCCGGTGACGTCGTCCCCGTCCCCGACGCCCTCGGTGTGGCTGTCCCCGAGCGCGACGTAGCGCACCCCGTCCCCAGGACCCATTCCGGACTCCTCGTCTCGTGGCCTGGGGGCATCCTATTCCACAAAGTGATTAGTCGACTTATGTACCGGTCACTCGGACGAGCGCCGGAAGACCGGGTCCCGACAGCCGCTCCAGCATCGCCGTCCGCCCGGTGAGCAGCAGCAGGAACGCCAGGATCGGACCCTCCACCCGCTCGCCCGCGCCGACCGCCCAGTCGGTGTCGGTCGCCACCAGGCGCAGGCCGGCCAGCCTCTTCGCGGCATGGAACGGCCACCCCATCGACCACACCCGGTCCGCCCCGGCCCGGACCGCGTCCACGGGGGCCGGGTGGTCGATGCCCAGCGGCACCGCGATGTCCTGGGCGTGCACCAGGGTGTCGAACAGGATGTTCTCGTAGTTGGTCAGCGCCACGAGGTCCCGCGACGACGCGTACTCGCGCAACTCGCCCACCAGGTCGACACCGGGTTCGCTGGCGTGCCTGATCGACACGTCGCGGATCATCCGGTCGTACGAGCCGCCCGCCCGCACGAATTCCTTGAACACCGTGGACAGGGAGGTGAGTTGCGGAGTGAAGGCCACGTGGCCCGCCACATCGCGCACCCGCCACCGCGTGCACAGGGAGGGCGCCTCCCACTGCCCTTCGGTGAGCCCCTCCAGGAGATCGGCGAGTGCGAGCCGCTCCCGCTCGATGACCCGCCAACTGTCGTCCCGGTCCATCGCGGCCTCCCGGTGGCGCGATATCGGTAAGCTTCTCTGACCAATAAGATCAGAAAAGCTGACGGTATTCCAGGGGGTGGTGCGAATGGGCGCCGAAGAATCCGAGCTCAACACGGGTCTGCTGCTCTTCATCCCCTACCGGGAGATGGAACGCCGCGTCTTCGCCGAGCTCGCCGCCCTGGGCTACGACGACATCACCCACGCCCAGGGGCGGGTGTTCCAGCGCGTGGCCCCGGGCGGCAGCCGCCTCACCGACCTCGCCGAGCAGGCCCGCATCACCAAGCAGAGCGCGGGCTTCCTCGTCGACCGCCTCGAAGAGGCCGGCTACGTCGAGCGCGTCCCCGATCCCACCGACGCCCGCGCCCGCCTCATCCGCGCCGCCCCCCGAGGCGAACGCGTCATCGCCGCGGCCTCCGGGATCGTCGCCCGTGTCGAGGCCGAGTGGACCGCCCACCTGGGCGCCCGCGACATGGCGGCCCTCCGCCGCATCCTCACCCGCCTGCGCGCCGTCACCGACCCCTACGCCTGACCGGGGCGGTCCGCGACGGCATACCGACTGGTCGGTTACCATGGCGGCCGTGGCGCGGCCGCGCCATCCACCCCCCACGGGCAAGGAGTTCCCGATGGCCGTCGACCCCTCCGGAACCGATCTCGAGACCCTGCTGGACGAGGACCCCGGCGGTCCCGTCGTCATGCTGAACCTGCTGCGCTTCGCCCCGGGCGGGCGTGCCTCCTACCAGGAGTACTCGCGGCTCGCGTCCCGCTTCCTGGCCGAATACGGCGGTGAACTCCTCTACGCCGGGGACGGGGCGACGCCCCTGGTGGCCGAGGAGGGGCAGGCGTGGGACGCGGTGCTGCTGGTGCGCTATCCCAGCAGGGAGGCGTTCGGCCGCATGATCGCCGACCCCGGTTACCGAGAGATCACCGCCCTGCGCTCACGCGCCCTGGCGGAGGCGGTCCTCCAGCCCACGACCCCCTGGGGCAGCGGGCGCCGGGCGCACTGACCGGGGAGGCCCGCGTCGGCGACCGCCGTACCCCCGGGCCGCCGCGGTCCGAGGCGCGGCCCTCCCGGCGGGCGGCTCCCCGCGCTCGACCGGCCTGCCTCCGCCGCCGCGACCCGCCAGACGACGGGGTGGCGGCCCGAGGGCCCCGGCCTCCTCGACGCGGGGTACCACTTCCACGAAGGGGACCGCCAACGACGAAGGCCCCGACCGGTGTCCGGTCGGGGCCTTCCGTTCGCCCTGGTGGGCGGTGGCGGAGGATAGGGGATTCGAACCCCTGAGAGGTTGCCCTCAACACGCTTTCCAAGCGTGCGCCCTAGGCCACTAGGCGAATCCTCCGCGAACAACTCTACAGGTTGTCGGAGTGTGCTTCGAACGGGTTTCTCCGGGCCCCTCAGCCGTGGCTGGAGCGGACCCCGGAGATGGCGTTGTTGCGGAACGCGTCGACGAACAGCGCGTGGTCCGCGCGCACCTGGGCGGCGTAGGCGTGCGCGAACGCGGCGCACCAGTCCACGAACTCCGTCTCGCGCCCGGCCAGCACGTTCATCAGCGCCTCCTCCACCTGCCAGTCCACGAGGGAGTCGTCGGCGTGGGAGTCGGACACGCAGTGCGCCTTGGCGGCGGCCCGGCCCAGGTATTCGAGCACCGGCGCGATGTCGGCGGGCTCGGTGAGCCCGTCCCAGTCCAGGTCGGTGGTGTAGGGCGACACCTCGCTCACCACGAACCCGCGCCCGTCCATCTCGGTGTGGCCGAGCAGCGGGTCGGTGTGGGCCTGGAGCGCCCGCTGGGACACGGCGGTGCGGTGCCCGTGGTGCTCGAACGCGTCCATGATCTCGGGGTCGCGCACCACCCGGGACGGGGCGGCGACGTTGCCCTGCTTCATCGACAGCACCAGGTCGTTCTCCCAGGCCTCGGAGGGGCCCTCCACCAGGAACGTGTACGCGGGCAGCCCCGCCGAGCCGATGCCGAACCCGCCGCTGCCCACCACGTCCTTGACCTCGTAGCTGAGGGAGCCGTGCCGCCGGTCGGACGGGATGGTGCCCAGGTAGGCGCGGTAGGCGGCCAGGACCCGTTCGCGCTCCGGGTCGTCGAGCCGGCGCACCTTGGGCCCCTCGCGGAACAGCCGGGCGTACCCCTGGCGCCGGGTCATCGACAGGAGCATGGCGGAGCGGCTGTTGGACCGGGCCCGCTGCAGGACGTCGTGGACGGTGCCGTCGGTGGTGCCGAGCTTGAGGGAGAAGTCGCGGTCGCCGCCGTCCTGGGCGAACGCCGCCACCTGGGAGACGTAGGAGCCGACGCAGCGGCGCACGAGCGCGTCGATGTCGTCGTCGGACAGGGCCTTGCGCCAGGCGGTCAGGGCGATGCTCGCCGACAGCCGCAGCACGTCCCAGGTGAAGTGGCCCGGGTAGGCCTCGTCGAAGTCGTTGACGTCGAACACGAAACGCCCGGTCGCGTCCATGTAGGTGCCGAAGTTCTCGCTGTGCAGATCGCCCTGGATCCACACCCGGGAGGTGCGCGCGTCGGCCCACGGGTCCTCGGCGTCGCCGACGTCGGCGTAGAACAGGGCGGCGCTGCCCCGGTAGAAGGCGAACGGGTCGGCCGCCATCCTGCGGAACTTGAACCGGAACGCCGCGGGCGCCGCCGACATCAGGTCGGCGAAGGCGTCCTCCAGCACGGAGACGATGAGGTCGCGGCGCCCTGGGGACCGGTCGACCGGGGAGTGGGGGTCGAACATGCGACCATCATCCCCCGGCGCGCGCCGCGGGGCCACGCGGTGGCCGGTCCCGGCCGGTTGCCCGAGCACCCCGGTGTTCGGATAGACTTCGGGGCAGACCCCTCGTGCGGCGTCATCCCATGAACCTCCCCAGGGCCGGAAGGCAGCAAGGATAAGTGGGCTCTGGCGGGTGCGCGGGGGGTCCTTTCTGTTTTCTCCGGCCCGGTCCACCCCAGGTTTCTCCCCGGAACCGGCGCGAGCTGTCGGTGCTCGCGGGTTGAATGGACCCGTGGCAGGGACCAGGGGAGTGATCACGCCGTGAGCATCGCGCTGTACCGCAAGTACCGTCCCGCGACGTTCGCCGAGGTGCGCGGACAGGAGCACGTGACCGAACCGCTGCGCCAGGCGCTGCGCAGCGGCCGGATCAACCACGCGTACCTGTTCAGCGGCCCCCGGGGCTGCGGCAAGACCACCAGCGCGCGCATCCTGGCCCGCTCCCTCAACTGCGCCCAGGGCCCCACCCCCGACCCGTGCGGCGAGTGCGACTCCTGTGTGGCGCTGGCCCCCGACGGCGGCGGCAGCATCGACGTCATCGAGATCGACGCGGCCTCCCACGGCGGTGTGGACGACGCCCGCGACCTGCGCGAACGCGCGTTCTTCGCGCCGGTCAGCTCGCGCTACAAGGTGTACATCATCGACGAGGCGCACATGGTGACCCGCGAGGGCTTCAACGCGCTGCTGAAACTGGTGGAGGAGCCCCCGCCGCACCTGAAGTTCGTGTTCGCGACCACCGAGCCGGAGAAGGTCATCGGCACCATCCGGTCGCGCACCCACCACTACCCGTTCCGGCTGATCCCGCCGAGCACCCTCCGGGAGCTCATGGAGGACCTGCTGGAGCAGGAGAAGGTGGCCTACGACCCGGCGGCGCTGCCGCTGGTGGTGCGGGCGGGCGCGGGTTCGGCCCGCGACACCCTGTCGGTGCTGGACCAGCTCATCGCGGGCTCGGACGACCAGGGCATCACCCGTGAGGGCGCGGTGTCCCTGCTGGGGTACACCGACTCCAGCCTGCTGGGCGAGATGGTGGACGCGCTGGGCGCGCGCGACGGCGC
Source organism: Nocardiopsis sp. NPDC006139 (assembly GCF_040614155.1). Lineage (NCBI taxonomy): Bacteria > Bacillati > Actinomycetota > Actinomycetes > Streptosporangiales > Nocardiopsidaceae > Nocardiopsis > Nocardiopsis sp. NPDC006139. The sequence goes on from NZ_JBEXTT010000007.1 coordinate 180,184, forward strand.
CGCGGTGTTCTCCCTGATCGACCGGATGGTGGAGGGCGGCCACGACCCCCGGCGGTTCGCCACGGACCTGCTGGAGCGGTTCCGCGACCTGGTGGTGCTGGCCGCGGTCCCGGACGCCCTGGACAAGGGCCTGGTGAACGTGGCCGCCGAGGCCGCCGACCAGATGAAGGCCCAGGCGACCCGGCTGGGCCCGGCCGAGCTGACCCGCGGCGCGGACATCCTCAACCAGGGCCTGACGGAGATGCGCGGGGCGACGGCGCCCCGGCTGGTGCTGGAGCTGATGTGCTCGCGCATCCTGCTGCCGTCGGCCGACGGCGACCAGGGCGCGCTGCTGGCCCGGCTGGAGCAGATGGAGCGGCGGATCGCCGCGGGTCCGGTGGCGCCCGCCGCGCCCGCCGCGTCGGCGGCACCCGTCCAGGCGCCGCAGCCCGCCCCGGCCCCCGCCGCGCCCGCGGCCCCGGAACAGCCCCGGCAGCCGCAGCCCGCGCCGCAGGAGCACCGCCGGCCGTCGCAGGCACAGCAGCCGCAGCCCAGGGCCGCCGAGCCAGACGGCTGGGACGCCGCACCGGCCCGGCGCGAACCCGCCCCGGCGGCGCCCGCGCCCGCCGCGTCCGCTCCCGCGCCCCAGGGCGGCGGGGCGGTGGACCTGGGCCGGATCCAGGCCTCCTGGACGCAGATCCTGGACGCGGTCAAGCGCCTGCGCCGCTTCACCTGGATGGTGCTGACCGGCAGCGACGTGCGCCCGGTCGGAGTGGAGGGCAACGCCGTCGTCCTCGGCTTCTCCCGGCCCAACGAGGCCCGGGGCTTCGGCAACAGCGGCAGCGACCAGGTGGTGGCCTCGGCCGTCCAGCAGGTGCTGGGCATGGAGGTGCGGGTGACCGCCGTCTCCGGGGGCGGCACTCCGGCCCCGGCGCCCGCTCCCGCCCGGCCGGCCGAGCCCGCGGGGTGGGACGCCCCCGCCCCGGCGGCCCAGCCCCCGGCCCCGGCCCCGGAGCGTCCGGCCGGCCCCCAGGAGGTCCGGGAGCAGCCCGCGCAGCCGCAGTCCGGACATCAGGAGCGGCCGGCGCCGCAGGCTCCGGCGGGACCGCCGCCGGACAGGATCGTCACCGGCCTCCAGGAGCCGCCGCCGGACCCCTACGAGGACGCCGCCGCGGCCCCGCCGCCGGAGGACTTCGGGCCCGAGCCGGCCGCCCCCGCCGCGCGCCCGGCCGCACCGGCGCCGAAGCCGGAGCCCGCCCAGGGCGCCGGGGCGCCCGAGCGGGCACCCGCCGCCGACGCCCGGCTCCCCCCGGGAGTGGGCGCCGCCCTCATCGAGACGCACCTGGGCGGCAGGGTCATCGAGGAGATCGAGCACGAGGCCCCGGACGCCTCCCTGTGACCCGGACGGACCCGCCCCGGCGGCCCGGCCGGGCGGGTCAGCCCCGGGGGCCCAGCACCCGCAGCACGGTGTCGACCAGGGCGTCCACGTACGGGTGCGTCAGCTCCCCGGACCGCATGAGCCAGCGCTGCTGCACCGGCGCCAGCAGCAGGTCCACCGCCAGGGCGGGGTCCGTTCCGGCGTCCAGCTGCCCGGCCTCGCGCGCCGCCAGCAGCCGGTCCTGGAACGCCCGCATGTTGGGGAGCAGCAGCCGGTCCGCCACGCTTCGGGCCAGTTCCGGGTCGGTCTGCATCTCGGCGATGAACGCCCTGTTGACGCGGTCCATGAGAGGGTCGGCGTACTCGTCGACGATGGCGTGGAGTACCGTGCGCAGGTCGGCGTCGAGATCGCCGGTGTCCGGCAGCGGCTCGCCCGCGGTCCCGCCGGTCAGCTCCGTGAACACGTCGAACACCACCGCGGCCTTGGTCGGCCACCAGCGGTAGATGGTCTGCTTCCCGACCCGGGCCCGGGCCGCGATCGCCTCCATGGTCAGCCGGGCGTACCCGACCTCGCCCAGCAGCTCTCCCGCGGCTGCGAGGATGGCCTTGCGCGCCCGCTCGCTGCGACGCCGGGGATCGGGTGCGGGCCGGGCCGGTTCCTCCGGGGTGCTGGTCTGTGCCATACCTCCCACGGTAGCCCCAGAAAATGACGAGACGTATCGTCTTGCTGAAGGTAATCTGCTGGAGACCGGAACAGTACAGGGCGAGCCCGGACTCGCCCAGGGGGAGGTCCCATGGCCCGCAACAACGACAATCTCCTCGGCCTGGGCGGCGGGCGGGGCGTCTCCCGCTCCACCGCCAAGGGCGGCAGGGGCGGCCCCAGCGGCCCCAGCGCCGACGCCCAGCGCCGCAAGGAGGACCTGCTGCGCAAGATCAAGGAGCGCAGCAAGGCGGACGGCTCCGACGGGTCCGAGGACTCGGGCGAGAACAAGGAGTAGCCGGGGACCCGCGGGAGCGCGAGCTCCCCGGACGCCCCGGACACAGAGGAGCGCCCCCGGACCGGCCACGGTCCGGGGGCGCCCGTGCTCAGCGCGCCCGTGCGCGGATCCCGTCCCCGGACGTTCCGCTCCGCACGGGCTCCGGGCTCAGACCGGCCAGCCGGGGTGGTCCGGCGAGTCCAGCCACACCCGGTGCGCCCCGTCCTTGTCCACCGACAGCCCGAACCGGTCGGGGTCGGGCGTCCCCAGCCGCTCCCACTCCGCCAGGGCGTCCTCGAACTCGTCCCAGATGCTGCGCGGCCCGCCCTGTTCGATCATCCACGAGGTGCCGTAGGGGTACACGCGGACCCAGGACTCCCCGCCGTCGCACACCCACACCCCGGACCCGGTCCCGATCCAGCGGCGGCGCAGCCGCCAGTCGGGGACCATCACCGACAGCGCGAACGCCGACGGGAACGCCATCAGCGGCGCCACCGGGTCCGTCTGGGTGAGCCGGTACTCGTCGGGCTGCTGGCCGGCGTCGCGCACCGGCGGGAGCCGGGGGCCGGGCGTGCGCAGCGGCACGAACCCCACGCCGCCGTGGAAGGTCGCCCGCGCCGTCCCGTCGCCGGGGCACACCAGGCGGGCGAGCACGCCGGTGCCCTCCAGCAGGCCCCAGGGGCACACGGCCAGCCCGCCGGGGACGAGCTGGTCGATCCAGGCGGGCGGGACGCGCCGCACCCCGCAGGAGGAGACGATCCGGTCGTAGGGGGACTCCGCCGGCCAGCCCCCGTACCCGTCGCCGTCGACCACCGCCGGGGCCCGGCCCTCGGCGCGCAGGGTCTCGCGCGCGGTCCGGGCCAGGCGTTCGTCGATCTCCACGGACACCACCGAGGAGTCGCCCAGGCGGTGCGCCAGCAGCGCCGTGTTCCACCCGGTGCCGGTGCCGACCTCCAGCACCTTCTGCCCGCGGGCCAGGTCGGCCAGCTCCAGCATCCGGGCCAGGACTGTGGGCGCCGCGCTGGAGGAGGTGGCCCGGGAGGCCGACCGCCGCTGCTCGGGCACCCCGGCCCCCCGGTCGCGCCGCTCCTCGCGGTCCTGCTTCTCGTCGCGGGGGGCGAGGACGCCGGGTTCGTCGACCCTGGTGACGATCGCGTTGTCGGCATAGACGGCCGACAGCCACAGGTCGGGGTCGCTGGCCGCGTTGAGCGCTGTGCCGTGTGCGGTCAGGGCCCCGGTCTCGGGGATGAACCGGTGTCGGGGCACCGATCGGAACGCCTCGATCAGCGAGGCGTCGACCAGGGTGCCGTCCGCGATCATCGCCTCGATCAGCGCCGAATGGCGCTCTCGTGCGGTCAACACGTCCTCGACCCCCGTGCCTGTTGCGGTGACCGGCGGTGCTCGCGCGCACCGCCGGGACGGTTGTGCCCCGGGAGGCACGATTTCAACCGGCAGTGATATTATCGCTACTCTTCGATATTACCCCTGGTGGAAACGGGCGATCGGAGAGTCGCAACCGCATCGTGCCGGGGCAGGTCCACGTATCCGTGCGGACCACTGCCGTAGTGGTAGTCCTTTCCCAGAATCGGCGTCCATGCCACCCCGGCGGCGATGCGTTCCACCACGTCGGGGTTGAAGATGTAGGGCCGCCCCACCGACACCAGGTCGGCCCGGCCCGAGGCGACGAGCGCGGTCGCGCTCTCCTGCGTGGTCTCGGCGTGCTCCCCGGTGTTGCCCACCAGGGTCCCCGCCCACCGGGGCCGCAGGTCGTCCAGGGCCGGGTACCGCGGATCGTCGGTGACGTGCAGGTAGGCCAGTCCCAGTGGGGCCAGGGCCGCCAGCAGCGCGTGGTACACCGGCGCGGGGTCCCGCTCCACCATTCCACCCTCCGTGTTGCCGGGGGAGATGCGCAACCCCACCCGGTGGGCGCCGATCGCCCCGGCGGCCGCCTCGACCGCCTCCACCGCGAACCGGATGCGCCCCGCGACGGACCCGCCGTACCGGTCGGCGCGCAGGTTGGTGCCGTCGGCCAGGAACTGGTGGACGAGGTAGCTGTTCGCCCCGTGGATCTCGACCCCGTCGAACCCGGCGCTCACCGCACGGAGGGCCGCCTCCGCGTGGCCCTCCGCCAGCCCGCGCACCTCCTCCTCGGTCAGCGCCCGCGGGACCACCGGGTCCGCCTTGCCGTCCAGGGTGTGCACCCGGTCGGCGGCGGCGACCGCCGAGGGCGCGACCGGGGTCCCCCCGCCGGGGAGGTTCGCGGGGTGGGAGTTGCGTCCGCCGTGCATGAGCTGCGCGAAGATCCGTCCGCCGGCCGCGTGCACGGCCCCGGTCACCGTTCGCCACCCGTCGATCTGCCCGGCGGTGTCCAGCCCGGGCTGGAGGGGGTGGATGCGCCCGCCGGCCACCGGGGCGATCCCCTCCGAGACGATGAGCCCGGCCCCGGCGCGCTGGCGGTAGTACTCGGCCATGAGCGGGGTGGGGACCCCGTGCGCGTCGGCGCGCAGCCGGGTCATGGGGGCCATGAGCACCCGGTTGGGCAGGGCCAGGCCGGACAGGTCGTAGGAGGCGAGCAGCGGGTGGCCGGTCGGGAGGGCGGCCGCTTCGGTCCGAGTCGTTGTCGTCGTCATGCCGTGAGCGTAAAATCTGACACGGATGTCAGATTCAAGTCTTTGTGTCACGACTCACAAGAGGGGGCGCGATGAGGATCGGTGAACTCGCCCGGCGGACCGGGGCCAGCCCCCGCTCCCTGCGCTACTACGAGGACCAGGGCCTGCTGGCCTCCACCCGCTCCCCGGGCGGTCACCGGGAGTACGCCGAGGAGAGCGTCGAACGCGTCGAGCGCATCCGCTGCCTGTACGCGGCCGGGCTCAACAGCGACACCGTCCGCGGCATCCTGCCCTGCATGTACGCCAACGAGATCGGTGAGCCCGCCCCCGACCTGATCGACATGTTCTGGGCGGAGCGCGAGCGCATCGAGGCGGCCATCCGCTCCCTGGAGAAGACCCGCGCCTCCCTGGACGCGGTCATCGGCGAGGCCGTCGCGGCCCGGGCCGCCACGCGCCCGCCCACCGCCCCGGAACCGGTTACCCTCACAGGCAACGGACATACGGACATGACACCGAGACCCGGTACCGCGGGTGCGACGAGGAGACGGCCGTGAACCCTGGCGGAATGGACATGCAGGCCCTGCTCCAGCAGGCCCAGCAGATGCAGCAGCAGCTCGTGGAGGCCCAGCAGGCCCTGGAGGACGCCGAGGTGGAGGGCACCTCCGGCGGCGGCCTGGTCAAGGTCAAGCTGAGCGGGCGCGGACAGGTCGAGGACATCACCATCTCCCCCGACGCCGTGGACGCCGACGACGCCTCGGAGACCGTCGAGACCATCGCGGACCTGGTCCTGGCGGCCATCCGCGACGCCGAGGCGCAGGTCGAGCGGCTCCAGCAGGAGAAGATGGGCCCGCTCACCCAGGGCCTGGGCGGCGGCATGCCCGGCCTGCCCGGCTTCTAGGCCGCGCCTCACCGCACCCCCGCTCCGGCCCGCCCGGACCCTGTTCGACGCCGGCCCGCCGCCCCCGGCCGACGGCCCGCGGCCCCGGGACGCCCGCCGGGGACGGGGGACCGGGTTCGGGCGGGCGGGCCGGAACGGACCCGGCATCGCACGACGGCGACCCGACGCGTACGCGGAAGGTCGTCGTTCCCTATACGGTGGTGGTAGAGGGGTGACGGACCGCCCCGTCGAACACGGTCCGACCGAAGTGAGCGGGCGATGTACGAAGGCGCGGTGCAGAATCTGATCGACGAGCTCGGGCGGCTGCCCGGCGTCGGTCCGAAAAGCGCGCAGCGCATCGCCTTCCACCTGCTCTCCGCCGAGCACGCGGACGTCAAGCGCCTGGTCGGCGCGCTGGTCGAGGTCAAGGAGAAGGTGCGCTTCTGCTCCGTCTGCGGCAACGTCGCAGAAGAGGAGCAGTGCCGGATCTGCCGTGACCCCCGCCGCGACCCCGCCGTCATCTGCGTGGTCGAGGAGTCCAAGGACGTCGTCGCCATCGAGCGCACCCGCGAGTTCCGCGGCCGCTACCACGTCCTGGGCGGGGCCATCAGCCCGATCGAGGGCGTCGGCCCGGACGACCTGCGCATCAAGGAGCTCATGAAACGCCTCGCCGACGGCGAGGTCACCGAGCTGATCCTGGCGACCGACCCCAATCTCGAGGGGGAGGCGACCGCCACCTACCTCGCCCGCCTGGTCAAACCCATGGGTCTCACAGTGACCCGGTTGGCCAGCGGCCTTCCCGTCGGCGGCGATCTCGAATACGCCGACGAGGTCACTCTGGGACGCGCCTTCGAGGGGCGCCGCAGCCTGGAGTTCTAGCTCACATTTCGCCGTAACCGAGCTGAAATATGAGTACTCTCCGGATCATCGGGTAACCCGTGCCCGGTGCGCCGGTACGCCCGAACCGCTACGTCCCAGGTGGGACGGGGTGACGAGGGCGCCGCCGGTTACACTCCATTGCAATCCTCTGTGAACCCAACTCCTCAGGAGCATCGACCGTGGCCTTGATCGTGCAGAAGTACGGTGGGTCTTCCGTGGCCGACGCGGAAGCCATCAAGCGAGTAGCCCAGCGGATCGTCGCTCAGAAAAAAGCGGGATATGACGTCGTCGTCGTGGTCTCGGCCATGGGCGACACCACCGACGAGCTGATCGACCTCGCCGAGCAGGTGTCCCCGATGCCGCCGGCGCGCGAACTCGACATGCTCCTCACCGCGGGTGAGCGCATGTCCATGTCCCTGGTCGCCATGGCCATCGCCAACCTGGGCTTCGAGGCGCGGTCGTTCACGGGCTCGCAGGCGGGCGTGATCACCACGTCCCTGCACGGCAACGCCAAGATCATCGACGTCACGCCCGGCCGTATCAAGGAGGCCGTGGACGAGGGCGCGATCTGCATCGTCGCCGGGTTCCAGGGCGTCTCCCAGGACAGCAAGGACATCACCACCCTGGGGCGCGGGGGCTCGGACACCACCGCCGTGGCCCTGGCCGCCGCCCTGGAGGCGGACGCCTGCGAGATCTACTCGGACGTGGACGGCGTGTTCACCGCCGACCCGCGCATCGTCCCCAGCGCCCGGCGCATCCCCCAGGTCTCCTACGAGGAGATGCTGGAGATGGCCGCCAGCGGGACCAAGATCCTGCACCTGCGCTGCGTGGAGTACGCGCGGCGGTACAACATCCCCCTGCACGTCCGCTCGTCGTTCAGCCAGAAGCCCGGGACCTGGATCGTTTCGGAAGTCGAGGAAAGCGAAGGCATGGAACAGCCGATCATCTCCGGGGTCTCCCACGACCGGAGCGAAGCCAAGGTCACCGTCGTCGGGGTCCCGGACAAGGTCGGTGAGGCCGCGACGATCTTCAAGGCCCTCGCCGACGCCGAGATCAACATCGACATGATCGTGCAGAACGTGTCGGCGGTCTCGACCTCCCGCACCGACATCTCCTTCACGGTCCCCAAGGACTTCGGCAAGCAGGCCCTGGCCGCCCTGAAGAAGGTCCAGGACAAGGTCGGCTTCGAGGCGCTGCGCTACGACGACAAGATCGGCAAGGTCTCCCTGGTCGGCGCCGGCATGCGCTCCTACCCCGGGGTCACCGCCCGCTTCTTCGACGCCATCGCGGGGTCGGGCACCAACATCGAGATGATCTCCACCTCGGAGATCCGCATCTCCGTCATCGTGACGGAGGACCAGATCGACTCGGCCGTCCAGGCCGCCCACACCGAGTTCCAGCTCGACGCAGACCAGGTCGAGGCCGTCGTCTACGGAGGTACCGGCCGATGAGCAACCGTCTTCCCACCCTGGCCGTCGTCGGCGCGACCGGCGCCGTCGGCACCGTCATGCTCGACATCCTCACCCAGCGCGAGAACGTCTGGGGCGAGATCCGCCTCATCGCCTCCGCGCGCAGCGCCGGCAAGGTGCTGCGGGTGCGCGGCGAGGAGGTCGTGGTCCAGGCCCTGGCCCCGGAGGTCTTCGACGGCGTCGACGTCGCCATGTTCGACGTGCCCGACGAGGTCTCCAAGGAGTGGGCGCCGATCGCCGCCGCCCGCGGCGCGGTCGCCGTCGACAACTCCGGCGCCTTCCGCATGGACCCCGACGTCCCGCTCGTGGTGCCCGAGGTCAACGCCGAGCAGGTCCGCAACCGGCCGCGCGGCATCATCAGCAACCCCAACTGCACCACCCTGTCGATGATCGTCGCCATCGGCGCGCTGCACCGCGCCTACGGCGTCACCGACCTGGTGGTCTCCTCCTACCAGGCGGCGTCCGGCGCCGGCCAGGAGGGCATCGACGTCCTGCGCGACCAGATGGCCGCGGTCGCCGCGGACCGCACCCTGGGCGAGAAGGCCGGCGACGTCCGCGGCGCCGTGGCGGAGCTGGGCCCGTTCCCGGCGCCGCTGGCCTACAACGTCGTGCCGTGGGCGGGCTCGCTCAAGGACGACGGCTGGTCCTCCGAGGAGCTGAAGGTCCGCAACGAGTCCCGCAAGATCCTGGGCCTGCCCGACCTGCGGGTCACCGCCACCTGTGTCCGCGTCCCGGTCATCACCACCCACTCGCTGACCGTGCACGCCACCTTCTCCCAGGAGGTCACCGCCGACGCCGCCCGCGAGCTGCTGGGCAAGGCCGAGGGCGTGGCCGTCCTGGACGACCCGGCCAAGGGCGAGTTCCCGACGCCGGCCGACGTGGTGGGCACCGACCCGACCTGGGTGGGCCGCATCCGGCAGTCGCTGGACGACCCGACGTCGCTGGACCTGTTCCTGTGCGGGGACAACCTGCGCAAGGGCGCCGCGCTCAACACCGCGCAGATCGCGGAGGTCGTCGCGCAGGAGTTCACCTCCTGAGCCGCTGACGGTTCTTCGGGGGCGGTCGCCGCGGCGGCCGCCCCTTTCGCGTGTCCGGGGCCGGTGTCAGGCGCGCCCGCGCGGCGGGCGGGGCCGGGCCAGTGTCAGTTTGTAGAGGAGTCGACACTGGTCGGCGGTGCCGATGAGGTCGGAGGTCTCCACCGGGCGGTTGCCGCTGTAGTGGGTGCGCTCCACGACCAGGACGGGGATGCCCGGGGCGGAGCCGAGCAGGGCGGCCTCGGAGTCGCGCAGCACCCGCACCCCGACCTCCTCCACGACCCGGTCGACGGGGTGTCCGGCCGACCCGAGGCGTTCGAGCAGGCCCGCGTCGGGGGAGGCGTCGTAGGGGGTGCGCAGTGTCCCGACGGTGAGCGAGGCGGGCTCCCAGGAGCGGTGCAGGGTGATGGGCCGGTCCGCGGACAGCCCGCGCGACGTGGTGGTGTACACCGGTTCGCCCTCGCGCAGGCCGAGCCGCTCGACGATCGGCGTCGTGCCTGGCTCCTGCTCGGTGCCCAGGGGTTCGCGGGCCAGGCGGCCCAGGCCGGATCCGGAGGTGGAGTCGGTGCGGCAGATCCGGAAGACGTCGGGGACGTCGCGGACGTAGTAGCCGGAACCGGGGCGGGCCTCCACCAGGCCCTCGGTGACCAGCAGCCGCAGCGCGGTGCGGGAGATCTGCTCGCTCACCCGGTAGCTCCGGGCCAGGCGGGTGCGCGAGGGCAGCCTGGTCCCGGGGGGCATGTCGCCGCGCAGGATGGGGGCGCGGAGTTGGTCGGCCAGCCAGACGTAGCGGGGTTTCCTGGTCACGACCGCGCGATCCCGGAGCCCCGCGGACCTTGTGCGACCGCCGGGAGAGGGTGACGGATCGGGAGCGCTGCGAGGGGAGGAGAGCCCATGCCTCTCAGTAAAGCAGCGGAAAGCGCTGGTGGGGGGTGGTACCGATGAGTAGCCCGCCGATCCCGTTCCAAGGAAACGCCCGAAAACCGTGAAATGAGGGTGAGTATGCACCCATGGTGATTACGCTACGTGTTGACATGCTCACGACATGCTTGGGGGAGACATGGTCGAGCACCTCATGGAACGCATGGCCCTGGCGAACACGGTGACGGACCCGGTCGACACGGCCTTCGGCTGGATGGCCGGCGTCACGGGCATCGTGATCGCCGCCGTGGCCCTGGCGCTCCTGGTCCTGCTGGTCGCCGCCGTCATCTCGGCGGTCGTCGACGGCAACACCACCGCGGGGGGCAAGCTCCTGTGGGTGATCTTCATCCTCTGGTTCCCGTTCTTCGGGGCGATCGCCTGGTTCGTGGTCGGCAAGAAGGGCTACCTGAACCGGATCCTGGGCATCGACAAGGGCAAGGTCCGGCACACCAGCCCGCCCAGCGTCGGCAACCACAGCGACCTGCGCGACACCGGTCCGATCCCGCGTCCGGGCGTGGAGCACGACCCCGGCCAGGGGCGGTACCCGACGGGACCGCAGCAGCCGATGGGATCCCAGCAGCCGATGGGACCGCAGCAGTCGATGGGGTCCCACCAGTCGGCGGGGCCGCAGCAGTCCGGCCGCATCTGACCGGACGGCGCCGTACCCCCTGTTCCTACTCCTTCCCGCGGCGGCCGCGCGTGAGCAGCGCGGCCAGCCCGTGCACCGCGCCCAGTGCCGCCGGGAGCGCGGCGATCGCGGCGGGCCCACCGCCCCGTGCGGCGGGCACCCCGGCCGCGCGCAGCCGCGACCACGCCCACAGCGAGAAGGGCGCGACCACCAGCGGCGCCGTCACCGCTCCGGGTGTGTACCCGCGTGTGGCGGCGGACTGCGCCACGTGGACCACGGCGTGCACGCCGAAGCCCAGGAGCACCGTCTGGTAGAAACCGCTCCGTCCGCCGGTGCGCGCCCCGTCGGCCGCGGCGGCGGCCACCACCGCGCCCATCAGTCCGATGGCGGCGGCGTTGTGCGCGGGGGAGACGTCCAGCCGGTCCCAGACCCGCTCCGGGACCCACGGCAGCTCGCGCCGCAGGCGCGGACGGGCGCGGCGGGACCAGCCGGGGATGGCGACCAGCTCCTCCAGGTCGTGGACGGCCCAGGCGGCGAGCAGCCCCCAGGTCGCTGCGGCCGGCACCGCTCCCGCCGCCTCGGGCATCCGCTCCGCAGCCCCCGCCATCGTCCCCCCGTGGATTCCGCGCCGTCCGTCGGAGGACCCACGGTAGCCGGGGCCCCGCGGCCGCAACGGTCGGGCACCCCACGGTTCCGGCCGCCGGGGCCGGACCGCCCGTCGGGGCGGAACCGCGCCGACGCGGTCCGGGACCGCCGGTGTCACCCGCCCTCGGGGCGGGGGAGCGGATCCGGTGCCTCCGCGGCCGCCGGGTGCTCCCGGACAACGGTGAACCGGCCGTCGGGGGCGCGCCGCAGGTGGCGGACCGCCACCACCGCCTCCCGGGGGATCGCGCCGTACACGTGGGGGAACAGGACGCCGTCGTCCGCCCCGGGCGGCGGTGCCGGGGCGGCGGCCTCCCAGCGGGTCTCCACCCCCAGCGAGTCCAGCACGCCGGTGTCCACGACCAGCGCGACCAGGGGACCGGTCGCCGCGGCGTAGAAGGCGTCGGCGACCGCCAGCAAGGTCTTCTCGTCGGGCGAGGCGTGCACGAAGCCCTCCTCCGCCAGGGAGTCGGCCTCGACGTCACCGCCGGCCTTCCAGCGTTCCAGCTCGGTCATGTGCAGGATGTGGGCCATGCGCGGACCCTACCCGGCCGGGGACCGCCGGACGCGACCGGTCGGCGGCACCGCGCTTCAGGCCCGGCGGGAGCGCCGGGGCACGATGTGGCCCCTGCGGTGGGCCACGCGCAGGAGGTACACCGTGACCGCGCCACAGAACAACACGGCGAAGACACTGCCCTCGGGACCGAAGGCGCCCCCGCTGATCGCGGCGGGCCCGCCCGCCTCCCCGGTCAACAGCCCGGCGAACGCGTCCTCGCTACCGGAGACGGCGGTGCCGAAGACCCCCGCCTGCGTCGTGTTCCAGCCGAAGTGCAGGCCGATCGGCAGCCACAGGGAACGCGTGGCGGCGTAGGCGGCGCCCAGCATGAGGCCGGCCTGCAGGGTGATGGCCAGCGCTCCCCACAGGGTCGCGTTCGGGTTCACCAGGTGGAGCCCGCCGAAGAGCACGGAGCTCACGGCGAGCGCGCCCCAGGTCCCGGCGGCCTCCTCCACGAGGCGGAAGACGACCCCGCGGAACAGCAGCTCCTCCGCCACCGCGACCGCGCACATCAGCCCGCACACGGCGAGGAACGCCTCGAACGACCCCCAGCCGGTGACCCGGTAGCCCCCGAGGACGGCGATGGCCGCGATGGTCGCGGCGAACACGCCGAACCCGGCCGCCGTCCCCCATCCGAGGCCGCGGACCGCCCCCTTCCGGGAGAGCTCCAGCGGCTCCCTCCCCTCGATCCGGCGGATCGCGAGCCGGTAGGCCCACAGGCCGAGGGCCGCCGCCGCGACTCCGAGGGGCAGCGCCCACACCGACGCGCCCACCGCGTCCGTCACGCCCGAGAGGAGCGCGGCCAGGGCTCCGACCAGGAGCAGGAGGAGCACCGAGCGCAGGACCGTCGGCCGGAATCTGCTGGGGGTGGACGCGGGTACGGCGTCAGGGGACATGTCGGGACCACTTCCTGGAACGCGGGGCGCGGGGGCGCTCCGACCGGCTTCCAGGCTAGGAAGGGGGACCCGGCGGCCACATCACCCGCGCGAGCGCGATCCGGTGGCTCTCGAGGGGGATCCGCCCCTCAGCCCTGGCGCACCAGTCCCGAGCGGTAGGCGAACACGACGGCCTGGACCCGGTCGCGCAGCCGGAGCTTGGTGAGGATCCGCGACACGTGGGTCTTGACGGTCTCGTGCGCGACCGTCATCCGCTCGGCGATCTCCCCGTTGGACAGCCCCTCCGCCATGAGGAGCAGCACCTCGTGCTCGCGCTCGGTCAGCGGCTCGGGGAGCACCGCGGGCGGGGCCGGGTCGGCGGGGCGGACGCGCAGGGCGTACTCGCCGATGAGCCGCCGGGTCACCGCCGGTGACAGCAGCGCCTCCCCCCGGGCGACCGTGCGCACGCCCGCGATCAGCTCGTGCAGCGGGGCGTCCTTCAGCAGGAACCCGCTGGCGCCCGCCCGCAGCGCCTCGTAGACGTACTCGTCCAGGTTGAAGGTCGTCACCACCAGGATCCGCACCGGGTGGGGGTCCGGCGGGCCCGCCAGGAGGGCGGTCGCCTCGATGCCGCTCAGGCGGGGCATGTGGACGTCCATCACCGCGACGTCGGGGCGCAGGTCCCGGATGACGTTCACCGCTTCGGCGCCGTCACCGGCCTGTCCCACCACGGTCATGTCGGGCTGGGCGTCGAGCACCGCGGCGTACCCGGTGCGCACCGCCTCGTCGTCCTCGCAGACCACGACGCGGATGGGCGAACCGTTCACGTTTCCCCCCGGGGGACGATGGCGTGCACTGTGAAGCCCCCGTCGTCGGAGGGGCCCGCGCGCAGTTCCCCGCCGACGGCGCCGACCCTCTCCCGCAGGCCCGTCAGGCCGCGGCCGCCGCCGGAGCGGGGGCGGGGCGGACCGGCCCCCTCGGCCGGGGGCGCGCCGCCCCCGGTGGTGATCCGGGCGCCGACCGCCTCGTCCCCGTGCTCGATGCGGACGACGACGTGCTCGCCGGGCGCGTGCTTGAGCGCGTTCGTGACGGACTCCTGGACGACGCGGTACAGGGCCTCCTCCTGCCGGGGGAGCATCGGCCGGGGCTCGCCGTCCTCGACCAGGTCCACGCTCTGCCCCGCGCCGCGGGAGCGCTCGACGAGGCCGGCGAGCCCACCGAGGGAGGGGCCGGCCGGGTCCTCGCGCGGGTCCAGGACGCCGAGCAGGTGCCGGAGGTCGTCCAGGGCGCGCCGCCCCGTCTCCCCGATGCCGGCCAGGGTGCTCCCCACTCCGTCGGAGCGGCCGAGCAGATAGCCCGCGGTGTCGGCCTGGACCACCATCGAGGTGACGTGGTGGGTGACGACGTCGTGCAGGTCGCGGGCGATACGGGCCCGTTCGGCGGCCGCGGCGTCCGCCTCCGCGCGGCGGCGGCGCTCCTCGGCGTCCAGGGCGCGGGCGCGCACCCACCGGCCGAGGGCGCAGCACGCGGCCAGGACGAGGCCGAAGGCGAGGTAGTCGGCCGCGGTGGTGGGCGAGCCCGCGAGGTACAGGCAGCAGCAGACGAGCGCGTAGGCGGCGAGCGCGCCCGCGGCCACCGGAGCGGGGCGGCGCGGCGGGCGCGTGCCGACGGTGTACAGGGCCACGAGCAGCGCGAGGGAGGCGAAGGCGTCGGGGTAGCGCAGCAGCTGGAAGGCGGTGAACGCGGCGGCGACCGCGACCAGGCAGGCGACGGGGAACCGGCGCCGGAGGACGAGGGGTGCGGCCTGGGCGGCGATGAGGGCCAGGCCCAGGGGGTCCAGGGTCCGGTCGTCCGGCAGTTCCGCCAGGTCGACCCCCTGGTGGGCGATCCCGGGGATGAAGGACAGGGCCACGAGTGCCGCGGGGAGCAGGGCGTCGACGGCCCTCGCGCTTCGCACGAGGCGGGGCGCGCGCTCCCTCCACGCCGTTGTCTCGAACACCCGAGCAGACTATCCGCAGACGCCCCGGCCGGGAGGACCCGGCCGGGGCGTCCGTGCTCTGCACTGCTAGAGGATGATCCGCATCGGCTCCTCGAGGATTTCCGCGAGGTCCTTGAGGAACGCGGCGCCGACGGCGCCGTCCACCGCGCGGTGGTCCACCGACAGCTCCAGGGAGATCCGGTTGCGGACGGCGATCTCGCCGTCCACGACCACGGCCTCCTGGCGCATCGCGCCGACCGCCAGGATCGCCGCCTCCGGCGGGTTGATCACGGCGGAGAAGCTGTCCACGCCGAACATGCCCAGGTTGGACACGCTGAACGTGCCGCCGCTCATCTCCTGCGGCTTGAGCTTGCCGTCCCGGGCCTTGCCCGCCAGCTCGCGGGTGCGGGACGAGATCTCCGACAGGGTGGCCTTGTCGGTGTCGTGCAGGACCGGCACCACCAGCCCGGCGTCGACCGCGACGGCGACGCCGACGTTGATCCGCCCGTGCTTGAGCAGCCTGCCGTCGACCCACGAGGAGTTGACCGCAGGGTGCAGCTTCAGCGCCGTGGCGCTCGCCTTGACGATGAGGTCGTTGAAGCTGATCTTCGCCCCGGTGCTCGCCAACTGCTCGTTGATCTGCCCGCGGAAGGTCTTCAGCGCCTCGGCGTCGATGGTCCGGCGCAGGTAGAAGTGCGGGACCTGCTGCTTGCTCTCGGTCAGGCGGCGCGCGATCACCTTGCGCACGTTGCCGACCGGCACCTCCTCGGAGGCGCGGCCGTCGTCGAAGGACGGGGCCTGCGCCGCCGGGGCGGCCGGAGCCGCGGGTGCGGGGGCGGCCTGGGCGGCGGGGGCCGCCGCCTCGGCGCCGGCGCCCTCCTTGGCGGCGGCCTCGATGTCGGCGCGCACGATGCGGCCGCGCGGGCCGGAGCCCTTGATCTTGGTGATGTCCAGGCCGTACTCCTTGGCCAGCCGGCGGGCCAGCGGGGAGGTGCGCGGACGCTCACCGTCACCGGACGGGGTCCCGGCGGGGGCCGGGGCCTCCTCCGCGGCGGGCTCCTCCGGGGCGGCGGCCGCGGGCTCGGCGGGGTTCTCCTCGGCCTGCTCGCCGGACCCCTCCTCGGCCGCGGGGGCTCCGGAGTCGTCGGGCACGGCGTCCGGGGAATCGGCGATCACACCGATGACGGCGCCGATCGGTACCGTCTCGCCCTCGGACACCGCCTGCTTGACCAGGAAGCCGTCCTCGTAGGCCTCGTACTCCATGACGGCCTTGTCGGTCTCGATCTCGACCAGGACGTCACCGGAGGCGACCTTGTCGCCCACCTTCTTGACCCAGGTGCTGATGACGCCTTCCTCCATGGTGTCGGAGAGGCGCGGCATGTAGATCTCGCTCATGGACTGGAACTCCCTCTACCCGACCCGCTTGCCGACGGCGCTCAGGGTCTCCTTGATGGCGGTGCTGATCGACTCGACGGACGGCAGGGCCGCGGTCTCGAGCGGCTTGGCGTAGGGCATCGGGACCTCCGCCATGGCCACCCGTCGCACGGGGGCGTCCAGGTAGTCGAAGGCGCCCTCCTGGATGGACGCGGCGATCTCCGCGCCGATCCCGTAGGTGAGCCAGTCGTCCTCGCAGATGACGGCGGCGCCGGTCTTCTTGACCGAGTCCACGAAGGTCTGGCGGTCGAGGGGGCGGAGGCTGCGCAGGTCGACGACCTCGACGCTGATGTCCTCCTGGGCGAGCTTCTCGGCGACCTGGGTGGCGACCATGGCCATCCGGGAGTAGCCGATGAGGGTGATGTCGGAGCCCTCGCGGGTGACGGCGGCGCGGCCGATGGTCGCGACGTCGTCGTTCTCCGGCTGGGCGTAGTCCTCGGGGACCTCGCCCTTGGTGTTGTACAGGCCCAGGTTCTCCAGGAACAGCACCGGGTCGTCGTCGCGGATGGCCGCGCGCAGCATCGACGAGGCCTCGGCGGGGGTGCTCGGGGCGAGCACCTTCAGGCCCGGGATGAAGGAGTAGAACAGCTCGATGTTCTGCGAGTGGGTCGCGCCGAGCTGCTGGCCGCCGCCGCCCGGCGTGCGGATGACCATGGGAACGCTGGTCTGCCCGCCGAACATGCCGTAGATCTTGGCGGCGTGGTTGATGATCTGGTCGATCGCGATCAGCGAGAAGTTGATGGTCATCAGCTCGACGACCGGGCGCAGGCCCAGCATCGCCGCACCGATGGCGGCGCCGACGAACCCCTCCTCGGCGATGGGGGTGTCCTTGACCCGGCGGGGGCCGAACTCCTTGAGCAGGCCCTCGGTGATCTTGTACGACCCCTCGAAGACGCCGATCTCCTCGCCCATGACGAGGACGTTCTCGTCACGGACCATCTCGGCGCGCAGCGTGTCGCGCAGGGCCTGACGGTAGGTGATCACAGACATGTGTCGTCGTCCTTCTCTACTCTGCGAACACCGGGTCGGCCGGCATGCGCCGCGACTCGTTCGGGACCGGGGTGGCGTACGTGTAGTCGAAGAGGGTCGACACGTCCGGGTGCGGGCTGTTCTCGGCGAAGTCCGCGGCCTCGGCGACCTCGGCCTTCACCGAGGCGGCGATCTCCTCCCGCAGCTCGTCGGTGAGCACGCCGGCCTCGGCCAGCTTCGCCTCGAAGAGGGTGATCGGGTCGTTCTCGTCGGCCCGCGCCTGCTCCCACTGCTCCTCGGTGCGGTACTTGGCGGGGTCCACGACGGAGTGGCCCTTCTGCCGGTAGCTCCACGCCTCCAGCAGGAACGGGGTCTGCTCCTTGCGGGCCCGCTCGACCAGCTCGGCGGCGGTGTCGCGGACCGCGAGCACGTCGCGGCCGTCCACGCGCACGCCCTCGATGCGGAAGGCGGAGCCGCGCTTGTACAGCTCGGGCTCGGCGGAGGACATCTCGACGGTGGTGCCCATGCCGGTGAAGTTGTTGATCACCACGAACACGATCGGCAGGTTCCACAGCTTGGCGATGTTGAGCGACTCGTGCCAGGCGCCGATGTTGGTGGTGCCGTCGCCCATCTGGCACATGACGACCTCGTCGCCGCCGCGGTAGGAGATGGCCAGCGCGGCACCGGTGGCCAGCGGCAGCTGCCCGCCGACGATGCCGTAGCCGCCGAGCATCCGGGTGGCGGTGTCGTACATGTGCATGGACCCGCCCCAGCCCTTGGAGACGCCGTCGGCGCGCCCGTAGAGCTCGGCCATGACCTTCTTGGGGTCCATGCCCTTCTCGATCGCGTACCCGTGGTCGCGGTAGTTCGTGAAGAGGTAGTCGTCCGGGCGGAGCGCGTCGAGCAGGCCGACGACGGTCGCCTCCTCGCCCAGGTTGAGGTGGCAGTAGCCGCCGATCCGCGCCTGCGTGTAGGCCTGGGCGGTGCGCTCCTCGAAGCGGCGGATGAAGAGCATCCGGCGGTAGTAGTCCAGGAGCTCCTCGGGCTTCTCGTCGCCGAGGCCGGGGGAGGTGTTCTTGCGGCCTCGGCGCCGGGTCCCGGAGGACCTGGCGGCGGCGCCCTTCGGCTTGGCCGTGGTGTCAGCCATGGTGTGCCTTTCTACGTACGAGAGGCCCGGCACCACGGCCTGTGGGCCGCGGTGCGAGGGCCCGCCGGGGCCGCGCTGTCGGGCGCGGCTCCGGACGTGCGCCACCGCCGGGCTCAACGGCGGCGGCGCTCCTGTGGCTGTCGGGGTGCGTCCTGGGGAGCGTGGCTCGTCCTCCCCCGGACGCGAAGGCTCGCGGGGTCTCGTATGCGGTTGTCACCGGACCCCTCATCGCATGCTTCCCGGTCTCCTGCGCGCTAAGCATGAGGTGGGGAAGGGGTGCGGCGTCGGGAGTCCCGGGTTCGTTCACCGGCCGGATGAACGATTCCGGACGCCCGTAAGGGTCGGTGTTCACTGTGACGTGCGTCGCGCCACACTCTACGGTCTGATCGATGATCGATCAATAAGACTTTACGCCAGATACCGGAACCTTGACCCGAGAGGGGCGGTCATCGACGGTAAAGGCCCATGTCGGGCGGGGTCCCCCCGGACGGGCCGGGGGCCGGGGCGCGGGCGCCCGGGTCAGTGCGCGCCCTCGTTCGACCTCAGGGCGGCCTCGACGTAGTTCAGCACGTGGTCGCTCAGCATCCGCCCCACCTGGGAGTCCCCTTCGCGGAACGCCTTGGTGATCTGGTCGTGGTCGGCGGCCTTGGCGTGCAGCTCCATGTTCAGCCAGCGCACCGACAGCGCCGTCCACACCTCCACGCCCAGCGACTCCCAGGTGTGCAGCAGCACGCTGTTGTCGGCCGCTCGCACGACCTCCCGGTGGAACTCCACACTGTGCTTGATCTGCCCGGACACGTCGCCCTCGGCGGTCGCCCGCTTGAGCAGGCCCACCTCGCGCTCCAGGGGGGAGGGGTCCGCCCGCAGGCGCGGGGCCGCCAGCTCGGCGGCCACCAGCTCCAGCCCGGCGCGCACCGGATAGATCTCGGCCATGTCCCGGACGCCGAAGTCGCGCACCCGGGCGCCCTTGTTGGGCACCGTCTCGATCAGCCGCAGCGTCTCCAGCTCGCGCAGCGCCTCGCGCACCGGGGCCTGGCTGACCCGCAGCTCCGTGGCGATCCGGCGCTCGACGATGCGCTCGCCCGGCTGCCAGCGGCCGGACAACAGGCCCTCGACCAGGACCTGCCGGATCTGCTCCCGCAGCGGCTCGCGCGCCAGCTTCGAGGGATCATCCGGCAACCTCGGCAGGTCGACCATCCAGGGCCCTTCCCGTCCGCGGCCGCGTGCGCCGCGGCCGCTCCACTCGTCGTCTGGAAACTCCTTGAAGATTGCCACACGCGCGGGAGCCGCCTCGCCGAGCGGACTCGAACTGCTAACAGAAAGCTCACGAACATGTCGCATGGCGGTGAACCGCCCGCGTCCAGTATCCGGGCGTGAGGCAAAGTCCGAGGTAGAAGGATCACACTTGACCGTCCGCACCACCAACGGGGGGAAGTGTCCAGGTAGGCTCGTCTGTCGGCAATGTTCACACCAAGTCGCGCGGGCATGACACGAGCGACGGCGAAGGACCGACCGAGAGCGCCGTGAACCGCGCTCGGGACATGAAGCGGTGCGGGGGCACCGCTGGAGTAGACGACGAATCGCAGAATCGCAGACGAGCCCTCTGCGGTCCTCGCGCGCCGGACCTGCCCAGGGGCGGTGTTCACGGAACCTCCGTGAACCGGCCCGAAGGTTCGGCCGTCGAACGGAGGGTGGGGGAAGGTCCCCCGCCGAACGATCGACCCGAGGATCCGGGGAACCCCGTTTCCGGCAATCCGCGGCCAGCCCTTCCCCCGGCCAAGTGCCACAGGCGAGCCCACGACACGTGAGACAGCACTGAGCACATGACGCACTCTTCAAGGACCCGGCATCCGAGGGCGAGACACGTGACCACGACGCACGACAGGGAAAAGAGGACCACTCCGGTGGCGGGGCCCTACAGCGGCTCCATCCCCGTCGTGCGCGAGGTCCCGCCCAAGCCGGGGCTCCCGGTCGTCCGCGCGGTCAAGTGGCCCAGCGTGAGCGAGATCGCATGGGGTCTGGCCTCGGACCGCATCGCGATCATCCTCGCGGTCGCGCTCATCGTGGTGACGATGCTCGCCGCGGGGCCGCTGCACCCGCTGGACAACTTCCTCAACGAGTTCCACCGGCCCTACTTCGAGGTGCTGCGCGAGCCCCTGATCCACTGGCCCGACAACGTGGCCTCCCGTTACGTGGCCCTGCCGGTGCTGGGGGTGGTGGCGCTCCAGCTGGCCTACTGGCACCGCAGCTGGCGGCCGATCGTGCTGAGCGCCGTGGGCGTGGTCGGCGTCATGTCGATGGTCTCGATCATGAAGCTGGCCATCAACCGCGGCCACGCCAAGCACTACGACCCGGACTTCTTCGCCGGGGCGGGGAACGTGGCGTTCCCCTCGGGGCACGGGTCCAACGCGATCCTCATCTACGGGCTGGTCCTGTACATGATCATCAGCTTCGGCGCGGCCCGGCCGCACGTCATCCGGCGGCTGGGGTACACCATCGTCGCGATCGCGCTGCTGCAGTCGGCGGTGTCGATCTATCTGCACTTCCACTGGTTCTCGGACCTGGTGGCCGGGATGATCGCGGGCGGGTTCGTACTGCGGCTGACGATCCGGCTGGACCGGATGTTCCCGCACGGGCGCACCGCCGAGTGGTGGCCCTGGTACGGGCACGAGGGCGAGGAGGCGGCGACCGCCTCCTGAGGCCCCGGCGGGGGGCGCGGACCGGAACGGTCCGCGCCCCTTTTTTCGGCCCGGGCGCCGGCGGTCCCGGTCCGCGCCGCCTCCGGCGGGAATACCGGCAGGGGGTATATCGCTTGCGGGGGGTGAAGGCCATGCGGCGCGGCGATCCGTTCGGAGGATACCCCTCCTGGGTATGTTCCGGGGGAGAGGAGAGTGACATGAGCGCACACGACCACGACGGCCACCGCTCCGGCGGGCGCCGCGACGCCCCCGCCCCGCCCGGCGTCCCCGCGCCCCGCCCGGACCACGGCGCCACCGCCCACACCGGTCACGCCGAATCCGACGCCGGCTCGGACCGCCCCGAGCCCTCAGAGCCCTCAGGCCACACCGAACACCGCGGACACGTCGGACACGCGGGCCGTTCCGGCCATGGTGAGGGGCACGCCGACGAGGGTGAACACGCCGGGCACACGGGTCACGGCGGCCACTCCGGGCACATGGGGCACGGCGGCGGGCACGGGGACCACGCGGCGGTGTTCCGGACGCGGTTCTGGTGGAGCCTGCTGCTCAGCCTCCCCGTGGTGTTCACCAGCCACATGGTCTCCGGGTGGCTGGGCTACCACGTGGCCGAGCCCCTGACCTGGATCCCGCCGGTGCTGGGCACCGTCGTCTACCTCTACGGCGGCTGGCCGTTCCTGTCCGGGGTCGCGGACGAGCTCAAAGCGCGCAGGCCGGGGATGATGACCCTGGTCGCGATGGCCATCACCGTCGCCTTCGGCTCCAGCCTGCTGGCCACCTTCGGCGTGGTGGGCATGGCGCTCGACTTCTGGTGGGAGCTGGTCCTGCTGGTCGTGGTGATGCTGCTCGGCCACTGGCTGGAGATGCGCGCGCTGGGCCAGGCGTCCGGCGCCCTGGAGGCGCTGGCCGCGCTGCTGCCGGACCGCGCCGAGCGCGTCGGCGCCGACGGCGCGGTCGAGGAGGTCGCCATCGCCGACCTGCGCACCGGCGACACCGTGCTGGTCCGCTCCGGCGGCCGGGTGCCCGCGGACGGCACCGTCGTACAGGGCGCGGCGGCCGTGGACGAGTCCATGATCACCGGCGAGTCCCGCACCGTCACCCGCGGCGAGGGCGACCGGGTGGTCGCCGGGACCGTGGCCACCGACTCCGCGGTCCGCGTCCGGGTGGACGCGGTCGGGGAGGACACCGCGCTGGCGGGCATCCAGCGGCTGGTCGCCGAGGCGCAGTCCTCCACCTCCCGCTCCCAGGTGCTGGCCGACCGCGCCGCGGGGCTGCTGTTCTGGTTCGCGCTGGGCGCCGCGATCGTCACCGCCGTCGTCTGGTCGGCGCTGGGCGAGGCCACCGAGGCCGTCGAGCGGACCGTGACGGTGCTGGTCATCGCCTGCCCCCACGCGCTGGGGCTGGCGATCCCGCTGGTCATCGCGATCTCCACGGCGCTGTCGGCGCGCAACGGCATCCTCGTCAAGGACCGGCTGGCCCTGGAGCGCACCCGCCTGGTGGACACCGTCCTGTTCGACAAGACCGGCACCCTGACCAAGGGCGCCCCGGCCGTCGTCGACCACGCCGCGGTCCCCGGCGGGGACGCCGCCCGGGTGCTGGCCCTGGCGGGGGCGGTCGAGGCCGACTCCGAGCACCCGCTGGCCAGGGCCGTCGTGCGGGCCGCCGAGGACGCCGGCGGGGTGCCGGCCGCCACCGGCTTCCGGTCGCTGACCGGGCGCGGGGTGCGGGCCGAGGTGGACGGCCGGACCGTGCACGTGGGCGGTCCCGCGCTGCTGGAATCCCTGGGGCTGACCGAGCCGCGGGAGCTGGAGGAGCGCACCCGGCCCTGGCGCGAGCGGGGCGCGACGGTGCTGCACGTGATCGCGGGGGAGGAGGTCGCCGGGGCGCTGGCCCTGGCCGACGAGGTGCGGCCGGAGTCGCGTGAGGCCGTCCGGCGGCTCAGGGGTCAGGGGATCTCGGTGGCGATGGTCACCGGCGACGCCCGCAACGTGGCCGACGCGGTCGCCGCCGACCTGGGGCTGGACGAGGTGTTCGCCCAGGTCCTGCCGGACCAGAAGGACGCGGTGGTGCGCGACCTCCAGGAGCGCGGCCGCACGGTCGCGATGGTCGGCGACGGCGTCAACGACGCCCCCGCGCTGGCCCGGGCCGACGTCGGCATCGCGATCGGCGCGGGCACCGACGTGGCCATCGAGTCGGCGGGTGTGGTCCTGGCCTCCGACGACCCGCGGGGTGTGGTGGCGGTGCGCAGGCTGTCGCGGGCGAGCTACCGCAAGATGATCCAGAACCTGGTCTGGGCGGCGGGGTACAACGTGCTCGCGGTGCCGCTGGCGGCCGGTGTGCTGGCGCCGGTCGGGATCGTGCTGGCCCCGGCGGTGGGCGCGGTGCTGATGAGCCTGTCGACGGTCATCGTGGCGCTCAACGCCCAGCTGCTGCGCGGGGTGGACCTGTCCCCGGCCGATTAGGGGCGACCGTAAACCGGACCACGGCACCGGGGAGGGGTGGCGCGAAAGCGGTGCGGAGGGGAGGATCGGAGGGCCGGTCCTCCCTGACGTAGCGGGAAGGGGCGGCCGGCGAGGGCCACCGCCCCGCTTCGGATACGGGGCGGCGGCCCGCTCCTCACCGCACCGCGGCGGTCTTCTCCCAGGCCGGGTCGTAGTCCGGGTGGTCGGCGTACACCAGCGCCATGCAGGCGAGCACGCGGGCGGCGACGGCGGCCGCGGTCTTCTCGGCGCTCTCCTCCCACAGGCCGGAGTCCGACCCGGACGGGGAGCCCCCGTCGTCGAACCATTCGCCGAACCACCCGGAGACGGCTTCGACCCAGGCCCAGTCCTCGTCGGCCGAGGCCTCCCGGCGCAGGGCGTCCAGCGCGGCGACCAGCGCGCGGTGGGACCGGGCGACGGGGTCGCCGGGCGGCGCCTCGCCGATCCTGGCCCTGATGAAGTGTTCGAGCCTCTTCTCCGCCTTGCCCATGTCAGCTCCCCTGTTCGGGCGGTCGCAGTGAGTCCAGGTGTCCGGCCAGCACGCGGACGGCCCGCTCTGCGGCGGCCCGCCGGTCCGTGGCGCCGACCAGGCCGTGCAGGGCGAGGCCGTCCACGAGGGCGTGCAGGCGGGTCGTCTCCAGGTCGGGGTCGGCGTCGGGGCGGACCTGCCCGGTCTCGCGCAGGTGCTCGAGCACCAGCCGGCAGGCTTCGCGCAGGCCCTGGTGGGCCTTGTCGCGGATGGCGCGCAGTCCCCGGTGGGCGGGCATCTCGGCGATGATCGCCACGTCGAGCTCCATCTCCGCGCGGCGGGTGTCGTCCAGCGGGAGGAACTCGTGGAGCATGCGCTCGGCCATCTCGCGGGGGTCGTGCAGCCCGACGTGCCGCACGACCCGGGACCTGGCGCGCTCGTAGACCAGGGCCATGGAGAACTCCAGCAGTTCGGCCTTGCTGGGGAAGACGTGCCGCACGGACCCGACGGCCAGTCCCGCCTCCGCGGCGACGGTGCGCACGGAGACGGCCGCGACGCCGTCGCGGAGGATCACGCGCCAGACCGCCTCGGCGATCTCCTCCTTGCGCTGCTCGTGGTCGATCAACTTGGGCATGGAGACATGCTAGCACGACTGTGCTACTGTCCTGGTACGGTCGTGCTACTAAAACCGGAGGGGAGTCCCGTGTTCGAGTTGGTCTCGGAGAACCCGATCGCCGCGGTGATCGTGATGTGCGAGTTCGGACTGTGGGTGCTGTTGGGGGCGGGACTTGCGCTGCGCTACCTGCTCCGGTGGCGCGCCCTGAGCACGCTGGTGCTGTGGTCCATCCCCCTGCTGGACGTGGTGCTGGTGGTGGCCACCGCGCTGGACCTGCGCGGCGGCGCGGAGGCGGGGATGATCCACGGGCTGGCCGCCGTGTACCTGGGGTTCAGCGTCGCCTTCGGGCCCGCGATCGTGCGGTGGGCCGACGTGCGGTTCGCGCACCGGTTCGCGGGCGGGCCCGCCCCGGTCAGGCCGCCGAAGCGGGGGCCGGGGCGGCGCGCCCACCTGATGCGCGAGTGGTACCGCGTGGTGAACGCCGCCGTGATCACCTCGGTCACCCTGCTCGTCCTCGTGGTCCTGTTCGCCGCCCCGGAGGGGCGGGAGGCGCTGCTGTGGTGGATCGGCCGGGTGTGGGTCGTGGTGGGCCTGTGGTTCGTGTTCGGCCCGCTCTGGGAGAGCGGGAACATCCTCGCGCGCGGCGACGAGGAGCAGGACGAGCACGCCGGGCGCGGCGAACGCGCCGCGCGGTAGGACGCCGGCGCTCCAGGCCCGTCCCGACCGGGCCCGGGGGCCGGGCCCGGTCGAGGTGTCGACATGTTCCCTGGTCAGGCCCGTTGTTTCACGTGAAACAACGGGCCGCCGTCATGCCGCGGCGCGCTCCAGCGTCGGGTGGTCCAGGCAGGCGGCCATCGCACGGTGCCACTTGTTGCCGCGGAACCCCGGCTCCAGCGCCGCCAGGGTCGACGCGTACTTGGTGAACGCCACCTCGCGGAACCCGAGCGCGTGCAGCCGCCGCTCGGTCTCCGTGAGCCCGCCGCGCGTCTTGACCTCCAGCAGCGCCCGACCCGGCCGCATGGCGACCGACCAGCCCCCGCGCCGCCCGACCAGTTCGGTGTCCACGGTGACCCGTTCCTCGCCCGACAGGGCCACCGCGGTCGCCCGGCGGTAGTCCGTCACCGCGCTCGGCACCAGCACGTCCGGCGGCTCGATCCCGTACGCGGTGAGGGAGTCGTCCAGGAAGCGCCGGGTGGCCGGGGTGAGCCGTTCCGGGGAGCCGTCGTGCTCCATCCGCACCTTGTCGGTGATCCCGCGCGCGCCCTTGAGCTTGACCTCGAACATCCGCGTCCCGGTGTCCTCGTAGGTCCGCACCCGCACCTTGTACCGGAGCCGCCGGCCCTGCCGGTGGTCTCGGAAGCACCGCAGGTCCGGGGTGTCCAGGTAGGTGGAGGAGTACCGGAACGACGTCCGTCCGCCGATGGTCAGCACTCCGAACCGGGCGGGGGAGAACAGGTCGTCGACCACCTCCTCCGGCACCAGGTACTTGCGGCAGGTCCGCGTCACCAGCGCGGCACGCTCGTTGATCTCCTCCAGGGAGAGCGCGGGCAGCCCCGCCGGAGCGCTCATCGGCCCTCCCACCGGGAGGCCGCGCCGCTGCGGGCGGGCGCCGCGCCCGGCGCCGGGACCCGGAACCGCACGTCCACGACCATCAGGTCCCGCACGTAGTCCACCTCGACCACGTCCACCCGGGTCACCTGCGCGCGCAGCCGCGCGGCCAGGTCCTGGCGCAGCGCCACCGGGTCCTCGTGCACCGCGTCCAGGGTGAGCATCCGCCGTTCGTGCCGGGACAGCAGTCTGGGGTGGTCGCCCACGTACATCACGGTCAGCAGCAGGGCGTTGAGCCCCAGCAGCACCCACGGCGCCGACATCGCCACCGCGTTGATCAGCCCCAGCGCGATGGCCGTGAAGTAGTACCCGATCTCGCCCTGGCTGATGAGGTCGGAGCGCAGGCGCAGGATCGACAGCACGCCGAACAGCCCGAACCCGACCGCCAGCGCCACTTCCTGGCCGGTCATCATCGACACCACCGCGAAGATGCCGGTGTTGAGCGCCACGTAGGCCAGCAGGAGGTCCCGCCGGCCGTGGCGGCGGAAGTAGAGGACGTACGACAGCAGGGTGATCGCGATCATGTCGATCGCCAACGCGAACCAGAACATGGTGACCATCGTGTGCCGCACGGGTGAGGCGGTCATGAGCGCCGCATGAGGGAATCCTCATGCGGGGGACACGGGTCCGCCACCCGCCGTCCACCCCGCCCCGGACGCGCGAAGGGCCGGGGACGCCCGTCCCCGGCCCCATCTCCGGCCCCGCCTCCGGCGGCCTCAGTCCATCAGCCGGTACCCCATGCCGCGCACCGTCACGATCCGGTCCGAGCCCACCTTGCGGCGCAGCGCCCGCACGAACACGTCGACCACGTTCGACCCGGGATCGTAGTCGTAACCCCACACGTGGGACAGCATCTGCTGCCTGCTCAGCACCTGTCCGGGGTGCCGCATCAGCAGCTCCAGCAGCGCGAACTCCCGCGCGGTCAGGTCCACGGTGTCGCCGTCCACCGCGACCCTCCGGGTCCTCAGGTCCAGGGCCAGCCCCCCGGCCTGGAGCACGGTCAGCTCGCCGCTCCGCTCACGGCGCATCCGCAGGCGCACCCGTGCCAGCAGCTCCTCGAACCGGAACGGTTTGGTGACGTAGTCGTCCGCCCCGATCTCCAGGCCGGTCACCGTGTCCCGCACCCCGTCGCGGGCGGTCAAGATCACGACCGGGGTGTCCACCCCCATCGAGCGCACCCGCCGCAGCACGTCGAACCCGTCGGTGTCGGGCAGCCCCAGGTCCAGCAGCATGAGGTCGAACCCGCCGCTCACGGCGTAGTCCACGGCCTCCGCGCCGGTGCCCACCACGGTCGTGGTGAACCCGCCCGCGGTCAGCCCCTTGCGGATGAACGAGGCGATCCTCTCCTCGTCCTCGACGATGAGGATGCGGCTCACAGCTGCTCCCTTCCCTGGGGGATGACGAGGGTGAACGTGGACCCCTGGCCGAGCGTCGAACGCAGGTCCACCCTGCCCCGGTGCGCCTCGGCGATGGCCCGGACGATCGCCAGGCCCAGCCCGGCGCCGCCCCCGCCCGCGCGGGCCGCCCCGCCGCGGGAGAACCGGCCGAAGATGCGCCCCTGTTCCTCGGGGGCGATGCCGGGGCCCTGGTCGGTGACCCAGAACAGCACGTCGGGGCCGTCGACCATGGACCCGATCCTGATGGTGGACCCGGGTTCGCTGTACCGGACCGCGTTGGCCGCCAGCTGCACCATCGCCTGGGTGACGCGCTGCGGGTCGAGCCGCCAGTCCCCTTCGGCCATGGCGTCCAGCCGCCAGTCGCGGTCGCCCAGCCGCCGCACGTGGGCGTCGATGTCGCTGGTCAGTTCGGCCAGCGACACGGGCTCGGCGCGCACGAAGTCGGGCTGCTGGGACTTGGCGAGCAGCAGCAGGTCCTCGACGATGCGGCCCATGCGGTCCAGCTCGTCGGTGACCAGCCGGATCACCTCGCGCCGCTCCTGCGGGTCGTCGCCCATGAGCTCCAGGTGCCCGCGCACGATGGTGATGGGGGTGCGCAGCTCGTGCCCGGCGTCGTCGACGAACCGCCGCTGCTCGGTGAACGCCCCCTCCAGCCGGTCCAGCATGCTGTTGAACTGCTGGGCCAGGGCGGCGATGTCGTCGCGCCCGGACACCTCGATGCGCCGGGTCAGGTCCTCCTCGGTGATCTCCGCGGCGGTCTGGCGCACCAGCCTGACGGGGGCGAGTATGCGTCCGGCCACCCACCAGGCGGCGCCGCCGGCGGCGACCAGGCCGATCAGGCTGACCAGGGCGATCGTCCGCACGGTCTCGGCGACGGACTCCTGGTCGGGGTCGGTGAAGTAGCCGGTGACGAACCAGCCGTCCGCCCCGGCGGCGTCGGGTGAGCGCACCCGGACCTTGACCCACTCCATGGGGCCCGCCGGGGTCTGGAGGGTGCCGCGGCCGTTCGGGTCGTCGAGGATCTCGGCGACCAGTTCGGGGTCCGCGGACACGTCGAAGAGCGGCTCCTGGGCCTGGCGGATGCGCCCGGCCTCCCGGGAGGCCGTCCCCCCGGCGGCGCCCCCGCCCGGGGCCGCGCCCGCGGGGCCGGAGGAGCCCTCGACCCAGCCGAACAGGATCTCCGACGGGTACGGGAACTGCCGGGCCAGGTGGACCTCCATGAGCTCGGAGACCTCGGTGAAGGCGGCCCCGGTGTCGGGGTCCTTCCCGACCCTGGCGAACTCGTTGAACTCGCCGAGCTCCTGCTCCAGGGCCCGGTCGGCCCGGTCGCCCACCCCGCCGTTCAGCGCGCTCCAGGTGACGAGCACGACCAGGGCCAGGGTCAGGGCCATGAGCAGGATCACCCACGCCATGATGATGAGCCGGGCCGGCAGGATCCTCCTGTGCCCGTGGTGCTCCTCGGCCGCCATGTCCCGGAGCACCATGGTGGGGAACACCGCGGTGTTGCCGGAGGACGCCCGGTGGACCCGGTGGGCGTCGGTGCCCAGGTCCTGTGTGGG
The DNA here is from genome assembly GCF_040614155.1 of Nocardiopsis sp. NPDC006139. Lineage (NCBI taxonomy): Bacteria > Bacillati > Actinomycetota > Actinomycetes > Streptosporangiales > Nocardiopsidaceae > Nocardiopsis > Nocardiopsis sp. NPDC006139. Next base: position 209,360 of record NZ_JBEXTT010000007.1, read on the forward strand.
GGAGTCGGGCCCGTCAGTCGTCATCGTCGTCCCCGTCGTCGTCATCGTCGCAGCCGTCATCGTCGTCGCCGACGCAGGCTGTGGGGGAGGGGGTCGGGGACGGCTCCTCGCTCGGCGGCGCGGACGTCTCGGACGGCTCTTCCCGGTCGGTCACAGGCGGTGGGGGCGGAACGACGTTATCCCCTCCCGCCGATACCTCGGCCTCGGGCACGGCGCCGGGGGACTCGCCCACGACGACCTCGCCCGGGGGCACCGGGGCGGCGTCACCCGACGACAGGTTCCAGGCGAGCCCCGCCCCCCCGAGCAGGACCGCCGCGACGGCGGCCACCGCCGCCGGCAACACCCATGGTGATCTCATACTCCCCGAGCCTGCCCGGACGGGGCGAAGGCGCGATGAAACGCACATGAGGTTTTCTTCATCCGCGCACACGGGACGGGCCCCGGGACCCTGAACGCGGTCCCGGGGCCCGTCGGGCCGCGGGTCAGGCGTCGGCCCCGACCCGCCGCCCGGCCCGCCCGCTCCGCCCGGCCAGGACGGCGGTGACCACCGCCAGGGCGGCGCTGATCCCCCACACCGCCCGGTAGGCGTCCAGTGAGGGCAGGTCGGTGCCCTGGATCAGGAGCATGCCCAGCAGCGAAGCGGTCAGCGCCCCGCCGACGCTGCCGCCCAGCGTCTTGAGGTTGTTGTAGAACGCGGTCGCGCTGCCCGAGCGGTCCTCGGCGCTGTCCTCCACGATCACCGTGGGCAGGGCGCCCAGCGCCAGGCCGAACCCGAGCCCGGCCACGGCGAAGCAGGAGACGAAGGCGGGCAGCGACGCCCACGCCGCGGCCAGCCCCACCGTTCCCGCCGCCATGAGGACGAACGACAGGCCCACCGTCCGCCGGTACCCCAGCCGGGTCGCGATCGGCGCGATGCCGCTCGCCCCGATGAACGCCAGCACCGTCGGCACCGCGATGACCAGGCCGATGCTCATCACGTCCAGCCCGAACCCGTAGCCGGTCCGCTCCGGGTCGCTGGACAGGTAGGTCACCGCGATGCTCTGCCCGCCGAGCATGATCACGCCCAGCGTGAACCCGCCCAGGTACTGGGGCGCGATCCGCGGGTGCGCCACGGCCCGCACGTCCACCAGCGGGTTCTCGCTGCGCAGCTCCACCCGCACCCACAGGACCAGCAGCACGACCGCCAGCACCGCGCCGCCGAGCACCACCGGCGACGTCCACCCCAGCTCGTTGCCCTGGGACACGCCGCCCAGCAGGCTGACCAGCGCCAGGCCCAGCAGGATGCCGCCCGCCCGGTCCATCCGGCCCGAGGCCCGGTTCCGCGACTCGGGCACCTTGAAGTACGACAGCGCCAGGCAGCCCGCGGCCAGCACGGCCAGGATCCCCAGGGTGACGCGCACGTCGCCGAGGGCGGTCTGGAGCACGCCCACCAGCAGGACCCCCAGCAGCGAGCCCAGGGTCAGCGAGCCGACCAGCATGCCGATGGCCCTGCGCCCCTGCTCGGGGGAGAGGCGGTCCCGGACCAGCCCGATCTCCAGCGGCAGCAGGGCGGCCAGCGGGCCCAGCAGGGCCCGGCCCACCAGCAGCACGCCCAGGGTGGGCGCCAGCGCGACGACCACGCTGCCCACGGCGATACAGGCCAGCGACACCCGGAGCATGCGGCGGTACCCGTACAGGTCGCCCAGGCGGCCGAACACGGGGACGCTCACCGCGGCCGACAGGTACTGCACGGCGTGGATCCAGTGCAGGTCGGCGCCGGAGATGTCCAGTTCCTCGCGCAGAGGCGGCAGCAGCGGGGTGATGGAGCCCTGGAGCAGGCCGCTGGTGAGCTCGAAGAACACCAGCAGGCCCACGACGGCCACCACACCGGTGGTGGCACCGGGCGCCGCCGTGCTGTCGGGCGACGAGGGGGGAACGCTCATGGCAGGCCTTCCGTACGGGGTGAGGGGATGGGCGGGACGGCGCACGGCCGCGGGCCGGCGGCCGGGGTCAGGCGTCGCCGCGCGACAGGCGGCGCACCGCCAGCTCGGCCAGCAGCGCGGCCTGGGCGGGCAGCACCGCGTCGTCGTAGCGGGCCTGCGGGGAGTGGTTGGCGGGCGCGGAGCCGGGGTCGGCGTCGGCCGGGGTGGCGCCGAGCATGAGCATCGCCCCGGGCACCTCGCGCAGTACGAGGGAGAAGTCCTCCGAACCCGAGGCGGGCACCGGCGACACGAACCCGGCGTTCCCGCCGAACAGGTCGTGCACCGTGTCCATGGCGAAGGCCGCCTCGGCGGCGTCGTTGACGGTCACCGGGTACAGCACCCGGTACTCCACGTCGGCCTCCAGCCCGTGGGCCGCGGCGATCCCGCGGACCAGGGCGGGCAGGGCCTCCCTGAGGCGCTCCTGGTTTGCGGGGGAGTAGCTGCGCACGGTCGCCTCGAACTCGGCCTCGTGCGCCAGCACGTTCTGTTGGGTCCCGGCGGCCAGGCGGCCCACGGTGACGACCACCGGGTCGAAGATGTCGTAGGTGCGGGTCACGTGGCTCTGCAGCGCCAGCACCATCTCGCAGGCGGCGGGCACCGGGTCCTTGCCCCGGTGCGGCGACGAGCCGTGGCCGCCCTCGCCGCGCACGGTCACCCTGAGCACGTCGGAAGCGCTCATGACCACGTCCGGCTTGGTCGCCCAGAACCCCGCGGGCAGCATGTTGGCGGCCACGTGCACGGCGTAGGCGGCGTCGAGGGGCCTGCCCGCCGCGTCGAGCACGCCCTCCTCGATCATCATCCGGGCGCCGTCGTGCCCCTCCTCGCCGGGCTGGAACATGAACACCACGTCGCCGGGCAGCTCGTCCCGCACCTCGCACAGCAGCCGGGCGGCGCCCACCAGGCCGGCGACGTGCAGGTCGTGGCCGCAGCCGTGCATGACGCCGTCGAACCGGGAGGCGTACTCCAGGCCGGTGTCCTCCCGGACCGGCAGGGCGTCCATGTCACCGCGCAGCAGGACGGCGCCTCCGGGGCGGCCGCCGCGCAGGACGGCGGTGACCGAGCCGAGCGCCCGGCCCTCGGTGATCTCCAGGGGCAGGCCCTCCAGGGCGGCCAGGACCTTGGCCTTGGTCAGCGGCAGCGCCAGGCCGATCTCCGGTTCGCGGTGCAGGGCCCGGCGGAGCTCCACCAGGTCCTCGCGGTGCTTCTCCGCCCGTTCCACCATCCGCATGCTCGGGTCCCCCCGTCGTTCACGTTCTCCGACCGGGCCAGGATGGGGCGGTATACCTGTAGGGGCGCCGATTTCATCGGAAAATCGCAGGTCGGGGGAGATCCATGCCGGAAAACCGCATCCTGGACGATGTGGACCAGCAGCTGGTCCACGCCCTCCAGATCTCCCCGCGCGCCTCCTGGACCGTGCTGGGCCGGGTCCTGGGGGTAGACGCGGCCACGGTCGCCCGGCGCTGGCAGCGGCTGCGGGACTCCGGGGCGGCGTGGATCACCTGCTACCCGGGGGCCGCGCTGGCGGGGGCGGGCGGCTGCCTGGCGTTCATCGAGGTGGACTGCGTCGGCGGCCACCTGCTGCCGGTGGCCCGCGCCTTCACGGAGCTGCCGCACGTGTCCACCGTCGAGCACGTCACCGGGGACCGGGACCTGCTGCTCACGGTGATGACCGAGGACGTGGGGGCGCTGTCCCGCTGGGTGGTGGGCTCCCTGGACACCATGGAGGGGGTCCGCGCCAGCCGCACCCACCTGGCGGGGGCGGTCTTCACGGAGGGCAGTCGCTGGAGGCTGCGCGCGCTCACCCCCGCCCAGGTGGAGCGCCTGTCCGCCGAGGCGTTCCCGGTGGAGGCCGCGGACCTGCCCGACGAGCTGGACCGCCGGATCATGGTGGAGCTGTCCATGGACGGGCGCATGCCGTACACCGCCCTGGCCGAACGCTGCGACAGCAGCCCCGACACGGTGAGGCGCCGGGTCCGCCACCTGTTCGCCGCCCGCATGGTGCAGGCCCGCTGCGAGGTGGCCCGGCCGCTGTCGGACTGGCCGTCCGTCGTCCTGCTGTGGGCGGGCGTCCCGGCCGACGCCATCACCGAGGCGGCCCAGCGCATCACGGCCATGCGCGAGGTGCGGCTGTGCGCCGGCGTGACGGGGCGGCACAACCTGCTGATCGCCGCGTGGAGCCGGTCGGTGGAGGACTCCCAGAGGTTCGAGGCCGACCTGATGCGGGTGGTGCCCGAACTGGTCGTGGGCGACCGGGCGATCGGCCTGTGGCAGGCCAAGCTCCTGGGGCAGCGCCTGGACCAGCGGGGCTACCGCACCGGCGGGGTCCCGGTGGACCCCTGGGCCGTCCCCGGGGCCTGAACCGCGGGAACGGCCCGGGGGCGGCCTCACCGTCACGGTCGGCTTCCCGGCCGTGGAGGGTGACGCATTCGGGCGGTGACGCAACTACGCAACGAAAGCGCTGCCGCCCGCGGGGCGGGTTTTCGTCACCGCGGGCGACGGCCGACACGCCCGGGGCGCCGCCAACGAAAGGCGTCGGCGGCGCCCCGGCGGGGTCCGGCTCAGGCGGGCCGCGGTTCGGCGCCCCGGTACAGGGCCGCCACCACGCCCTCGATGTCGGGCTCCTGGAGGGTCAGGTCGGCGATGTCGTGCCCCGCCGCGACCCGCCCGATCACCGCCGACGGGTTGTCCGCCAGTTCCAGCCACTGGCGGGGCCCCTCGGTCCGTACGCACCGCGCGCCCGCCACCTCCAGCGGCGGGGCGGGCTCGGCCAGGTCCACCACCAGCACCCGGGGCGTGGGCACGGCCGCGCGCAGTCCGTCCAGGTCGCCGTCGTAGGCCAGGGAGCCGTGGTCGATCACCACCACCCGCTCGCACAGGCGCTCCACGTCGCCCAGGTCGTGGGTGGTGAGCAGGATGGTGGTGCCCTCCTCGGCGTTCAGCCGCAGCAGGAACTCGCGGATGGTCGACTTGCTCACCACGTCCAGGCCGATGGTGGGCTCGTCCAGGACCAGCAGCCGGGGCCCGTGCAGGAGGGCGGCGGTGAGGTCGCCGCGCATCCGCTGGCCCAGGCTGAGCTGGCGCACCGGGGTCCGGAGGAAGGGCCCCAGCTCCAGGAGTTCGGTGAGCTCGGCCAGCCGCCGGGCGTGGTCGGCGGCCGGCACCCGGTACATGTGCCGGGTCAGCTCCAGGCTGTCCTTGAGCGGCAGGTCCCACCACAGGGTTGTGCGCTGGCCGAACACCACCCCGATCCGGGCGGCCAGGCGGGTCCGCTCCCGGGACGGCTCCACGCCCAGCACCCGCAGGCGCCCGGCGGTGGGGGAGAGGATGCCGGTCAGCATCTTCATGGTGCTGCTCTTGCCCGCGCCGTTGGGGCCCAGGTAGCCGACGATCTCCCCGGCCCTGACGGTGAGGTCGATGCCGCGCACGGCGGACACGGTGCGCCTGGTGCGGCGGAACAGCGGGCCCTCGGACAGCACGAAGTCGCGGCTCAGGCCGACCGCCTCGATGACGGTCTCGTCGGAGTGTGCGCGGGTCATCTTCAGCTCCCGGTGGATCGGTAGTGGCGCAGGCCCAGCCGCCACAGCAGGGCGGCGGCCGCGCACGACAGGGCGGCGACGAACGGCGGGGCGTAGCGGAGGAGGCCGGGCAGCCCGGTCGGGTCCGGGCGGTCCAGCAGGTACAGGACCGGCTGCCAGCAGACGAACGCCAGCGGGACCGTGAAGGTGACGGCGTACACGACCCCCTTGCCGTAGATGGACAGCGGGTACTCGGTGAGCGCCTGCCCGCCGTAGGTGAGGGAGTTGGCGGCCTCGCGGGCGTCGGCGACGAAGAACTGCAGGCACCCGCTCGCGGTCCAGACGGCGGCGGCGATCGCCACCCCCGACACCAGCAGGACCGGCAGCATCAGGACCTTGCCGGGGGTCCAGTCGATGTCGCAGTGGTACAGCGCCACCCCCATGACCACGGTCGCCGGGACCACCCGGCCCAGGCGGCGCAGCGCGAACCGGTCGGTGGCGATCTGGATGAGCGGGGAGACCGGCCGCACCATCATGACGTCCAGGGAGCCGTTGCGGATGTGCTGGCCCAGCCCCTCCACCATGCCCATGAGCATGTCGGCGGTGGCGAACACCAGGTTGGACAGGGACGCGATGAGCAGGCCCTCGGCCAGGGAGAAGCCGTCCAGCGCCCCGGCGTGCCCGAACACGACGAACACGGCGGAGATCTCCGCGATCGCGCCCAGGGAGGTCCCGAAGGTCATCAGGGCCAGGGAGGCCGGGTACTGGGCGAGCGCGCGGCTCCAGGTCCAGGCCAGCAGGAGGTAGGTGCGGACCGGCCGGGTCAGGCGTTCGACGGGCCGGTCGGGGGTGCGCGGGAGGAGGTCAGCCACCCTGGACCACCACCTTGCGGGTGGCGAGGGAGGTGAGCCACGCGCCGAGCAGCAGCAGGGCGGCCGCCCACCCGGCCTGGAGGGCCAGTCCGCCTACGGCGGTCCCGCCCGGCAGGCTCTCCTTGCCCAGCATGACCTCGGCGGGGATCTGGACGGTCGCCGCCCAGGGCAGGACGCGCAGGACGTCGGCCACGGCCGGCGGGAAGAGGGGGAGGGGCAGCAGCATCCCGGCGGCCACCGGGCCGACCAGGCCGACGACCGCCCAGATCCCCCGGGTGTCCAGGATCCAGAACCCGGCCACCTCGTACAGGTAGCGCAGGGCGAACCCGATGACCGCGGCCAGGGCGACGGAGGCGAGGACCAGCGTCCAGTGCCCGAGCGTCCCCGGCAGCAGCAGGTCGAACAGGAGCACCCCGACGAGGAAGGTCGGGACGCCCCGGAAGACGATGCTGAACGTTGCCCGGCCCAGGTCCTCGGCCAGCCACCAGCCGAGCAGCGGGACCGGGCGCAGCAGGTCGGTGCCGACGGCCCCGCTGCGGATGCGCTCGCCCAGGTCCAGCGGGGGACCCATGATCGCGACGGTCGCGATCAGCGCCTGGCAGACGAACACCTGGGTGACGGCGTCGGCCGCGTCGTACCCGTTGATCTCGGGGCGCACCGAGAAGAGGGCGAGGAGGACGGCGGCGTTGATGCAGCCGAAGACGGAGTTGGTGAAGATGCCGGCGATCGTGGCCGCGCGATAGGTGGAGTACCTGCGCAGCCCTCTGATGTACACGGCCGGATAGACGCGCACGAAGGAAGACCCCCTGGGACGTGCTCTGTGTGCACTACGTGCTGGATGGGAACTTCGCGCCCGAAAGGCGCGGTGTGTCCGGCACGTCCCTGACGCGCGAGGGGCTCAGGTCCGGGTCGCCGCGAAGGGTGAACATAACACGTCCGCGCGGCGGCCGGGGAAGGGGCGGACGGGTCCCGTCCCGGCCCCCGGTGTCGGGGCGGGACCCGGTGCGGCCGGTGTCGCCGCGGCGGAGGCCGGGGTCAGGGCGCGGTGCGTGTGCCGTCCGGTCCCTCGGGGGACCCGGGTTCCCGCTCCCGGAAGGAGTGGCGGAGGTCCTCCTCCGCGCGCCGGTCAGCGAGGAAGGCGGCGATCAGGAAGGTCAGCCCCAGCGCGGAGGCGACGGCGGTGGCGGGCATCGTCCAGACCGCCTCCGGTCCGAAGCCGCCGAGGAGGGTGGGAGGGGTCGGGTGCGCCAGGAGGAGCACCGCCACCACGGTGAACCCGGCCACGACGCCGACGACGGCGAACACGCCGGTCGCGGCGGTGAAGCGGGGCGCCCGCATCAGCACGGTGGCGGGGGTGTCCTCGCTCCGCCCCGTGGTCGTTCCGATGTCTTCGGCCTCCGGGATGGGGGAGGCCGTGGTGCTGGTCGTCATGCCCGTCGAGGTGAGCCCGGCAGGGATTCTCATGTGATCTCCCGTGTTCCGTCACTCTGTTCTTGCCGCTCGTCCTGAGGACGAGATCGGGCTTGATCAACTCACGCCCTAATCTATGTGATCTAGTTCACTTTCCCCCTCGGAGGAAAAAAATCTACCTCGGACGGTGATTTTACGTTCACCAATAGTCGCCCAAGGGTTGCGAGGGGGTTGCATCACCGCTGTTCACAGCACCTTTCTGGTGGACTCCCCGCCCACCGCCACCACGGCGAGCGTCGGCACCGCCGGGACGCCCAGGGACATCCGCAGCGGCTCGACCGCCGTCTCCCGGCAGCCGTCCAGGAACTCGCGGAGATCGGTGTCCGGGGACACGACCGCCTCCAGCCGCAGCCACGGGGCGTTCTCCGGACCGTGGAGCCGGGCGCGCGCCCGCACCGCCCCGGGCACTCTCTCCACGGCTTCGGCCACCGCGTCCCCCAGGGCGTTCCCGGACAGGACGGTCAGGCCCGCGGCCGAGTCCGCGCCCCGCACCAGCCGGCGCAGCCGCCCGGTGTCCCGCTGGGCCAGCAGCCACCACACGCCCAGCAGGACGGCGGCCAGCCCGGCGGCGGCGACGGCGTAGGGCAGCAGCTGCGGTGGGACCGGTGGTGCGAGCCGCGGCCGGAGGTCCAGGCCCCCGGCCGCGGGGAGGCCGGCCCGGGCGGCGGCCCCGGCGGCCCCCAGGGCGCCCGCGGCGATCAGCGCGGCACCCAGGGCGAACGAGAGCGCGCGGTTCAGGCGCGACCGGCGCGTCGCCCCGCGGAAGGGGCGGCGCGCGGGCCCCCGCTCCGCGCTCACCGCCTTCTGCACGCGGCCCTCTTCCTGCGTACGGTTCTCACGGATCGCCGTCATGCCGGACCCACCTCGCGCACGCGCGCCCGGACCGCCGGACGGGGCAGCACCCCGAGCTCCCCGGCCCTGCGGCGCACAGATTCCTCCACCCGGCCGCGCAGGGCGCCGGAGGACCCCCGCATACGGGTGGAGACCAGGACGCGCACGCGCCGCCTCCCCACCCGCACGCGGGCACCGCTCACACCGTCCACCTCCCGTGCCTCCTCGGCGAACAGCCGGGCGGCCGCGCCGCGGGTGAGGCCGCACACGAACAGCGGGTCGCCGGTCACCAGCGCCAGCGGCCCCCGGCCGCCGCGCGCGAGGGAGGACACGACCAGGGCGGTGCCGACGACCAGCGCGGCGGCCGACAGGACGGCCGTCGCGCCGACGCCCGACACCGCAGCGGACAGGTCGCCGACGGTCCGGACGGCCGGGTGGTCCGGAACGAGGGCCCGGGCCGGGGCGACCGCCCCCGCCGCCGCCCCGGCCAGGACCAGGGATACGGCGCACAGCACCGCGGTGCCGGTCCGGCGCGGACGCAGCAGGCGCAGCGCGGTGCGCCGCGCGGACCGGGACCGCTTCTTCTCGGAGTTCTTCTCCGAGTTCTTCTCGGGACACATGGAAGGCCTTCCGTGTCAGCGAACGACCGGTGGGAGGACGAGGCGGACGATGCTGACGTCCGCCGTGTGGACGCGCAGTCCCGTGGTCCGTTCCACCGCGGCGACGAGCCGCACGCGCAGGTCCGCCGCGGCCGCCTCCAAAGGGCGGGGGTAGGCCATCGCGACCTCCACGCGCAGGGCGACGCGAGAGCCCCCGCGGCTCACCTCGACCCGCACCGGGGAGCCCGCGATCGCACCGCGCAGCGCCCCCTCCAGGGGGCGCACCGCCTCGTGGCGCAGCGCTTCGTGGCGTACCAGGCGCTCGATCACGCGGTCGGCGACGACGGTCCGGCCGGGGGTGGGCGCGCTCACCGCACGTCCCTCCGGTCCCTCGGTGTGAACAGGGCGGCGAGGTCCACCTCGCCCGCGTAGGCCCTGCCGAGGAGGAACCCCAGCGCCCCGAACAGCAGGACCAGCAGGAACGCCCAGAACCCGCCGAACGCGGCGGTGAGTCCCAGGACGACGCCGAAGGCGAGTCCGACGATCGGCCACATGACTGCTCATCTCCGGTCTTCGTGCTCGGTCTCACGGGTGGTCACGACGGGCCCCTCACTGCACACGGGGCTCGTTGCCGGAGGCGTCCTCGCCCTCGCCGGGGAGGTGGATGTCGTCGACGGCCACGTTCACCTCGGTGACCTCCAGCCCCGTCATCCGCTCCACGGCCGAGACCACGTTGCGCCGGACCTCGGCGGCCAGGTCGGGGATGACGGCGCCGTACTCGACGACCAGGTTGATGTCGACCGCCGCCTGGCGCTCCCCGACCTCGACCGCGACCCCCCGGTCCGCGGCGGCCGAGGAGGTCGAACCGGGGATGCGCTCGCGGACCGCGTCGAAGGCGCGGGAGGCGTTGCCGCCCATCCGGTGGACGCCGCGGACCTGCCGGGCGGCCATGCCGGAGATCTTGGCGACCACGTGGTCGGCGATCACGGTGCGGCCCTGCGCGTCGCCGTCCGTGGCGGTGGTGACGCGGCGCAGGTCGGTGCCGGCGGTTCCGGTGCCCTGGGGGTTCTCGGCTGCCATGTCCGTCTCCTCTGTCTCTGCTTCTGTTCCTGCTTCGGGTGGCTCTGCTTCGGGTTCGTGCTCGGGCCGACGGCGCCGGATCAGCGCGGCGGGGCGCCGGGGGCCGCGACGCGGTGCGCCGCGGACCGGAGGCGGGAGAGGCGCAGCCTCGCGCCGGTCACCGCGTCCGCCGGACGGGGGAGGGGGCCGCCGGGCGCGGGGGACGCGCCGTCCCCGGCCCGCCCGGGCGCGTTCGCCGGGGCCTCCCGCCGGGTCGGTGTCCTGGCTTCTCCCATGGCCGGTCCTCCGTGTCCTCGTGTGCGGCACGCCCGTTCCGGTGCCGTCGTCCGTGAAGACACGGGAGCCCGCGCTGGGCTCACGGTGGATTTCACGTGATGCGGATCACGTTTTTTCAGTGCTGGAATGGATACTGAATGTACCTGTCCGAATACCGTGAGTGGGTGATCCGTGTCAGATGAGCTCCGGGAGGAGTCCGCGGCACCGGCCGGGCCGGAGGACGCCGTCCCCGAGGCCGTCCTGGTCGAGCGTGCGCAGGACGGCGACGACACGGCGTTCGAGATCCTGCTGACGCGGCACCAGGACGCGGTCTACCGCATCGCGCTGCGCATCCTGAGGGACCCGGGCGACGCCCGGGACGCCGCCCAGGAGGCCCTCATCACGGCCTGGCGCAAACTCCCCGAACTGCGGGACCCCGGGGCGTTCGGCCCCTGGCTGAAGCGCATCGCGGGGCGGCGCGCCCTGAACCTCCTGCGCTCCGGGGCGGACACCGAACCGATCGACGAGCAGGCCGCGCCGGACCCCCGCGACGCCGGGCCGGACGCCGAGGCGCTGGCCGGCGACCTGCGGGGCGCGCTGATGCAGGCCCTGGCCGGACTGCCCCCGGGACAGCGCACCTGCTGGGTCCTGAGGGAAATGGAAGGATGGGGATATGAAGAGATAGCAGAAGTCGTCGACGCGACCCCGACCGCCGTGCGTGGGCGGATCCACCGCGCCCGCACCCATCTCGTGAAGGCTCTTGCACCATGGCGCTAGAACCGCCCGACGACGGCGCTGACGGCCTCCTCCCCTGCGGGAACGAGGAGGACGTGCTGGTGCGGAACCTGATGGAGGGCCGCACCACCGAACACGAGGCCCGCTGCCCCCACTGCCAGGCCACCGCGCGCGACCTCGCCCCGCTGGTGTCCGCGCTGCGCGAGCCCGAGACGGAGGCGGTCAAGGCCCCCGCCGGGCTCGTCGAGGACGTCATGCGCGCCATCCGCGCCGAACGCGGGAACCGACGCTCGCTGCTGCTCGGCGGACCCGGCCCCGGAACGACCCGGATACGGGAGTCCGCCGTCGCGGCCATGGCGCGCTACGCGTCCCGGGGGGTCCCCGGGGTGCTCGTCGGCCGCTGCCGGGTGGAGCGGGGGCCGGACGGGCTCGCGGTCTCCCTGACGGCGCGGGTCGCCCACGGCACCCCCATCGCCGGGGCGGCCGAGGACGTGCGCCGCACCGTGCGCGACATCCTGGAACACCGGCTGGGACTCCCGGTCGTCCGGATCGACATCGAGGTCGTCGGGCTGATCGAGTCCGACTGAGCAGGGAGAACGCTCACGCGGGACCGGCGGTGCGGGCGGGGCGGTGACGGGACTCACGCCCCGCCTTTACCGCCCCGTCATCGGACGGAGCACGGGCGCAACGTCGGCTTGGCACCGTCGGACCCATGGACGCTACCGATGCCCACGACGGAACCGACGACCGGCGCACCGGCTTCCTCGGCAGGGAGGCCCTCGACTTCGGGGTCCTGCTGACCGCCGCCGGGGCGGCGCACCTGGTGGTGCTCTCCCTGGGCCACAGCGACGACGGGGCCCGCGCCCTGCTCGCGGTCGGGACGCTGCTCGTCCTGGCCTCCGGCCTGCACCGCTGGTACCGCCACCGGAGGCCCGCGGCCCCGGCCGCGCACCGGGTGGAGACCCGCCGCCCGCACGGTGCCGCACCCGTCCACGAGCCGCTCGGCGACCGCCTGTGGAGCGTGCGCGTCACCGTCGCGGACGTCCCCGGCGGGCTCGCCGCCCTCACCGCGGGGTTCGCGGCCCTGGGCGTGGACATCCGCCTCATGCACGTCCACCCCGCCGGGGCCGAGGCCGTCGACGAGTTCTTCGTCAGCGCGCCCGCCAGGGTGGGGGCGCACGCCCTGCACGCCGCCGTCCGGGAGGCGGGCGGCCGCGACGCCATCGTGCGCACCGCCGACCCGCACGAGCTCAGCGACACCACCAGCCGGACCCTGGCCCTGGTCGGGGCGCTCGTGTCCGGGGACACGACCCTGGAGGACTCGCTGCTGTCCCTGGCCGCCGCCCGCGTGGTCGAGACGGCGGACGCGCCGCCCGCCGGCCTGGGGCGCGAGGACCTGTCCGGCACCGTGATGACACTGCCCGCCCCCGACGGCCGGGTGCTGGTCGTCCGGCGCTCCGGAACACCGTTCACGCCGGTGGAGTTCGCCCGCTGCCGGGCGCTCGCACAGGTCGCCGCCACCCTGGGCAGCCGGACCGGCGGCGCCTGAGGGGGCGGATGAGAACCAGGGGGTCCGCGAGCGCGTCGCACCGGGGGCGGGCCGCACGGGTCCGCCCCACCCCCTGGAGGAGCATGACCGACAACGATCCGCTGGCCGCCGCCCGGGCGAGCCTGGCGAAGGGCGAGCCCTCGCGCGCCGTCCTCTCCCTGCGCCCGTACGCCGACGACCTGCCGCTGCCCGACCTGGTCGCGCTGGTGCGCGACGCCTCCCGCGCCCTGGGCGCGGACGACCTGGCCGGGGCCGCCGCCGACCTGCTCGCCGACATCGACGGCCCCAAGGCCCTCTACGACTTCGGATACGCCGCTACCGGGTCAGGGATCCCCTTCGTCGGCGTCCCCGCGCTGCGCCGGGCCCGCGGCCTGGCCCCCGACGTCCTGCCGGTCCTGTGGGAGCTGGCCTCCGCGCTGGAGGACTCCCACCGGCACCGGGAGGCCGCCGACGCCCTGCGCGGGTGGGACGGCGAGCTGCCCGCCTGGCCCGGCCGGTACCTGATCGCCTACAACTCCCTGGCCGCCGGGGACCTCGCCGGGGCCCGGGAGGCCCTGGCGGACCTGCCCGAACCCGAGGACCCGGACTGGGGCCCGGCCCGCGCCCGGGTCGCGGCCATGGCCGAGCGGGCCGCGGTGGCCGCCGCCGTCGGCCCGCTGGACGGCTCCGACCTGCGCGGATGGCACTTCGTGCTGCACGGGGGAGTGGTCGCGCACCTGTCCCCGCACGGGTTCGAGGAGCCCATGCGGGGGCGCTACGCGTTCGTCTCGGACGACTACTCGTACTGCCGCACCGGGCTGGAACGGCTGCGGCTGGTGCTGGAGACCGCCGGGCGCGCGGTGGACGGCGTCATGGCGCTGCCCGACCGGGACAGCACGGTCCTGGGACTGGCAGCGTCCCGGCTGCTCGGCCTGCCGCTGCTGCCGGTGGACCCGTCCCGGCCGGGCGCGCTGGTGGTGGCCTACGACCTCGACGACGCCGACCCGGAGCTGCGCGGGGCGCTGTTCGAGCGGCCCGAGGGGCAGATCCTCTTCGAGCACGCCGCGAGCTGGGTCCGCCCCGAGGGCCCGGCGGCCGACGTGGTGACGCTGCTCCACCAGAACGTGCACCGCCCGTGGGGCGAGCGGATGCGGATGGTGGACGTGCAGGACCCCTCCCGCGGTGTGGAGACGGTCCCGGCGGACGGGCGCCCGGAGGCCGAGCTGGCCGAGGAGGTCCTCGCCGCCGAGGCCGTGACCGGGGAGAACGGCGAGGAGGGGCCGCCGGACACGGTGGACGTGCTCGCCGGGTTCGTCGGGGCCGTGGCCGGGGGGTGGGCGCGGACCGGCCGGCGCTGGCGTGCGGACACGCCGGGGCCGGTGCGCAGCTCGTACTTCATCTGACCCCCGCGGCGGAACGCGGGCCCGCGGCCGGGGATCCGGTTTCGGGCCCGCGCTTTTTTCCACAGGCTGTGGAAAATCCCCCATGATCCGCCCCAGGCGGGTAAAAGAGACGTATGGCAACCCCCCGAACACCCTCCGTCCCGTTCCTCCGACGACCGGCCCGGCTCCTGGCGGTGCTGACCGCCGCGCTGTTGGGCGCCCTCCTGCTCGCCCCTCCGCCCGCCGACGCCGCCGTCCGCGAGCTGCGCAACGGCGACTCCGGGCGGGCCGTCGCGGCGCTCCAGGAGCAGCTGCTCGACCTCGGCTACTGGCTCGACGGCGCCGACGGCGAGTTCGGGCCCCACACCGCCCAGGCCGTGCTCGCCCTCCAGAAGGCCGCCGGGATCGACCGCGACGGCGTGGTCGGCCCCGACACCCGGGCCGCCCTGGCCGACGGGGTCCGACCATCGGCGACCTCCTCCGGTGACGCGCTGGAGATCGACCTGGAGCGCCAGCTGCTGCTGGTGGTCTCCGGCGGGGAGGTGGAGTACACGCTCAACACCTCCACCGGATCCGGCAGGCCCTACCTCGGCTCCGACGGCTCCGAGCGGATCGCGGTCACCCCCACCGGCACCTACACGGTGTTCCGGCAGGTGTCCGGCTGGGACCCGGGCCCCTACGGTGCGCTGTACGCGCCGATGTACTTCAACGGCGGCATCGCCGTCCACGGGTACCCGAGCGTGCCGGCGCAGCCGGCCTCGCACGGCTGCGCGCGGGTGAGCCTGTCGGCCATGGACTGGCTGCGGGAGGAGGGGCACATCGCGGTGGGCACCACCGTCGTCGTCCGCTGACCGCCTCCCGGGGCGGGCCCGCCCCGCCCCGGGGACCCACCTGCGGCGACCGCCCGTCCGGGGTCGCCCATCCCACCGGTGGCCGCCGACGTCCGCGGGAAGGAGTGCAGACTGCGGGCGGAGGGACCGCCCGGTCCGCGAAGGGAACCGTGATGCCTTTCCTGATCGCCACCGCGCCCGGCCGCGCCGACCGCCCCAACGAGGACTTCGCCGCGGTGTCCGCGCACTGCGCGGTGCTGCTGGACGGGGTGAGCGGGCCGCCCGACGGCGACGACGGCTGCTCCCACGGCGTGGCCCGGCACGTCCGGCGGCTGGGCGCCCTGCTGCTGGCGGGCATGGACGCCGGGCTGCCGCCGCGCACCGCGCTGGCCGAGGCGATCGGGGCGGCGGCCGCCCTGCACGTCGACACCTGCGACCTCGCCCACCGGGACACCCCCTCCGCCACCGTCGTGGCCGTCCGCCTCCACCCCGGCGGCGACCCGTCCGGCCCGGACACGGGCGGCGCGGCGGTACCGGACGGCATGCCCGGAACCGGGGCGCTCCCGACGGAGGGCACGGCCGGGCCCGGGTGGCTGGAGTACCTGGTGCTGTCCGACTCCGTGCTCCTGGTCGCCGACCCCCGCCCCCTTCCGGGCGCGCAGTCCGACCCGCGCGCTTCCGTGCGCGTGCCGCCGGAGCCGCGCGCTCCCGCCGGTGCGGCGCCGGATCCACGTCCCGGTCGGGGCGTGCCGGAGCCCGGATCGGTTCGGGCTCCGGGGCCGGACGCGCGCAGCGGCGTGCTCCGGGAGGTGGACGGGGTCGGTCTGGTGGCCGACACCCGGCTGGACGTCCTGCGGGCCGAGCTGCGCAGCCGCGGTGAGGCGGCGGGGGCGATCCGGGCGCTGCGCGGTGTCCCCGGCGGGTTCTGGACTGCGGGCTCCGACCCGCGGGCCGCCGACGAGGCGCTCACCGGGACGGCCCGCCTGGACCGGTTCGCGCTCATGACCGACGGTGCCACCCGCGCGGTGGAGGTCTTCGGCGACCTGGATTGGGGACAGGCTTTCTCCCTGGTTTCGGACAAGGGGCCGGGGGCGTTGATCGAGCGGGTGCGCGCCCTGGAGGACGCCGACCCGCAGGGGCGCGCCCACCCCCGCGGCAAGGTCCGCGACGACGCGACCGTCGTGTCCTGGGCACCGGAGAGCCTTGCGCCTTAGGCGATCGCGGACGGCCCACGGGTGCGGGGGAGGCATCGTCCGCGCCCCGGTCCCGTCGGCCGCTCCGGCGGCGGACCGCCTCCCGGGCCTCACAATCGCTATTTCGGTTGGCCTTAATCCGGGTATTCGGATATCTCTCGTGGTGGCCCCTGGGGGCGGGGAGTGGTGTCACCAGGTGGGAAGTGCGTCACGCCCATTGGCCGTCAACGACGTTTCTCCCGGCGATTCAGATGACATTTGATGGATTTGTCGAGAAAAATTCCCGAGCCTCCGTAGAGATCCCCGCGCGTCACACCTCTGTGTGGCGGAGAACGCCGGGACGCCCACGCCACAGGCGCTTTCGCCTGTCGTGTTCATCCGGTAGATTTCCCGGTAACCGAACAGTCGGGGTTACTCCACAACGTCCTCGCACGGCTTCGGTGTTCTCTCTGAACCCCCTGTTCACTTGTGCACCCCCAGGTGTCCCCTGCACGGAAGCAGCGATTGACGATCCTTCTCGGAACAAGAAATGGAGGCGGAGTGACCCCCACGGGCGTCCTTGAACCGACCGGCCCGAACCGCGCCCTCAACGGCACCGGATGGCTGGACCGCCTCCTCTCCACCCCCGTGGCCGCCCCCGTCGAGCGCTCGCGCCCCC
This sequence comes from Nocardiopsis sp. NPDC006139, assembly GCF_040614155.1. Classification (NCBI taxonomy): domain Bacteria; kingdom Bacillati; phylum Actinomycetota; class Actinomycetes; order Streptosporangiales; family Nocardiopsidaceae; genus Nocardiopsis; species Nocardiopsis sp. NPDC006139. The sequence continues at coordinate 226,269 of NZ_JBEXTT010000007.1, forward strand.
TGCGCGACATCGACGGGTACGAGCACCGCCCCAACCCCCTGCACGCCCGCACCACCGCCGAGTTCCTCCTCACCATGCGCCGCTACGTGGTGTGGGCCGGCGACTGGTCCTACCGGGAGCTCGAGTACCTGTGCGGCGGAGCCGTCAAGCACTCCACCTTCTGCCAGGTCCTGGAGGGGGACCGGCTGCCCCGTTACGTGTTCCTGATGGCCTTCGTCACCGCCTGCGCCGGCGAGGACGAGGCCGAACGCCGCCGCTGGGTCACCGCCTGGCACCGCGTCCGCGACGCCGCCGCCCGCTGATCCCGGCCCTGTCGGCCATCCCGGGTCCTCGGGTCCCTGAGCGGCCCCGAGGCGGTCCTCCGCGACGTGTGCGCGGGAACGCCGGTCTCCGGCACCGCGGTCCCGGACCCGCGGCGGCCACCGCCACCCCTCGCCCCCGTGGGCGGGGCGTGCCGCCGCTACCGTGGACGGGTGTCCTCAGTCACGGACCCCCCCGACCTCCGGCCCTACCAGCGCGAGGCGCTGGAGGCGGTCGCCGCGCGCTGGGACGCCGGGGAGCGGCGCACGTGGATCGTGCTCCCGCCGGGCGCGGGCAAGACCCTCGTCGGCCTGGCGGCCGCCCGCCGTCTCGACCGCCGGACCGTCGTCCTCGTGCCCAACACCGCCATCCAGGGCCAGTGGATCCGGACCTGGGACTCCCTGCGCCCCGAGGGCGACGACCGCACCGCCGGGGTCGAGCGCGACCTCTCCCACCACGTCACCGTCCTGACCTACCAGTCCCTGGCGGTGTTCGACCCCGACGCCGAGACCGACGAGGAGGGCGGCGGCCGCGCCTCCGTGCGCGACCGGCTGCACCCCAACGGCCGCGCGCTCGTCGACGCCCTGCACGACGCCGGCCCCCTCACCGTGCTGCTCGACGAGTGCCACCACCTGCTCCAGGTGTGGGGGCGCCTGCTCTCCGAGGTCCTGGACGACCTCCCCGATGCCCACGTCATCGGCCTGACCGGGACCCCGGCCACGAACCTCACCGCCGCCGAGCGTGCCCTGGTGGACCGCCTCTTCGGCGAGCCCGTCACCGGGGCCTCCATCCCCGCCCTGGTCCGCGCCGGCTACCTCGCCCCCTTCGCGGAACTGGCCTACCTCACCACGCCCACGCCCACCGAGCTCGCCTACCTCAAGGACCAGGGCGAGCGCTTCTCCCGGATGTGCGACGAACTGCTCACGCCGGGCTTCGCCACCACCGACCTGCTGCCCTGGATCGACGCCCGGTTCGTGAACCGGGACGCCGCGGAGGGCGGACGCGTGCCCTGGTCGCGGATCGCCGCGGCCGAACCCGCCCTGTCCGACGCCGTCCTGCGCCTGCACCACGTCGGCCTGTGCGACCTCCCGGAGGGCGCCCGCCCCTTCGAGGCGCACCGCCGCCCGCCGACCGCGGCCGACTGGATCGCCCTCATCGACGACTACGCCAAGCGCTGCCTGCCCCCGGACACCGCCTCCGAGCGTGACCGCGAGGCCCGCGAGCGCCTGCGCGCGGCCCTGCCCGCGATCGGCCACCACCTCACCCGCAACGGCGTCCGGCGCGGCGTCTCGCCCGTGGACCGGGTGCTGGCCCGCAGCGACTCCAAGGCCCACGCCACCGTCGAGATCCTCGCCGCCGAGAACGCGGCCCTGGGGGAGCGGCTGCGCGCCCTCGTCCTGTGCGACCACGAGCACGCCTCGTCCCGGCCGCCCGCCGCCCTGCGCGGCATCCTCGACGCCGACGCCGGGTCGGCCCGGCTCCAGCTCACCACCCTGGCCGGGGACCCCCGCACCGACCTCCTCGACCCGGTGCTGCTCACCGGCCGCACCGTGGCCATGGCGCCGGGCACGGCCATGGTCTTCCTGGAGTACGCCCGCGCCGAACTCCCCGGCGCCGACCTCGCCGCCGTCGACCGCCCGGACGGGCTGTGCGACATCGAGGGCTCCTGGTCGCCCCGCGTCAGGGTGGGCGCCGTCACCCGGTTCTTCGAGTCCGGCGGCTCGCGCGTCCTGGTCGGCACCCGCGCCCTGCTCGGCGAGGGCTGGGACGCGCGCGGCGTGAACACCGTCGTGGACCTGACCACCGCGACCACGCCCACCGCCGTCGTCCAGAGCCGCGGACGCGCGCTGCGCCTGGACCCGTCCTGGCCGGAGAAGACCGCGCACACCTGGACGGTCGTGTGCGTCTCCGGCGAGCACCCGCGCGGGGACGCCGACTGGGACCGGTTCGTCCGCAAGCACGAGGGTTACCTGGGCGTGGACGCCGACGGCGAGGTGATGAGCGGCGTCGCCCACATCGACCCCTCCCTGTCCCCGTACGCGCCGCCCGACGACCCCGGCGGGCTGAACCGCCGCATGCTCGACCGGATCGGGCGCCGCGACCTCACCCGCGAGCGCTGGCGCCTCGGCGAGCCCTACGAGGACTCCCTGGTCCCCACCCTGCGCGTGCGGAGGCGGCACGCCCCCGCCGTCCGCGGCGTGGACGTCGCCCTGCCGGACCCGCCCCGGGTGCTGCCGGGGGACCGGGGCGTGTTCCTGCCGGGCGCGGGCCTGTCCGGGGCGCTGCCGGCCCGGTTCCCGGGCGCGGTCCTGCCCCTGGCGGCCCTCATCGTCCTGCTGGTCGTGTTCTCGGGGATCGCACCGCTCTGGTTCCTGCTCGCGGCGGCGGCGACCGCGGCCGTGATACCCGTCCTGTTCCGGGTCCGCGGGGCCGCCCGCGTGCGCCGGGCCCGCGAACTGATCGCCGAGGCGGCCGGCCCCGACGACGCGGTCGACTACGCCTGCGCGGTCGCCGACACCCTCCGGGGGATGGGGCGTTCCGCGACCGGCGCCTCGGGGGTGCGGGTCCACATCGACACCGACGGCGTGTACCGGTTCACCCTCCCCGACGCCGCCGAGGACTTCGCCACCGCCCTGGAGGAGCTGCTCGGCCCGGTCTTCGGCGAACCCGGGTACCTGATCCCCCGGCCGCTGCCGCCCGCCCCCACGGAGGCGAACGCCCGCGCCCTCCTCGACGGAACGCCGCCGGACAACCCGGTCGTCCACCACGTCGTCCCGGCGCTGTTCGGCCGCAACCGCGCCCACCTCCGGGCATTCGAGGACGCCTGGGGGCACTGGATCGCCCCGACCCGCGCGATCGGCACCTCCACCGAACCGGGCGCGGCCCTGCTGGCCGCCCACTACGGCGCCTCACCGCTGGAGGACACCTCCACCGCCCGCCGTCTCACCTGGTCCTGACCCCCGGCGCTTCACCGGGGCGACACCGGCCGTTCGGACGTACCTGGTTGGCTTCCGCCGGGCGCGTCCGCGCCCGTCCCCCGGAAGGAACCACCATGCGCAAGACCACGGCGGTGGCGGCGGCCCTGTCCGTCGCCCTCACCGGCACGGCGGCCCACGCAGGCGAACGCGCCGACGGCGCCCCCCTCGCCCCGCTCGGCACCTACTCCACCGGCGCCTTCGACCAGGCGTCCGCCGAGATCGTCGCCCACGACCCGCGCACCCAGCGCCTGTACGTGGTCAACGCCCTGGCCGCGACCGTCGAAGTCCTCGACATCTCCGACCCCGCCGCGCCGGTCAAGCTCTTCGACCTGGTCGCCCCGGGCGTCCGGGCGGCCGACGGCTCCGTGGTGGAGGAGGGGGCGGTCGCCAACTCCGTCGCGGTCCACGGCGACACCGTCGCCGTCGCCGTGGAGGCCGCGGACAAGACCGACCCCGGCTGGGTGGTCTTCTACGACACCCGCGGCAACGCCCTCAACGCCGTGCGCGTGGGCGCCCTGCCCGACATGGCGACCTTCACCCCGGACGGGCGCCTCCTCCTGGTCGCCAACGAGGGCGAGCCGAACGACGACTACACGGTCGACCCCGAGGGCTCCGTCAGCATCGTCAAGGTGAACCGCCGTCCGGCCGCGGTCACCCAGCGGGACGTGCGCACCGCCGACTTCCGCGCCTGGGACGGCGACCGCGAGCTCCCCGAGGGGGTCCGGGTGTTCGGTCCGGACCTGTCGACCGGGGAGCCGGGCACCCCGGGCCGGGTCGCCCGCAGCCTGGAGCCCGAGTACATCGTCGCGGACACCGCCTACAGCGCCCACGTGGTGCTCCAGGAGGCCAACGCGTTCGCGGTGGTCGACCTGCGCACCGCGGAGGTCACGGACATCGTCCCGTTCGGCGTCAAGGACCACCTGGAGCCGGGCAACGAACTGGACCCCTCCAACCGCGACGGCGGCATCGACCTGCGCGGGGTCCCGGTGTACGGCATGTACCAGCCCGACGGCTTCGACATGTACCGCCACCGGGGCCGCAGCCTCCTGGTCACCGCCAACGAGGGCGATGTCCGCGACTGGGACGGCTACTCGGAGGAGGCCCGCGTCAAGGACCTCGAACTGTGCGAGGACTCCCCGCGCCTGCGGCCCTACCTCGACGCCAACGGCCTCACCACCGCCGACTTCCAGCGCGACGAGGCCCTCGGCCGCCTGACGGTCTCGGCCGCCGAGGGCCTGCGCGAGGGGGAGGACTGCCACGACGAGCTGTACTCCTTCGGCGGCCGCTCCTTCTCGATCTTCACCACCGGCGGCGACCTGGTCTTCGACTCCGGCTCCGAGTTCGAGCGCGTCATCGCCGAGGAGAACCCGGACTTCTTCAACTCGAACCACACCGAGAACCAGTTCGACGGCCGCAGCGACGACAAGGGCCCGGAGCCCGAGGGCCTCACCCTCGGCGAGGTCGGCGGCCGCGTCTACGCCTTCATCGGCCTGGAGCGGGTCGGCGGCATCATGATCTACGACGTCACCGACCCGGCCGACGCCTCCTTCGTGGACTACGTGAACAACCGCGACTTCTCCGCGGAGCCGGGCACCCCCGAGGCCCTGGACCTGGGCCCCGAGGGCCTGACCTTCATCGCGGCCGGGGACTCGCCGATCCCCGGGACGCCGCTGCTGGCCGTCGCCAACGAGGTCTCCGGCACCACCACCCTCTTCCGGGTCGACCTCTGACCCGCCGGGTGCGGGCCCGGACGGGCCCGCACCCGGTCAGGCCCCGCGGCGCGCGGCCGCGGAGGCCATGCCGAGCCAGGTGTGCGGGTTGCCCTCCCAGCACCAGCCGAGCTTGGGGGCCCGCTGGCTGATCCACAGGGCCGGCACCCGGCGGTCGCCGCAGCGCGAGCCGCCCAGGGAGAAGCACTTGTTCTTGACCAGTACCTCCGGGAACTGCGTGACCAGGGCGACCCCCTCCTCGATGGTGAGCGTGCTCCGGCCCCGCCCGTCGATGACCGCCATGGCCTCGGCGGGCACCGCGCCGCAGAACTCCTCACCGCGCTCGACGCCGAACACCAGGTGGGCGTCCCCGTCGGGAGGGGCGCTCCCGGGGGTGGCGGTGAACCGCTCCAGCGCACCCGGCTCGAAGGAATGGTCCACGAATCCGGGCTTGCGGCCGCCGGACAGCGCGGTGCGGGTCATCGCCCACTCGATCGGCGCGGTGCCGCGGCCGGGCACGAGCAGGAAGGGCACCCGGCCGGCCCCGGGGTCGCCCGGGTCCGTGCCGTGCTCCACCGCGACCGCGCGCAACGGCGCGAGCGACTTCTCGAACCGCTCCGCGTCGAGCCCGGCCTGCTCCGGGTAGCCGAGTCCGACCAGGGTGGCGACCTGGCGGTCGAACTCCGCGCCCGCGTCGAAGGTGTTCTGTTCCATGGTGTCGTCTCCTCGCTCGTGTCGGATGGTCGGAAGGTGCCGGTGAGCCGCGGCTCACCGCCCCCGCTGGAAGCGGGTGCGCCGGTGCCCGTGCCGGTCGGCTCCGGGGTCCCGGCGCCCGCGGGCCCGGTACCCGGGCTCCCGCCGGCCCCGGAGGGGATCGGGGCGGGACGCGTCGGGCGGGGCGGCGGGCGGCAGCACCCGGCCGGTGGCGGCGGCGGTTCCCACGGTGGAAAGGGCGGTTCGGGCGGTCATGCGCTGCTCCTCGGCGGTCGGCTCGGAAACGGGGGAGGAAGGGGAGGCCGTCGCGCGGCGCGGTGTCGTCAGGGATGTCTCCTGTCGTGGTCCGGTTCGGGGGCGGGGGTCCGCCGGAGGCGGGGTCCCGGTGCGTCGGCCGTGACCGGGCCGTCCGCCCCGGCGTCCGACGGGATCGTCCCCGTCGTTGGTGCGACCTAAACTTATGACCGACCAAGGAATATGTCAACAACAAATTTTGGTCGGGTCTAGGTATAGTGGCCCCATGAGCGACCGGAATCTGGGCCTGCGGGCCCTCAAAAAGCTTCAGACCAGGGAGAACATCTCCAACAAGGCCACCGGCCTGTTCCTGGAGCGGGGCTTCGACAACGTGACCATCGCCGAGGTGGCCGCCGCCGCCCAGGTGTCGAAGATGACCGTCACCAACTACTTCCCGCGCAAGGAGGACCTCGCGCTGGACCTCCGGGACGCCTTCGTCGGCGGCCCCGTCGAGGCCGTCCGGGAGCGCGGGCCGGGGGAGTCGGCGCTCGCCGCGCTGCGCCGCGCCCACCTGGCCGCGGTCCGCGCGCACGACCCCGTCATCGGCTTCTCCGGCCCCGTGTTCGCCCGGATGATCACCGGCAGCCCCGCCCTGGTCGCCCGGCTGCGCGAGTTCCACGACGAACGAGAGAAGGCCCTGGCCGGGCTGCTCGCGGAGGAGACCGGCGCCGACGCCGACGACATCCGGCCGAAGGCGGCAGCGGTACAGCTCATCGGCGTCCTGCGGCTGCTGTTCGAAGAGATCCTGGCCCTGACACTCGACGGGCGCGACAACGACGAGATCGCGCGGATCGCCGAGGGACACGCCGAGACCGCGTTCGGCGCGCTGGAGCCCTCGCTCGCCGGCTACGCCGCCCGCTCCGCCGCTTGAGCCCCCCGCCGCCGCGCTCCGGCCGGAGCCGGTCAGGAATCGAGAAGCGCGGCCCGGAGCAGCGGGCCTAGTCTGACGCCATGGACCTGACGATTCACACCAGTTTCCTCCCGCACGAGGACCCGGACGCGTCCCTGGCCTTCTACCGCGACATCCTCGGATTCGAGGTGCGCAGCGACGTCGGCCAGGGCCGGATGCGCTGGATCACCGTGGGCCCCGCCGGCCGGCCCGACACGTCGATCCTCCTGGCGCCCCCGGCCGCCGACCCCGGGATCAGCGAGGACGAGCGCCGCACCATCGCGGAGATGATGGCCAAGGGCACCTACGGCTGGATCCTGCTGGCCACCCGGGACCTCGACGGCACCTTCGACAAGGTGCAGGCCCAGGACGCGGAGGTCGTCCAGGAGCCGACCGAGCAGCCGTACGGCGTGCGCGACTGCGCCTTCCGCGACCCCGCGGGCAACCTGGTCCGCATCCAAGAGGTCCGCTGAGCCGGACACCGGCGGAAAGGAGCCCCCCCATGTGCCGTCCCGCCTGGGGCAACGCCCGGGCCGAGGCGCAGCGCCTGGCCGACCTCGCCCTGATGCGCCGCGTCCGGGACCGGATCGACCGGGAGTACGCGCAGCCGCTCAACGTCGAGGAGCTCGCCCGCGGCGTGCACCTGTCCGCGGGCCACCTCAGCCGCAGCTTCCGGCAGGCCTACGGCGAGTCCCCGTACTCGTACCTGATGACGCGCCGCATCGAACGCGCGGCGGCCCTGCTGCGCCGCGGCGACCTCAGCGTCACCGAGGTCTGCTTCGTGGTCGGCTGCTCGTCGCTGGGCACCTTCAGCACCCGCTTCACCGAGCTGTTCGGCATGTCGCCCAGCGCCTACCGGACCGCGGCCGCCGACTCGGCGCAGGGGCTTCCGCAGTGCGTGGCCAAGCAGGTCACGCGGCCGGTCAGGCGCCGGGCGGAGCCCCCCTCGGGGCCGCCGGCCGCCTGAGGCCCGGCCGGCGCCGCGCCTTCGACCGACACGAAAGACAGGCCCCTCCCCGCCGGGAGGGATCCGACCCGGAACCGGGGAGAGAACCTTGACGAACACGCCGCCGCGCAGCCTCCGGGACAGGATCCGGGACACCCGGGCGAGGCTGGAGGGCGACATCGACCTCTGGCTCGCGACGGCGGGAGAGGACGGAGCCCACCTCCTTCCGCTCTCCTACCTGTGGGACGGCTCCGCGCTGCTGGTCTCCACGTCCCTCGCCTCGGTGACCGGCCGCAACCTGTCGGCCGGCGGCCGGGTGCGGGCCGGCCTCGGCCTCACCCGCGACGTCGTCATGATCGACGGCACCGTGGCACGGGTGGACCTCGCCGACCTCCCTCCGGGAACGGGTGACGCGTTCGCGGAGCGGACCGGGTTCGACCCGCGCGAGCTGGACGGATACGGGTACTTCCTGATCCGGCCGCACCGCGTCCAGGCCTGGCGCGAGGTGAACGAGATGCCGGGGCGCACGCTCATGCGCGACGGCCGCTGGCTCGACGGCGCCCCGGCCCCCGCCGTCAGGACCGGGTGAACGCCTCCGCCCCGTCCTTCCACACCTGCCGCACCAGCGACGGCAGCAGCGCCAGCTGGTCGGCCTCGGTGAGCTCCCCGTCGAGTACGACCGCGTCGGCGGCGTACCCCGGTGCCAGCCGGCCGACCTCCGCCCCGCGGATGAGCTCCCCGGCCACGGACGTGCTCGCCCGCAGCACGTCCACCAGGCCCATGCCCAGGTCGGCCAGCAGAGCGAGCTCCTGGAGGTTGGCCCCGTGCGGGCCCACCCCCGAGTCGGTGCCCATGGCGACCTTCACCCCGGCCGCGATCGCCTTGGCCACCGATTCCCGGTGCGTGTCCACCACCCGGTGGGCCTTGTCGATGACGGCCTGGGACAGCCCCGAACCCGGCTGCTGCGCGCGCTCGATCACCGCCAGCGGGGCGGCCAGCGTCGGCACGAGGTAGGCGTCCCGGTCGAGGAAGAGCCCGATCGCCTCCTCGTCGAGGTAGATGCCGTGCTCGATGGAGCGCACCCCGGCCCGCAGGGCGCTCTTGATGCCCTCGCTGCCCTGCGCGTGCGCCATGACGTAGGTCCCCTGCGCCGCGGCCTCCTCCACGATCACGCGGATCTCGTCCTCGGTGAACTGGGAGTGCCGCGGGTCGTCCGCGGGCGAGAGCACCCCGCCCGTGGAGCAGATCTTGATCTGGTCGGCGCCCGCCCGCAGGATCGTGCGCACGGTCTTGCGGACCTCCTCGACGCCGTCGGCCACTCCGGAGGGGCGCCCGGGGTGCGGGGCCAGCATCGGGCCGTCGGCCCCGGACGGCAGCCGCGTGTCGCCGTGCCCGCCGGTCTGGCTCATGATCGTGACCGCGATCCGCAGCCGCGGCCCGGGGATGACACCCGACTCGACGGCGACCTTGGCCCCCAGGTCGGTGCCGCCCGCGTCGCGCACGGTCGTCACCCCGGCCTCCAGCGTGCGCTTCAGGTACGCGGCCGAGTTGTAGAACTGGAGCGAGAACGGCTCGGCGAACGCGTTGAGCGAGCCCGCGTGCTGCGTCGTCATGTGCACGTGGAGGTCGATGATGCCGGGCAGGACGGTGCTGCCGGTCGCGTCGACCGTGCGCGCGTCCGGGTACCGGGCGGCCAGGTCCGGGCCGACCTCGAGCACGGTGTCCCCGGCGAACGCGACGTCCGCCCGCGGCAGGAAGCCCTCTCCGTCGAACACGCGGGCTCCGGAGATGATCACGGTGGCTGGTGTGGACATGTCTCTCCCTGTGTTCCCGTCGCATCCGGGGGTCGCGCGCCCGTGTGCGACGGGGGTCACACGAACGGCGTGGACCCACGTTCTCGCACCGCCCCGCCGTGCGCGCGGCCAGGGGCGGCCCAAGGGGCCGCCGGACGACCGGTCAGGAATCGAGAAGCGACGGGAGGGGGCCGGCTTCTAGCGTTGTGACCATGACGAACATCGCTTCCATCACCCTCGACGCGGCCGACACCGAGGCCGCCGACCGCTTCTACGCCACCGCCTTCGACCTGGGCGAACTGGTCCGCACGCGCACCGCCGCCGAGCCCGCCTCGGGCTTCCGCGGGTTCACCCTGTCGCTGATCACGTCCCAGCCCGCCGACGTCGACGTCCTCTTCGAGTCCGCGCTCGCCGCGGGCGCCACGGTCCTCAAGCCCGCCGCCAAGTCGATGTGGGGATACGGCGGCATCGTCCAGGCCCCGGACGGGGCGATCTGGCAGCTGGCCACCTCCGCCAAGAAGAACACCGGGCCGGCCACCGGGAAGGCGGACGAGGTCGTGCTCCTGCTGGGGGTGGAGGACGTGGCCGCCACCAAGAGGTTCTACGCCGGCCGCGGCCTGACCGTGTCCAAGAGCTTCGGCCGCTCCTACGCCGAGTTCGCCACCGACCCGGGCTCGGTCAAGCTGTCGCTCTACCGGCGCCGCGCCCTCGCCAAGACCATCGGCGTCGACCCGCAGGGCAGCGGCCCGCACGGGCTGCTGATCGGCGGCGACATCGGCTCCTGCGCCGACCCGGACGGCTTCGCCTGGCAGGCCCCGGCCACGGCCGACGCCTCCTGACCGGCCTCCGGCCGCACCCGCCGAAGGGCCCGGTCGCCGACCGGGCCCCGGCCCCGTTCGCCCCGAGCGCGGGGTCGGACCCGGATGGCGGGGGTCACACGCATAAATGGCGCGAAGCCACTCCTGCACCGTGATAGAGTCGGAGACGTCGCCAGGGAGGACACGGTCCGCCAGGGCGACGACAACTGAACAACCTGCACTCGTAGCTCAATGGATAGAGCATCTGACTACGGATCAGAAGGTTGGGGGTTCGAATCCTCCCGAGTGCGCCACCATGAGACAGTGGAGAGAACGCCCGGACCTGCAAAAACAGGCCGGGCGTTCTCTTTTGTGCCAGGGCAGGACATCCGGCTGGCGGCGACCGGATCCGGCCGCCTACGGATGGCTGTGGCGAATACGTGGTGAAATTTTCAGCGCCCCAGGTTCCGCAGGGACGGTTTGGCTCGGCCAGGCGTGTGAGCCTGGTCACCTACGGTTTTCTGTGGCCTGAGGTGCGGTCCGGTGCGGGGCGTGAGGGTCAGAAACCCTCAAAACCCTTCGTCCCACGACGCTTGTCACGTTCTTCGTTGCCGTCGATGCACTTGGCGTAGACCCGCAGGAGCACCTCTTGGCTGTGGCCAGCCCAAGCCGCCACCTGGGCGGGGCTGATGCCTTCGCTGAGCCAGGTGGACACGCACGCGCGTCGCAGGTCGTAGGGCACCTGGGCGAGCGTGCTCTCCTGCTGTTCCTTGGTGAATACGGTCTTGCGAGCCCGGTGCCACGCCTGTCGGTAGACACCTGTGGCCAACTGGTGGCCGCGCACACCGAAGAACACCAACCCGTCCGGGCCTTCTCCGAACTCGTCCCGATGAGCCCGCAGGATCCGGGACAGACGCGGTGAGCAGGGCACGGGCCTGCTCTCGTTCTCGGCTCGCCCCTTGGGCTGTCGGCGATCGCGCTGCCGGCCGGAGTCCGTCCACCTCTTGCCGACGTCGGGCGTGACTTCGCGGACGATGAGCTGCCCCCAGTCCTCTTCAGGATCGGGATCACACCACTGCTCCTGCTCGGGATTCCACACCCGGGGCTGCAGGTGCACCGCCGACCACTTGAGGTTGACGGCCTCCTCCGGTCTCAGGGCTGACAGGTAGAGAGTGGAGAAGAACGCCTTCAGGCGCGGCCCGCTCGGTCTCTGAGTTGCGATCGCGTCGACCATGGCACGAACCTGTTGCGGGTTGGGCACCGAGGTCTGGTCGAGCTCTTGGCTCACCTTGGGAGCCTTCCACTTCACCTGAGACAGGGGATTGACCTTCAAGTGCCCGCACTCGACGGCGTAGTCGAAGAGATGGGACAGGACTCGCTTGGCCTTGATGGCACTTCTCGCCGCGACTCGTGTTCCATCTTTCCTCTCGCTAACCCTCGCCAGGACAGCACGGGTGGTCGCGTTGTCCTCAAAGGCACTCAGCGGAACAGTGTTCTGTTCGATCCAGTGGATCGCGGAAGCGATGTCGGCGGGCTTGTCTGTATCCCTGTGCTCGGCGTTGTATGACCATGCCTGCAGGGCCTTCCTGATGAGGTCGCGCTGCGGCTTCCCAGCGGTCTTCTTCCACAGGGCCTCTGTGGCATCTGTGAGGATACGGGCGCGGTCCTTGCGATGGTTTCCAGAGACTCCCTTCCAGTGGTCATCGACATACCTGCAGACGAAGGCGTACCAGCTCACCTCTTCTCTCTTGGTCCAGGAGATCGGTCGACCGGTGGTGAGAGAAAAAGCTTCGCCGCGGTTGAGGGCAGTCTTGAGTTCCGAGCGGAAAGAATCCGCCAGGGCGCTTGTGGGAAAAGTTTCCGGCCACGCCTTTTTTCCAACTTTCCACCTGACTGTGTAGGTGGTCCCGCTCTTCCCTTTGTACTTCCTGGTGCTCCAGATTTTCACATCGTAGGTAGCGTTCTCCATTAGTTCTCCTCTAGGCATTGAAGCCAATCTTCGTAATCTTTGCGGCGGATTCTCAATGCGCCGTTGGGGAGTTTTGTACATCGGGGTGCGCGGCCCTTGGCGCGCCAGTCATGGAAGGTTGATTTCGCCACGTCAAGGTCAGCGCAGATGTCGTCAACACTGAGCCAGGAATGGACGTGTCCACTGGCACGGGCTGTCGCGTCGATTTGTACATCACCTCGGACTGGTCGGCGGTACGGGAGTGGGGTGCAGGCAGAACGGACCGTAGTGGTACACCGCTTGTACGCGGTGGTCCGAGCCTGGTCAGTGCTGGTACAGGGTGGGGTGGAGCAGGTACGAGCGGCTGGGCCTCCCCGGGGTGCGCACGGCAGGTGCCGGTGCTTGCCGCAGCCAGCCCAGTTCCTTTAGGAGTTCCACCGCGGGAGTGAGGTCGTCCGATCGGGGGGTGGCTTTGCAGCGCACGGCGGCGAACAGGTCGCGGTGGCTCACTGCCGGGTTGGACGGTGAACGGTTCTGCAACCAGTCCAAGGCTTTCCGGGCTGCTGCATGTACAGGGTCTGTTTCGGACTCGCCGAAGACCGCCAAGGCGTGTTCGGTGTAGTACTGGCCGAGTTCTTCGGCTGCTCGAAGAGTCGTTGCTTCGATGGGGTGTTGGTCCGCCTGCTCGCGATGGTGGGCGAGGTGAAGAAGGCCGGCGATGCGAACGATGGCACCGAGGAGCTTGCCGCCCCAGTCGCCGATGCGCCCCAGCCGTCCGTCGGGCCGTAGCTGGGGCTCGATGACGTCGTCGTGCAGGTGGACGACCCTGGCGCGTGCCTGATCGGTCAAGGTGAGTGTCGTGGGGGCGCTGTGCTGGCGGGCCCATGTGAGCAGCTGGTGCAGGTGGTGGTGATAGGCCTGGCGCACCTGCTTGTCCATGGGTGCGCGCGTGCCGATGCTGCGGTAACCGACGTTGCTGGGCGGGACCGAGTAGAGGATGCGGGCGAGCATGCCGCGGCCCCGCCCTCCCGGTGTGGCGAAAATGTCCTTGATCGCTTCGGGCTGGAGCACCACACCGATGGTCAGGGCAGGCCGGTGAACGTAGTCAGGGGCGCGTCCTTGGCGGTCGATTCTGATGGGGTCCCCTGAGTGAGCTTTGAGGAAGGTCTCGAAGTTCGGGGCGCCGCCATAGCGTCCTGCCATGGTCGCGAAGAAACCCCCTTCTGCGGATAGAAGGGCGAGACCGCCGTCCTGTTCGGCGAGTTGGCTGGTCAGGCGCTCTGGAGTGATGTCCGCGACGATCAGTCGAGGCATGGCTGGCACAGTGATGCGCGCAGCCTCCTCGACGGCTGCTGCTGCCCGTTCAAGCGCGGCGGCCGTGCCTTCGGTTTCGGCTGCGCGGGAGGCTTCCTTGGCCTGCGCGAGAGCCACTCGGCGTTGCAGTTCGGCCTTCCGGATACGTGGAGCAGCCTGATCTGCTAGGTGCTGTTCGGCTTCGAAGAGCGGGGCCGTCATGGCTCCGAACACAGCGGACTTGCGGGATGCGGGTTCCATGGCGATGACCGTGTACAGGCAGCACGGTTCGGTCCACATGCCGGTGTCCACGCTCACTCGGCCTGAGGCTGCTGCTGAGAGCACGGCCAGGCTCAGGCATCCGGCAAGGTCGGTCGGTGTCTGGGTCTGGTCGGCAAGGGCGTGGACATGGTCCCGGATCCAGGTCGGCAAGGCCTGGATCGGGAACTCGGGGGTCGGTGAGTCGGCGCGGGCAAGGGTGAAGGCGTGGGCCAGGGGGCGGTTTCAGGGGTCCCCTCGTTTTCTTGATCGGTGGGCACTGGTTCACCGGGTTCGTTAAGGTGTTGCTGCGCGACATCAGTGCTGGCCCGGGCGGGTGCGGTGGTCATTGTCTGCGCTTCTCCCTTCTGCCGTTGGTGGGGCACGGTCAGGACGGGCGCGGTCGGTCTTGCGCCGGAGTTCTCGGTCTCGTCCTTCGTGAAGGTCAAGGCCTGTTGCTGCTTCGTTGTGACTCCTTGCTTCGGAGTTCTCCGAACGCCCTGTCTTGGCGAGGGCAAGGGTGCTTTCTCCGGGTTGAGCAGCAGTTCGGCGTGGGTTCCGGGGAGCGTTTCTCGCTTGGTGCGGGGTCTTGGTCCGCCCTGGACCGATGTGGCCCGCTTCTGGTCCGGTCTGGTTCGGCCTGGTCCGCCGTCTTCCATCCACGTGATTTCATTATAGATTAAAAACTAATCTATGATGCAAGTCAGTTGGTGGGTCCCCTGGAGGGACAGGCGAGAGGCCCGGCGTGTCCCCTGCGTCGGAGCCTCATGAGTACAGGTGGGAGACGCATGGAGCGCATCGCGGTCAGTCCGGAGATGTGGTCTCGTCTGATGACCGGGGCCGCGGACCTGTCACGTACAGCGCAAGCATCACTCATGACCTTGCGGCTGCTGATGTCTTCTTCGGGCTCTGTGCGTAACGCGATCGCACACCTGGTGGCCTTGACCGCACGTTCACGATCGACGATCAGCGAGCACCTGGGGGCCGCACAGGCCGGTGGCTGGCTGGCCTGCTTGCAGCGCGGCGGCAACCGGGCCGACGGCCCGGCGGCGAGCGTCTACCAGGCGACAGTGCCTCTCGAGGTATGGCAGCGACGTGAGGAGATCCTGGTCGTGTTCGCCCAAGAACCCGACCAGGCTGATCTCCCGGTGTTCCCTGAGGGTTCAGTCATCCCAGCTCAGGCGCACCGTGGGCCTACGTCCGAGTTTTCCGCTCAGAAGATCAATCCATCTATCCCTCAAGAAAAGGTGCCGACGTGGTCGGCGACCCAAGGCTCGGCCATTGCTCCAGGAACAGACCCGGTAGTCGCCGCGGTGATCGAGGAGTTGGCGGCCCTGACCGGCCAGCTCGTCTCTCCCGCCTGGGCGGCACGTTGTGTGAGCCAGATCCTGCGCCACCGCCGGGTGCGACATCCCATCGCCTACCTTGTGAAGACCTTGCAGAACGCTGCTGAGGATGGCACCTTGGTGGAACGCTTCATGCCCCGCGAGGAGCGGAGAGCTTCTGCTTCTGACCGGCAGAGCACGTCTCCGCCTGTGGCGAAGACTCATCCACCGAAGCCTCGACCCGCTCCCGCGTCTCTTTCAGGTGCCCCCTGGGACGCGGCTGGATTCGAGCAGGACTTGTCCTGGCCAGATGACGGGCCGACGTCTGCTTCTGCCCTCGTTGTCACAACGCCTGAGAAAGACGGCACCCCGGCTGTCGATACCCCTCCGCAAGAGATCTACCGTCCAGGAGGTCGCATCTTGGCTGGACTCGGTCAGACAGGAGCTGAAGAGCTGCTCAAGCTGCGCCAGCAGTTCTCCGAGCGCAAGAAGACCCGGTCCCACGGTTCCGAGCCAAGGAAGGACTCGTCTTCCCAGCTCGACCTGGTGGCATGACCACGCGGTCACAGATGACCGCTGGAGTCCGCTTTGAGTAGCACTACAGCTCAGGAACTGCCGCCGTGATCGAGGACGGCCCCTCCCACGTGGCTTCGCCTGTGGTCGGGGACGATCATTCGGCAACTGCGAGAATCGGCTTCTCCTTGCTTCCGGTCCCAGCGCTTCCTGGTGCTCTTGGGCTGTTTGTCGGCCTAGAGTCCTACAGGAGAGCTGAGATCGGACGAAAGCGCGGAGGGCATGCCAAGAAGCGGAGTCGTGGGGTGGAAGCCTTCCGTGCTCAAGCAAGCACGCGAGAGCAAGGGGTGGACCTCCACCGAGCTGGCCAGACATACCGGGCTGAGCCGTACCGTGGTCGGCCGCTACGAGCAGGAGAACGGGAGCGCACCGACTCCCGAAGTCCTGAAGAAGCTGGCCACAGTGTTGGGTGTTGCTCCTCGTGAGTTCATCGACTTCCAGGAAGCGGGCTGGGCCGGCCATCGGGCTGTGCTGGGCTTGACCCAGGACCAGTTGGTGGAGCAGGTCGACGACCCGGACCTGAACGTGCAGACCTACCGGGCTCTGGAGTCGGGGCGCACCCGCAGACTGCGCACCGCTCAGGCGCGTTCCTTGGCGAAGTTCTTCGGGATCTCGGAGGAGGAGGTGCGTGTCGAGCATGAGCAGGCGGTGGTGCGCCGGCAGGAGCACGAGCGGCTCACGGGTGAGGGCGCAGAGCGAACGCGGTGAGGCCGGTGGTGTCGACGCCGGCGCCGGTCGCGTGAGTGTGCAGCAGGTCCCGGAGCGCTTTGGGGGCCATCCGGTCCGTGGTGACGGTGCCTCCTCTGCGCACACGGCGTAGCAGCCAGGCTTGGGAGTCGGGTGCCGACTCCAGGGTGTGGGAGTGCCCGCGGGGAGTGAGCCGGTCGGGGGCGCCCAGGGCGCTGCGTAGGGCTGTTCTGCTGTCATCGGCCAGATCGGTCACCTGCCTCCACATCGCCAGGGAACAGGACAGGCAGGTGCCCCAGTTCGTGGCGGGCAGCGGGTTGGCGAGCACCTGTGGTTCCTGGTCGGGGCGGGTGAGGACCACCCTTTCCTCGTCCAGGGTGAGCTGGCTGGTGCGCAGGCCGAGGATCTCCTCGGGGCCGTCTCCGGTGGCCCGGGTCAGCAGCATGATGAGTCGGTCACGGCGGTTGATGACCAGCTCGGGCCATGACTCTTCACGTGTGTGGGCGAGGACGCGGGTGAGTTCCAGGTCGGTGAGCCAGCGCGAGGTACGGCGGCGGGGTTGGGGTTTGGTGGTGCGCAGCCAGCGCAGTAACCCCGGCAAAGGGGGTGCGTTGGTGGGGTCGGGGTGGCCGTTGGCGGTGTGGGCGGTGGCGATGGTGGTGGTCCATCGTTGCAAGGTGGCGGGGCCAGTTCCATGGTCATCGTGGGCGGAGGCCAGGTACAGGGCGATGTCCGCGGGGTCTGCGGGCAGGGGGGTGCGGTCTTGGGAGCGGCACCAGGATGCCCAGCGTTTCCAGTCGGCCAGATAGGCGCGCCGGGTCTGGGGAGCGTAGTCGGCCAGGTGGCGGTGCAGCAGGTTCAGCCCGAGGATGTCCTCCTCCGGAACCGGAGTGTCAGTGTCTTCGACACGAAGGTTGTCCAGCAACGGGCGGAGCCCGGGCGGCAATGCCGTCCGGGCTCGCTTGGTCTGCGGCGAGGGCTGCTGGCCCACGGTGTCACTCCTTTGCCGACCGGGGGTTGAGCGTGGTCCGGGTGTTCCAGACCCGCTCGGAGACGGGGGGCTGCGCTGTTCCGGCCAGGTCGAAGACGAAGCGTTCCAGCTCGAAGTTGACCCAGGGGCGGTTGGGGGCGAGTGCCTTGCACACGTCGGTCATGGCCGTGGCCGGGTCGATGCCCAGCAGCCCAGAGTAGCGGGCGGCCGCGGTGGGAGTGCGGCTGCGACCTGCGGCGCAGTGCAGCAGCACCCGCTTGCCTTCCTGACGCAGTCCGTGCACGGCGCGGGCGGCCTGGTCGAGAGTGTAGTGGCCGTGGGCGTTGGCTCTGGGGCGGTCGACGAGCCAGATCTGCAGGTGGTCCCGGTCGCGGATGTGGGCGAAGTCGCTGTTGCCGACGCGGCACAGGGAGACGACGGCGTCCACCTCCAGATCGGCGGGGTCGAGGTCGGCCAGAGGCAGGTTGCCCAGGATCACGCCGTCGTCGTGCGGGTGGGCCACCTGGTAGGGAGTGCGGGCGTCGATGTTGCGGGGGTGGCGTTCGGCCAGGGGCCAGCCCTGGCGGTCGGGCTGGTTCTGGTGGCTGATGCGCACGCCCAAGCTGATGAGGTCACGGGCGGTGATGACGGGCCAGCCGTGGACGGAGCGCTGCCAGTGCCAGGGCACGGCCGAGGCGCCCCAGCGGGCGCCGAGCAGGGCTCCGGCGATCGCCGCGACGGTGTCGGTGTCGTGCCCTGCGCGAACTGCGGCTTCCAGGGCCAGACGCAGGTGGTCGGCGGCGAAGACGCCCTTGGCGGGGTTGTTGGCGGGTACGGGTGTGCGGGTGATGGCCGACCATGCGGCCTGGAGCGCGGAGACGACGTAGCCGTTGTTGGGGAAGGTGTGCGGGTCCTGGGCTTCGGCTTCGTCCAGGCGGGTGTGCCACCACGCTCGGCGCTGCTCGGGCAGGAGTTCCACTCCGTTGCGGACGCCCTGGAAGTCGGCGTGGAGTACGGCGTGGCGGATGCCTTCGCACCAGATGACGCAGGCGTCGCCTGCCTGGGGGGCGGCGTGGGTGAGGTCGCTGACCAGGCGCGCCGCCTCCGCGGTCTCTTCGGGATCGTGCAGGTCGTAGAGGGCGACGGGGGCGGTGCGCATGAGGGAGCCGTTGCCTGCGCTTGGACGGCCAAGCTGCCATCGGGTGCGGGATTCGCGGAGTAGGACGCTGGCGGACCAGGGGGTGGCCACGTCGTCTTGGCCGCTGCCCAGTACGGCGCTGGTCTGGACTCCGACGTCGGTGGCGCCTGTGGTGTACCAGGTGAGGAAGTTGTCGGCGATCTCGTTGAGGACGTGGTGGTCCTGGATGGCCGCGGGCTGGGTGTCGACCAGGGCTTGGGCGATGCATACGGCCATCTGGGTGTCGTCGGAGTACTCGCCCGGTGCGTAGGGGCCCAGGCCACCGCCGATCATCTGGGGAGTCTGATTGCGGGTGAGGCGGGGGCGGAACTCGTAGGGGACGCCGAGAGCATCGCCGCAGGCGGCAGCGAGTAGGACGCCGGCCGCCCGGTCGTCCTGGTGGGCGGTGGGGGTGCGCAGTAGGGCCATAGAGACTCCTGTTGTGGGTCGGGATCAGTGAACAACCACGAATTTAACAGACGATATTGACAATATCAACTCTTGTTTTGCTCGGCGTCACGGGCCGTGCCGCCCACGGGCTTGCAGGGGTTGTTCCACCCGCAGAAAGGATCCCCATGTCAGAGCACGACGAGCCCACCATGCCGAAGCCCGCTTTTGCCCTGCTCACCGTCACCACGCGCCCCGAAGGTCCTGAGAACACGGTGGGCTTGTCCTTCCACACCGGATCCGCGCCCCGTGGTGCCTGCTCGCCCGAGGTCGCCTGCCACATCTACGAGGAGCAGGCGCCGATCCTGGCCCTGCGCCAGGGGTCGACACACGTCAGCATCACCCCGGCC
The DNA here is from genome assembly GCF_040614155.1 of Nocardiopsis sp. NPDC006139. NCBI lineage: Bacteria > Bacillati > Actinomycetota > Actinomycetes > Streptosporangiales > Nocardiopsidaceae > Nocardiopsis > Nocardiopsis sp. NPDC006139. The sequence goes on from NZ_JBEXTT010000007.1 coordinate 245,717, forward strand.
GCACCCCGAAACGTGGGGGCCGCTGATGTGCGCTTCGCCAAGGCGTTGGTCGACAGCGCTCTGCGCTACTACCAGGCCGTGAACCGGGCCCAGCGGACCCAGGGCAGAGCGGCGCTCGCACGCGAGTGAGCCGAAAATCTCGCAAGCACCGGCCGGCGCAAGCTGATCCTGTCGTTCCGGGTCCAGGTGCGCTTCTGCGACGGAGCCAACCCGGCCGGAGGGCGCGGCTGGACCTGCGACAGGCCGCACCACTGGAACCCACGAGCCAATGTTCGACAAGGGCCATCTTCCAGAGAGCGCCAGGCAAAGCAAGGCATCACTGGACAATATCGCAGCTCACCTTGCTTTCAGGCGATCCGAAACGAAGTGGATCGATCCCGAGAAACAAAAGCGAGATCGCCTACCATTTGGGGAACCCTCGGGTCAACCCTCCGTCTCGCATGGAGGCGGCTCCTTCATCAGGCATTTCTCCCCCATCGTGCAGCTCGCCGAGTTCCGAACATGGCCCACTTCGGCCATGCCATGGCGCACCCAGAAAGAGGATGTCAGAATTTTAATCCCTTCCACCCCCAGGAGTGAAAATGAAATCAAGGTTAATTCTTCTGGCTGCCCTTGTATTCGTCCTCGGGCTTATGGGCGCCGCTCCGGCGACCGCCCAGAACCTCCCCCGGGAAACAGATACCTCTGCCGCCCTGGATGCGTGTATCGAGGAAGCCCAGTCCAGGGAACTGGATTCCTGGCTGTGTCTGGGGGGCCGACTCACCACCCCTGACGGCTCCGGCATCACTCCCGACGAGACCGAGGAATCCGGCCCGCCTGCCGAGACGATCGAGCAGGACGAGGTCGTGGTCTCTCCCCCCCCACCGGATCCAGGATCGCAGCAGACGACTACGACGCGTGGTGCGAGAACGCCTCCATCTGTCACCGTCGCGTCACCGCCTACATTGACGAGACCAAGGGCAACGCCGCCTACGGCAACGCCAACGGGGTGCACGGCCGCTTCGACCTGGTGATCCGTACCCGGATGAACGGCCGCAGTCCCAACTGGACGACCACGTTCATCTGGGAGGACGGCCCCAAGCTGTCGTTCCACCAAGCCCGGGTGCAGTGCCGGGAAGAAGAACCGCTGTTCCCCAACACCGACTGCGGCATGTTCATGGTGGACATGGAACTCGGAGAGTTCGAGATCTTCGCAGGGGCGGCCAACTACCGGAGGGACTTCGGGCCGATCCGCAGCAACTACCTGGAGGACGCGAATCTGTACTATGCCAATGTGGAAGCATACGTATGGATCGAAGGCATCGGCCCCACGGGTATGCCCACACTGACCACCCGCAAATTCGAGTGCCCTACGGGTGACGGCAACTGCTCCTGGTTGCCGGAATAACGTGCCGGGGTGGGCCCCGGGCCTCTGGGGTCCACCCCTCCCAGGATGGAGGCCTTTGCGTGAGCAAGCGTTCATGGTCGGAATACCCGATCCTTCCGGCTCCACCCGGTGAAGCGACAACCGGTGAGATTGGACAGCGCCGCTTCGCGGAGATCCCCCAGTCGGAATGGCATTCTTTGTTCACCTGGGCGATCGGCCCCGACCACATCGTCCGCTGCCTTGACCTGAGACCTCCAGAACCGGTGAAAGTCGTCTGTGAACAGGATGGCCAGCGCATCGTCCGGTGGGAGGAGCGGACCTACGGGGACCGGTCAGTTGTGGAATCGGGGATCGACCACTACCTCACCGCTGCACGGGTACCTTCGCAACCATGCGGATACCGGTGGTTCGTTGAGCTTCCCGATGGGATCGCGGATCTCGACCACTTGAGCTCCCGCTTCACCTCGCACCGAGCGAAGACACCGGTGAACTTGATGCCGCTCCAAGAGCGCGAGCTCATGGAAGAGGTCGCAGCCACTCTCTATACGACCCGGGGGTGACTCGGTCGAGCTTTGCAGGAAGTGCCGTGCTTCTGGAAACACATGCACCGGGTGGCTGCACCACGTCGTGGCACTGCCTGTGCGAACCTCGCCGGGTTCGCCGACCGCCCGGGTTCTGACCCCTGTCACATGTACCGGCCCAAGGCCATGTATTCACTGGTCTGGCTGACTGAGGCGCACGAGGCCGGTCCCCGAACAGCTCCCCCTGCACGTAGTCGGGCGGTGTCCGAACGGCAGCGCATGTCGGAGGTTACCCACACCGGCGCACACCTGTCGGCGGCCACGATCAACAGCTGGTTCGCCGTGCTCAGTGCCCTTTCTCCCTGCGTGGCTCCGGACTGTCCAACGTGGTCCATGAGCCCCTGCCTCACAGGGCACCGCGGGCCCTGAAGATCTGAAGTCAAGCTGTGCCTTCCGCGCGCTGGGCTTGGCTTGCCATGCTTTGCCTCAAGACCGGCGAGTGCCACCTGGCCTACTCCGCAGGACGATGCGTCACCGGCGCACATGCCGAGTGTCCCGCCATCACACAGGCCTGAGATCCATAGCCGATTCGGCAGAGCCAACCAGCAGTCCACTTTCCGTGAACTCTGTATCTCCGCAGTTCACCGCCCTAGAGCCCGGCTGCGCCCATGCGTGATCCGAGGACGCGACTTGCCAAGAGTGAATCTATAGATTAGTTTTCAATCTATGAAAACACCGGGCGGGCTCAGACCCCGCACCCCACACCTTGACCTCGTCGACAACCTCGCCGACCGTGTCCGCGACACCTGGGCCAGCCGCTTCTCGGGCTCAGGCGTAGAACTCCCGCTCAGCGCGATCGGAGCCCTGACCCAGGTCCGGGGACCCGACCCACAGGCCGCCAAGGACGCCTTCCTCGACCTTTCCGTCGACCAGGCGGCCCACGTTCTGCGTCTGCTCTGGTCCCGTTTCGGGAGCATGCGCCCGGACCTGGTCTACCGAGTGCTGCCTCTGGCCCGTTGGACCCACGGCACAGGCGAACACGACCAGCAGGCCACCCTGGTCGCCGTAGCGCGCACAGCCGTCAAGGCAGGGCTGTTCGACCTGACCATGAACGCGCAGACGCGCATGTCGGTGGATGTGTTCGGCCCTGTACTCATGACGCTGCGCCCCAAGAAGGCATGCGAGCGCAACGGCCAGTTCTACACACCCGTCGATACGGCCACGCTCCTGGCGTACGGCCTGGGCGCCCCCGAGCCGAGCGCGTCAGTGCATGAGAGTTCGGTCGGCACCGGCGCCCTCATCCTCGCTTTCGCCGAGCACGCCCGTGCCCAGGGCCGGGATCCGGCGGACATGCACTGGGACCTGGTCGACATCGACCCCATCGCGACCGCGTGTTTGGCCGTCAACGTCGACCTGTGGCGTCTGGGGCCGAACGTGCTCATCGGCTGCGGTGACGTTCTGGCCGACGACTGGCGCGAACGGGCCCTGTACGAACGCGACCTCGGCATTCAGATCCAGCGGTGGCAACCGCTCTACCGCCTCATCAGCGCACCCCACCGCTACGCCTCGGCCGCCTGAACCCCATCACCGCCCCCCCTCTCGTCCTTCCCACCGCACAGGAGCTGTATGAACCCATCCGACTTCGCCGACGCCGTCGCCGCCCAGTGGCACGAGCTGTACGGGCCCAGCCGTCTGGAAGTGCCCATGAGCGTGCTGGCCACCACTGTCCTACGCCAACGCCTGGTCATTTCGGCCCAGGAGCACACCACGGCCGAGGGCCTGCTGTCCGGGCAGCAACGGGTATGGGAGGCGGCCGCGCAGAGCTGGCCCTACCTGCACCACCGCTGGGAGTGCTTCACCGACTGGCCCACCTGGCCCGACCATCACCGCCTACTCCAGGCTGCGACCGTGTTCGCGCTGCGCCTGCACACCCTGGGCGTGGTCGAGCACCTGCGCGTCCTCACCCACGGACAGGACTTCCTGGGGGCGGTACTGCGCCGTCTGCACACCCCTGCGATGACCGGATCGGTGAACCCGCGGTGTGAGGGACGTGCGGTGCGGCTGCACCCCGAGATGCCGGTGCAGACCATCACCCTGGACCCTGCCGGATCCGGACAGCAGGTGCTGGACGTGCTGAGTGCGCTGAACGCCCAGGGGATCGACCCCCAGCGCGTCACCTGGCGTCTGCGCGAGGTCGAGGAACTGACCGCCGCTGTGTTGTGCGTGAACCTCGTGGCGTGGCAGGTGGCCGACCCCGAGCGGGCCAACGTGCTCGTCGCCATCAGCGAGGACGACGACTGGATCCAGGCCGAGCAGGAAGCCCGCGCCGAGGCCCTACGAGCGCTCTACCCGCCCCCGTTCGGCTTCTGAACTTTCCCTTCGACGGGGCGCCCCAGGCGCCCCGCCCCCCTTTTTCCCTTCGCCGTGTGAACCGGAGGTCTGCCATGCCTGCTGCCTGGCGCACCACGCCCATGCCCGAATCCATCAAGTCCCTGCCCCGCACCACCCAGGGGATGCCCGTGCCCTTCACCGTCTCTCGTGGGCACGACCCCGAACGCATCGCTTACCGGCGCGAGACCGGGTTGACGGTGGTGTGCGGCTGCGCTCCCCACACCGACAAGCCCATGTTCAGCGCCCAGTGCCCTGAGCGACAGCGCCAGTGCGCCCAGGAACGGCTGTGCTCGGTGTGCGGCCAGAGCATCAAGGCGGGGGAGCCCTTCGCCTTCGGAGGGCTGCCCCTGCCCGGAACGGATCTGTACATGGAAGCAGGGGCGCACCCGAGGTGCCTGGCCTATGCCTTCCAGGTCTGCCCGGTCCTGGCCCGTGAGTGCGGCCCCGATCACCCGGTGGTCTTCGCCGAACAGGTCACCACCTGCGAGGCGCGCCTGCTCACCACCGCGGGCCAGAACGTGATCGCCGTCTTCGCGCACGGCGACCCGCGGGGCCGGGAGGTCCCCCTGCAGTTCTACCTGTCCCGACCGCTGGCCCCCCAGATGTTCGATCGGGACACCTTCCTGGATCGCTTTCGCACCAGGACCTGAACCCACACCAACCCTTCCCCCAGATCCCAGCGCTTTGAGGAGGTTTCGTGCACTCTGACGTGCCCAAACCCCGATTCATCCAGCACCTGCCCACCACCCGAGCCGGCTACCCCATCCCCGTCATCACCCCGCGCGGGGACATGAGCGACACCTTCACGCTGGTCGACCTTCCCGACACGGGGGTGACCGTGGTCTGCCCCTGCCAGGACAGCGACCGCCCCCACAAGCTCGGAGCGATGTGCCACGACCTGCAACGGCGCATCATGCGCCAGCACCGGTGCGGGGTGTGCGGCAAGCACCTGGATCCCCGCACCGGCTTGGCCTTCGTCCGTTCCAACACCCAGACCTTGGACTTCATCGAGCCGCCCCTGCACCCGCGGTGCATGGCCTACACGCTCCGGATCTGCCCCATGCTCATCCACCATGCCGAGCAGGCGGAGGTGTTGATCGCCCGCCGTATGGAGCTGCGCGAGCGCCGTGTCATGGCCTTCCCGGACGGCACCAGCGGAGTGTCCCGGTACTTCCCCCTGGGTGATCCGCAGGCCCGCCACGCCGGAGCTCTGGACTACCTCGTGGCCACTCCGGTGAACCCGGACATCTACCCCTGCCCGGTGTGGCTGGAACACCACGCACCACCACTTCCCTGAACACCTCACATTTTCCCAAGGACGTGGATGACATGGACACCAACCAACTGATCATCGCCACCGCTTCCGGCCTGACCGTATTCGGCATTCTCCTCTACCCGTCGATCAAACTCACCAGATCCCTCATCGACTGGCACCAGAAGCTGCCCTCTCAGGAGAGGGAGAACCTGGTCGAGAACATCATCGTGTTCTTTTTCGCCGCCGTCACCAGCGGTCTGATCATGCAGGGCCTGGTGGGTTTCGCCCGAACGGAAATGGGTCTGCGCGGACCGTGGCCCTACCTGTTGTTCGCCGCACTGGACGGCATGGCCGGATTTTTCGCTTTCGTGTCCTACCGGTGGTCGAAGATGGGCGCCAGTGCCCTGGGGCCGCGGGCGATGGTGCTGCTCATCGTGGCGGGATCGGCCTGGTTCCAGTGGTCGCACGCCGCCCAGGCCGATCAGGGGTTCGCAGCGAGGGTGGCGTGGTCGCTGATGCCCGTCATCGCCGCCGCTTTGTGGGAGACGGTACTGCGCCACCGCCGCAAGCAGTGGGCCGATACCCGACAGGCAGCCCCGGTCGGGCGGCTGATCCCCGGCGCACGGTGGTGGTGGGACCCCTGGGGTTCGCTGCGTATCGCCCGCCTGGCCGCCATGGGCCACATCACCGACCCCACCGAGGCACTGGACCTGTACGCGATGAAGGTCGAGACCCAACGCCGCCTCGGCGAGGCCCTAGGCCGTCAGTGGCGGCGCAGGGTCCCGGCGGAGATCTCGGTGCGGCTCCGCCAAGGGCTGCACATCCGTGAAGCCAAAGAACTCACCGATTCTTTTCTCACGCAGATGGAACGAGAGAACGGAACGGCCCCCGATGTTGATCCGCAGGTGTTCTTCAATGCCGTTCATCACTATGTGAAGGCCACCAAGGCGAACATGGCTCCGTCCGAACGCGGCCTGTGCGAAACCTTCGGCATTTCTCCCAAGAAGCGCCGCTGGGCACAAAAGGTCATCTCCAAGGCCAAGGAAATCCTTGAGGAAGAGCGCACGGAGATGCCTGCTCTCGAAGGGCGCACCGGGGTGCACGTTTGACAGAACACGCCCGTGCAGAACGAAGGAGAATTCATGGTCTTCGCTCCACCGGAGCAGGTGCGGCGCTTGCTCGATCCCGGGATACGCCACGAGTGGGATGTGGCCCTGGCCCATAGCGCCACTCGTGAGCATCAGCCGGTCCTCGACCTGACCCTGACCCATGACGCCTTCGGTATCCACACCCGCTGGGCCCACACCCCGCACGGACTGGAGTGGGCCACCAGCGCCGTGCGCCTACCCGGCGCCGGCTGAACTCCCACTCGCCTGACCCAGGCGGTACGGCTGGCCTCGCAACGTCCGGCCGTGCACCACCTGGCCCGAGGCCGACAGCGGTGTGCGCTCTACCTGTGGTCCCAGCGCGGTGCCCTGCACCTGCGGCTGACCGGACCCGGGAGGAGCCCGGTCAACGAGGTCTACCCCGACCGCGAAGCGGGACGCATGGCCGCCACCGACCACTTCACCCGCCTGATCGCCCACGGATGGCGACCCGCCCCGCCCCCGCACCGGAATCCGCCCGGTGTCGGTTCCGACGCTGACTGGAGTTCCGACCATGGAAAATGAAGCCCGCCGACTGGGCGCCACGATCGCAGCCGCCTGGCGTGAGGCCTACGGGCCTTCACGGATCGAGACGCCGATGAGCATGGTCGCCAATCTCGCTCTGTTCGACGCCCTCACCCCCGAACAGGCCCCACGGCCCATGGTCGAGGTCGTGGAGCTGGACGCGCACTCCTTCCTGAGCGAGCTCTACGGCCGGTGGAACCTGGGCGCCTACACCTGGCCCCGCCTGCACCACATGTGGATGCCCTGGTTTCAGTGGACGGGCGCCTTGTTGATGTTCCCCAGCAGAGTGGCAACCGAGCAGCGCCTCATCGCAGCGGCCCGCCGCATCGGCGCCCTGGCCGTGAGCGAAGGACTCGCCGACCTGATCACGAGCGCGCACGTCTCAGCCAGGTGCGACCTACTCGGCCACATCCTCAACCCTTTGCACGCCCAGCTCCAGGCCGAGAACCCCGCTCCCGCGCCCACACCGCCGCTGGCCGCAGCGGGCCACGACACTGCCTGGAGCCGCCAGCTCCACCCCGGCGCGGTGGTCGAAGACCCTCAGGCCTGGTCAGGCACCCGCATCATGCACCTGATCCGCAGCCTGCGTGAACGCGGCATCGGCCCGAACACCCTCACCTGGCGTCTGCGTGCCACCGATCCGGTGGCGGCGGCCACCCTGGCCACCTCGTGCGCCCTGTGGGGGCTGGACACATCCGCGGTGATCGGCACCAGCACCAACGAGGCCGCCTGGGTGCGCATCGCGGAGAAAGACGTCCGGGCAGCGGTGAACCGCAGCCTGGGCCTGTGCTGACCTCTGCCCCGCCCCTTCCATCTGACTTCTCCTGAAAAGGATCCTTGATGACCGATTACCCCATGCCCCCGCAGATCGCCCGCCTACCCCGCGTGGGAACCACGCCTGTGCCCTGGACCGTGCAGTGGAGCACGGGCTCAGAGCACGTGGTCCAGCGCGAGAGCGGCCCCGTTGTGGTGTGCACCTGCAAAGCTGGCAAGGGCCACCCGATCTTCGGCTCCCCGTGTGCAAACCGCCAACGACAGGCCGTGGCCGAGCGCCGCTGCACCGTCTGCGGCATCCCCATCGAACCGGACCAGGTATGTGTCTGGCCGCTGGCCGACACCACCACCCGGTACTACTTCGAGGCCCCAGCCCACCCCGAGTGCCTGGCCTTCACCATGCGGGCCTGCCCCAAGCTGGCATCGATCACCCACCGCACCCACGTGGTGCAGGCCCACCACTACCTCATCTGGGAGCGCCGGGCCATCGGCACCAGCCCTGAAGGGCTCGTCTTCGACATGGCCCCCTTCGGAGAGCCGTCTCCGGGCGTGCTCGAGCTGTACACCCTCACCCCGATCGACCCCGAGTTCGTTCCGGCCCCCGTATGGCTGGACACCTACGCCCAGGACCTGCGATGACCTCTCGTCCCTCGCCCAAGGAGGAGGGCACCGCGTCAGACCTGTACTTCGTGCACATCCCCGGTAGAGGGCGCGGGCACGACCCCGTCCACGAACTCTTGGCCGTGCCCTGCGACCCGCAGGGACGGCCGGGTGCGGGGATGGTCATGGCGATGAGCACGTTCGCCGCACGCGAGATCATCGGCCGACAGATCGGCGCGATCCGCTGGCACCAGGGCCCAGGGGTGGCCAGCGAGATCTACGTCGCCCCGCAGATGCGTCGCCGCGGAGTCGCGACGGCCTTGTGGAACACCGCACGCAACCTGCACGCCTTGACCACCGGCGGTCGTCCTTTGCAGGTCTCGGGGCGCCGCACGGTCCTGGGCGACCTGCTGGCAAGGCGGTTATGCGACCCGCCGGCGCCTCTGAGCGAACTCGTCCTGCCGATGACCCCGCAGTCGGAGGCCAGCGGCGCTGAACAACGCCAACTGGCACCTGACGACATCGAGGAGTCGGTGCTTCGCTACCGCTACCTCGGCGTGCCCGACCAGGTTCTGCAGGCCTACTGCTCATCGACAACAGGCCTGGACCAGGCTCTCCCGACCAAGTGCCGGATAGCCGAGGGCTCCGAAGTTACAGGCGCCGTACACGCCACCAATCGCGACGTCGACCCCACCCACCTGCACAGGCACCTCATCGAACTGATCGACATCGCCAACTGAGCAGGGCCGACCACGGCCACCCCTTCATGCGGGGTGTCCCCGCACCTTTCTCTCATCATCACGGGGCTGAGCGCCCCCATTCGGAAGGACGACCACCATGCCCACCTTGTTCCGTTCGCCCCTGGCCATGTTCGCGCTGACCGAGGAGGCCACCCGGCTCGGCCGGTCTTACTCGGTCACCCACGACGTCGACTCCGGAGGCGCCCCCTACGTCACCGTCCGCGTGTGGTGGAAACGTCCCGAGCAGGACACTCCCGTAGAGATCCGAGCGGTGTGGCACACCCGACCCACCAGCACCTACCGCCTCAAGTACGCCATGGCCCGCTGGCCCGGCCAGGACTGGACCGACGTGAGCGTCACCCGCGCACAGCAGCTCTTGGCCGACGGCACCGACCTGGAACCCCCGCCGGAGCAGGCGCCAGACCCAGCCCAGGAGTGGGCACGGGTGTGGTGCGACCCCTACCTCGCCGGAGACCTGGGGGCGCGGCTGACATGCGAGGAGACCGAAGTCGTGGCCGATCTGCTGTCCACCCTGGGAATGCCGCGCCAGGCATTGGCGTGGTTGGTGGAGCACGCCCAGGGCGACGACGAGGGCGATAGCCACTGGGAGCTGCGGCAGAAGTACCCCAACGGCTACGAGTGAGTTGTCGGGTTCAGGGTGGGTGCCGGTGGAGAGGGGGCCAGAGGTAGGCCCCGCCCCAGGCAGCTCGGAGAAAGTCGGGGTGCACGGGGAACAGGGAACTGGCCTTCGGTGCTCGCGTTCTCACGGCTGGACGTGTTCGGCCAGGTGATAGCGCGTGCGCCGAAGACGTTGCCGTAAGCGGGGGAAAACCATTGACAGCCCCGCGGTCAGCGCCACAGGGCCCGCCGCTCACTGGAGGGCGCAGGTCAACCGAGGCTCAGAAGCGCCCCCCCTGCCAGCACGGCAAGAAGACCCGGGGCCACTTTCTGGGCTATCGTCTTCGGCTCAATGCACAAGCATATGCACGTGCATTTAAGGGTGTGTGATCGGCCTCTCTTAATAGTCGATCCGAAGCGCGAGATCACGTCGAAGCACCTGTGTCCGGCTTCGCACCCGAGCCCTCTCGCGTAGGGCGGTTTCATTCGTTCGAGGTCGGGGATGTTGCTTGGCATCGAGGTAGAAGTGGAGGCAAGGGTGCTGACAGGTAAAACCTGAGCTCACCGACCGGCGGAACCTCCAAGACCGGGTTTCGGTCAGCAGCATAAATCCGATAGGGTGAGGCCTCATCCGCAGCACCGGACGACCCATCTGGGGCAGGCACAGCGGACATAGCGACCACCATGGCGGAAAGGTCGCTGCTCAGCGCTCGTACATACGCGCTGGATCTCCTTTTATGGTCATCGACGACCGATATCAGCGCACGCCGATTAGGCTGATGAGCGACCCTATTTTCAAGGGGTCGCCCACCAGCCGAATCAGTCCACGGGCCACTAAGACCACGGGCCGCCGAGTTGTTTGCAGACGCCTAGGCGGTTCCGTTGGAGGGGACCTCGGGAGGGGCTACGGCTCTTCCCGGGGTTCTTCCCGGGTTTCGGTCTTTTCGGATTCGAACGTGATTTCCTCTTCCTTTCCCTGGCCTCCGGTCCCGAAGATCGATGAGATCGGGTCCAAGATCATCCATGCCTCTCGGACGACTCGCCTGGCGACTTCGCCCGCGGCAGCGTAGACGATCGTGCGCCCGAGCCCGGGTTGCCCGGCCTCCTCGCGGCGCGGACCCGCAGTTCCGTCACGATCTTCCTGGCCCCGAGGGGTGGGCGGCTTCGACAACGTGTCCTCTTCTCGCTCGACTGGGCTGCTGTGTCGAGAGGGATTTCCGACCCCTCCGGCCGGACGGGGTGGCTGAAAGAGGACAAATTCGTGCTAATTCAAGGCTGCGGTGCAGTATGGTGCGCCTTGTTGCGCTTCGGTGCTTTGCACCCCTAGGGGGTTCTGTCCTATTTTCGCCCATTCGTGGTGATGAGGGGTGGAATCGTGAACCCACCCGAAAGCGGGGCACCATCCTATAGCAAACAAGATTTATCCGATGCAACTGACATCGTGGCACCTCACATATAGACTCTCCACTCGTAGAGCCTCGCCAGGGCTCATAGTAGAGCCAATGGGCCATGCACCGGCCATTTTCACCGTGTCCGGACATCCCATCCCTGAAGTGCGAGGTCACAGACCGCGACCCGACGGACCAGACCCCTGAAGGGACACCTCCATGAGCACCGATCGCGGACCCGTGGTCCATCAGCGACTGCTCATCCGCAAGCTGATCGAGCTACGCCATGAGTGCGGCCTGACCCAGGAGCAGGTGGGGAAGGCGCTGGACTGGTCCCACGCCAAGGTCATGCGTTACGAAGGCGGCGTCCACGTCCTCTCCCAGAGCCTGCTCGACGCGCTGCTGGTCTTGTACGGGGTGGCCGGGACATCCTTGGGGCGGGAGCTACGCGCGTTGGGCACGGCGGCGCGCAAGAGCGCCTGGTGGCACCCTTACCGCAATCTGATGAAGGCGGCTTACCGGACCTACATCGGTTTGGAAGCCGGCGCCGACACCATCCGCCAAACCGCAACGACTGTGGTTCCTGGCCTGCTCCAGACCCGGTCTTACTCCCGCTGCGTCACGGCGACCTACGCCAAGCCGCTCGAGGTGGAGCCTCTGGTTGATGTGCGCATGCGCCGACAGAGCACCCTGGCCAATCGCGACCCCCGGCCACGGCAGATGTATCTGCTCAGCGAAGCCGTGCTGAGCATGCATGTGGGCGTCTCAGTGGATCCCGACATCATGCCAGGCCAACTCCACCATCTGGTGGACATGGCGGGTAGGCCCGAGGTGCAGATCCGGGTCATCCCCGCCGGGCACGGGGAGCACGCCGCGATGATCGGGGGGTCCTTCATCCTGTTGGGCTTCGACGACGAACTCGGCCTCGACGACGTGTTCTATGCCGAGATGCGCAATATGTGCTCGCTGACGGACAAAAAATCTGAAATGGGAAAATATCTTCGCGACTTCCAGGAGGCATGGGAAGAGAAAGCGCTCCCCGAGGACGAGTCAGTACAGCTCATCAAACAACACGCGAACTCGATGAAATCGCAACGGCAGCCCCCAGTTCACGCACGCCACCCATAAAGTGATAATGCGGATCGGCTGCAGATCTGATTTCCAATCTGTATGGCGCCTTCGTCGAACCGTGTTTATAGTGGAACTGCGTTCTCGGTTCGTTCCTCATCGGATCCACCCCGGGTGGACGCCCCGACGATGAACATGCGCGACCGACGAGCGTTCCCCCGCTACGAGGAGCGTGAAGACATGGCCGAACCCACCCCGCACTGGTACACGAGCAGCTACTCCGCCGACGCTGGCCATTGCGTCGAGGTCGCCCACCTCGCCGAGGGCCCGCTGGTCAGGGACTCCCAGAACCGCACCGCCTCGATGCTCGCCTTCCCCTCTGGAGAATGGAGCGCCCTGATGAGGTCAACGCGAGATTAGGCTTCCCTACCACCGCTACGGCTTTCTGGCCCCGACACGAACGAGGGGCGGGGTCATCTGCCATGCAGCGCCTCGCTTAACCCATCGTTTGTGCGGGGCCTGAAGTTTATTTCACCTCTTCTTGATCTTTTCAGGCTCTCGACCGCCTGGGCAGACCGGTAAGGCGGTTCACAACGAGGCTTCGGCATCCGGATGGAAAGCAAGATCTGTCCGCTTGGGCCAGGACGAAGCGACTGGTCCGTGTTCGTCGTAGCGACCCAGCGTGGCCCCTGGTAGAAGCGGATAAGCCAGGGGCCAAACCCCCCCTTTTTTGGTCAGGCGCCGATGTTCAGCAGGTGGCGGGCGTGGGCTCGGGCGTGGGGAGCGAGTCTGGCGTGCAGGTCATCGCGCGGGGCAGCCTGGACGATCTCGGCGCAGATGATCAGCTGCGCTAGGCGCCCCTCCTCGGTGTCCAGGACATCGGCGAAGGTCTCGCGGACTCGGGCCGCGGTCTCCGGTACCGCCAGGGCGTAGGCGTGTAGGACAGCGGCGTCGTACCCGACGGGGGTCGCCCCCCACCCTTCCCAGTCCAGGAGAGTCAGCGGCTGCCGGGTGATGTTGGCCCAGTGCAGGTCCGCGTGAGCGGTCACCCAGGTGCGCACGGTCAGGTTCACCCCTGCCTTGGCTACCTCGGGCAGGTGGGTGGGGATGCGGTCGATGTATCCCGGTGTGTGGCTGAGCCGCCCGGGCGGAGCCGTCACCTGTTGAAGGTCGCTCAGGACGGTGCGCAGACCCGTCCACCAGGCAGAGTCCATACTGACCGGCTCTTGCAGGTCCGGTGTCCTGGACACGGGGACGGCGTAGATCCGGGTGAACAGCAGTGCCTGGAACACCGGGCCGGTACCCCAGGTGCGGGCAGCGAGGAGGCGAGGCCGGGGAACACGTGAGGGCAGGGTTTCCTCGGCAAGCCGGTTGCCTTCCCACAGCCGGCCGCCCGCTTTCGGTGCGAACTCCACCCTCAGCCATTCGGGGCGCCCATCAGGACCGGTGACGGGGCCGCTCACGGTTCGGCCTCCCACTCCGTGGTGCAGCTCGCACGACGAGGGAACGGTCAGATTCAAAGCAGCGGTCGCGTCCTGCCATGCCGATGCCAGCACGGAGTCCGCGGGGGCGTCTGGTGTCATTTTTCCGGGTCCGCTTCCCAGTCGAGCTGGGGTGTGTCGCGTTGGTCCCACAGGGCGACGAAGCGGGTGTGTCGTGTACGGATCACCTGGGTCGTGTCCGAGGGAAGGTCGGGGTGGGCGAGGAAGCGGGGCCCAGGGCCGGTGCGGTGGTCGCGGTCCCATCGCTGGACGTGCTCGACCAAGGTCGTGAGGAGCACGGCGGCGTCGGGGCCGTGGCCGCGGGCGAGGAACTCCCACTGGTCGGGGTCGGTGGAGACCTTGGGCAAAAGCAGGTAGGCCAGACTGGTGCCGGTCCACACCGCCGGGGTCTGGTGCACACCCATCGTGGCCTCGCCCAGGACGTCGGCATCGCCGGACAGGGTCGCAAAGCCCGGCAAGGTGGTGGCCAGCCACATCTGCAAACCGCCGAAGTAGGCGTTGCGGCCGATCCGCACTCCGGTGAGCTGGTCCCGGGCCGGGGCAGCGAACACCTCAGGGAGCAGGTCGGGGGCCGGGACGGGGGTGGCGTCGGTGGTGAGCGACACCGCGTCCGTGACAGGCACGATGGTGGGCGCCGGCGCCCCCAGGCCTTGCATGGGGACGAAGCCGGCGTGATCGCCGGTCTCCCCGACCAGCAGGCCTCCGGTGTGGTGGGTGAAGGCGTAGACACGCTGGAAACCCCGGATTCGGAGGGGCAGGACCAGGCGTCCGCCGTCAACGAGCTGGTCGGTCCACGCGGGTGGGATGTCGGCGGCGGCGACCGTGACGATGATCCGATCAAAGGGGGCGCCATCGGGGTGGCCGTGTTCGGCGTCGCCTAGGACCACGTTCACCCGGTCGGCGTACCCGGCTTGGGCCAGGAGGGTGCGGGCGCGGGCGGTGACCTCGGGGTCGATGTCGATCGAGGTGACCTGGCCGGTGGGGCCGACGAGTTCGGAGATGAGTGCGGCGTTGTAGCCGCCGGTGCCGATCTCCAGGACGCGCATGCCGGAGTGGATGTCGGCGCGCTCGCACATCAGGGTCTGGATCCAGGTGGCCGAGACCGAGCTGGTGGCCTGGCCGTCCTCGTCGACCTTGGTCTTCAGAACCGCCTTGGGGTCGTAGACCTTCTCCAGGGGGAACTCGGGGGCGAACACGTGGCGGGGTATGGCGCGAACGGCGTCGGCCACAGGCTGCGTGCGTAGGGCGTTGACGGCCCACAGGCGTTCGATCATCCGCTCGCGCAGAGCTTCGACCTGGGCGGTGTCGTGGGTGGGGGTGTCGGAGGTCGTCACACCGGCAGGCTAGCCCGGTCGGCACAGGCGGGTGGGGATTTCTACGACAGTGATGACGAAGGACCGGGGCTGCCCGGTTCCACCCTTGGGGTGGCGGCGCCTGGGTTAGGGTCGCGTCCATGACCTCGTGGGTGAACGCCGCTTCTGACCAGCGTGTACTGGTGGTTTTGCGTGGCAACTCCGCTTCGGGCAAGTCCACCGTCGCCCGATCATTGCGGGCGGCGTACGGGCGGGGGCTCGCGATCATCGAACAGGACAACGTACGCCGCACCGTGCTGCGCGAGCGCGATGTGCCCGGCGGTGCGAACATCGGGCTCATCGACCTGATGGCCCGCTACGCCCTGGACCACGGGTTCCACGTGGTGGTGGAGGGGATCCTGTACGCCGACCGCTACGGGGACATGCTCACGGCGCTCATGCGCGACCACCGGGGCATCGCGCGCGCCTACTACTTCGACATCCCCTTCGACGTCACGCTGGAGCGCCACGCGACCAAACCCATCGCAGGCAAGGTCGGTGAGGCCGAGTTGCGGGACTGGTGGCGACCGCGTGACCTGCTCCCCAGCGGGGTGGAGGAGATCATCGACGAGCACGGCACCGTGGAGCAGAACACGATGCGGATCCTCACCGACTGCGGCCTGCAATCCCGGCACCGGGTCTGACCGCCCTCGCGCGGAGCAGCAACACCTGGCGCTGGAGCGGGCCGGCCGTCGTCGGGGCCGTTTATCCTGCGTTCCTACCAGCACCGATGCAGGTGGGAGGTCTTTTGTGTCGCTGACTCCGACGCAGGGCACGATCGTGGCCGCGATCCGGTCCCTGACCGCCGAACACGCTCACCCGCCGACGTTGCGGGAGATCGCCCTCCGTGCCGGCCTGGCCAGCCCGTCCACCGTGTCCCGCCAGGTCGCCCGGCTGACCGAACTGGGCTACGTCACCCAGCAACACGGGGTGGCGCGCAGCATCCGGCTGACCGAGCGCGCCACACCCGGTGCGCCCACCGATTCCGCGGACCTGATCCGCGCCGTGGAGAACGCCGAGCAGCGGGCCCGCCGGGCCGAGCGGGCCCTGTCCACCGCACAGACCGAGGCCGACCGCTCCCGCCAGCGTGCGGCCCGGTGGAAGGCCGAGATCACCGCGGTGCGGGAGCTGCACCGGGCGGTGCCCGACCACCCCCGCGCCCTGCTGGAGGCCGATGATCCAGACCGGGAGTGCATCGAGTGCGGCCGCGACGTCGATGCCGACGCGAACCGGCACCACTGGGACCTGGAGTTGGGCTCGTGGCGGTGCACCGCCCGCGGGGCCCGCTCACCCATGGTGTGCGGGCACTGCCGGGACTCCTGCGGCCGTCCGGTGCCGGCGCCCTGTTCGACCCTCCAGGCGATGGACCGGGCCAAGGCGGCGGTTCAACCGGTTTGAAGGCGCAGCACGGCCAGGTATTTGTGGCCTTGCTCGTGGACGGTCTCCAGCCGTCACGGGGACGGGTGGACGAGCCGCTCGAGGTCTCCCACGCCTGCCAGCAGGTAGTCGAACCAGTCCGTGGCCAGGGTGCCACTGCGGACCCACATGCGGACCTGCCCGGGCTGCCGCCCCCGCGCCCGATTGTGGTCGTGGTAGGCGGTGTGCTCAGGGTCGGAACTGTCCGGGTCCATGCCGGTGCCGACCAGCAGAGCCCCGGGCCGGGCCAGGGCCGCCAGCTGTTCCAGTACCCGCGGGACGGCCCGTTCCCCCTGGAGGAGTCCCAGGTTGTTGCCCAGCAGCAGAAAGGAGTCGAACGCGCCCGCCCCCCGCGGGCGGGCGACGACCCCGAGCCGGACCTCGGCGCCGCGCTGGCAAGCGACCTCGACGGACCCCGGAGACGAGTCCATCCCGACCACGTCCTCGCCCCGCCCATGGAGGGCCAAGACGTGGCGGCCCGCCTCGGCGCCGACGGCCCAGCAACGCTGGAGGATGCATCCGAACACGTCCCCGATCCGGGGCTCAGGGGTGTGCTCCATACCGGGTGAGCTTCGCAGGTCCCACGGAGCGGCCAGCTGGTCTCCGCAAGCCCGCACAGCCGCTGGCTTGCTCGCCGAGGGATGCGAACAAGCGCCGGGAGCTCACACGCCCGGGCGATCGCCGTCGACAGGTGCCGGTTTCAGCAGGCCCTTACGGTAGAGGAGCAGAGCCAGGTGCACGATGGTGTCAGTGGCCTGGGCACCGCTGATCTTCAGGCGGGACGCGGTGCGCTGGACTGCCCGGGTCAGCCCCCGGGTGGAGCGGACCGAGTTCATGATGGCCAAGCACTCGTGGTTGAACCACGCTGCCTGCCCCGTGCGCTCATCCCCCAGCGCCAAGCCGCCGTTCCCATCGCCGACCCACCGCACGTACTCCGGGATGCCCAGGCCGTTGTGGATGTCCGCGGCCGCCAGGTGATCGATCCCCTGGTCCGGGTTCTGCTGGTGCCAGGCGATCAGAGCAGCCACATGGCCCTCGTGTAGATCCTCGTCCAGGAGCTGGGCCCAACCGCAGTCGGGGCAACCGATCCGGGTCTGGTGCGGGTCTGCTTCGGGGGTGTGAGAAGCGGTCATGGTGCGACGCTAACGTTCCCGATCACTGCCGCGGGAGCGAACACCGAAACGCCCCGTCCGTGACCGGGGAACACCGCCGACCGACCGGCCGCCCCGGGGGGATGGATGCGGACGAACGCTCGGGTTCAGTAGGTTGAAGTACCCCTGTGAGGTTCCCCGCGATCGAAGTGGTGGACGACGATGAACGAGACCCCTCGGCGCTTCTTCCCCTGTGGGGAATGCCCCTGGCGCAAGGACGCAGCTCCGCGGTTCACCGAGGAGCAGTTCGAGCAGATGGCGTCCAGCTGCGCTGACCGGGACACGGGGTATCAACCCATGCCCGGAGAGATGTGGTTCGCGTGCCACAAGGGCCAAGTGGCCGCTCCTGAAGAGGACACAGCGTGCGCTGGATGGCTGGCTATGGAAGGTCATGCCCATGTGGGGGTGCGCGTGGCCGTGGCCAGCGGCCGTCTGCCCAGCGACGCCCTGGCACCCGGTGAAGGCTGGCCTGATCTGTTCGAGAGCTTCGCTGAGATGCGCCGCCACCAGGCACTACCAGGCCCGGCCCCGTCCACGGCAGGCAGCGCCGATGGCTGACCGCCCCCGGCATGCACCTGGTGGAATCCCGGGATCTGTCGAGACCGCAGCGCCCCCGAAGGCCCCTGGCCACCTGACCGCAGCACCGATGCGTTCCTCGGTCACTCTCACTCTCACCTACGGTTCCTTCTCCACCGAGGTGACACCGGGGGTGCTTGACCTCGGAACGGTCGACTGGTTCCGACAGGGGGCGTGCCCGCTCATGGCCTGGGCCCTGGTCGAACAGGCCGCACGGCACGATCTGGGGTGGCAGTTGGCCATCATCGGGGACGCGGTGGACTGGGGCGATTGGTGGCACATGGGTGCCATCACCCCCGACCACACGTACTTCATCGACGCGGGCGGAGCCGCACAGGTCGATGAGGTGTGCGAGCAGTGGCATCGGGAACACCGTCAGCGCCGCCATCCGGGCCATGACACTGGCCTCTCGGCGGTCAAAGACGTCTTCCTCCAGTTGCTCTGGCCCGACCCCCGAACCGCGGACGAGCACACCCGGCAGGTGACCTTGGAGTTCGCCGCCCAGATCCTGGCCGCTGAGGGATTCCTGCCCTGCCCCAGAGCCGCACCTGCCGGTTCGGGGGACGGCGGACCGGCGGAGGCATGACCGGGGCCGGGCCCCTGCACCAGGCCGGCACGGATCTGCACCGGTTCCACACAGCTCTGTCGCTGTGACCGCCGCCGACCCGATCCGATGCGTCAGTGCCCATGAGATCCCCGACAGCACCCGAATCGCGCTCCTGCCCGAACTTGGCGCTACACCCGCGCCGCCGAGTTCGCCGCACAGCACGCCCACGTATGGTTCCTGCAGTGTCCCGACAACCCCCGGCGCTGCGCTCAGCCTGTGACAGCCGAGCGTCACAGCACCGCTTGGTCGCTGTCGGCCGATGAGCGACGGCGGTCGACAACGGCCGCTCACAGGGACGTCGCTCCCGAATCGGGATCAGGTGGCAAGGGCTCCGGCCCGGTCGAGCAGCCCCTGGGGCAAATAACCGCTGTCGATGCGCACCTCCCAGCCCCGCATCCGGGCCAGACAGGCCAGGGCCAGCGACCGCCGGTCCACCAGCCCGTCCGAGCGCCGGGCCTGTTCCCCGAAGGAGTACGCGTCCCGGTACACCTCCAGAGCATCGGCCAGGGCCAGGTTGAAACCCTCCTGGTCTTCGGCCACCAGCTGGGAGAGCGCGATCACCGGGGGTGGCGGGGAACCGGGGCGGGTGTGGCCGGCCAGCGCTTCCAGTGCCGCGTCGAGAGCCTCGCGCACGCGCGGGCCCGGTATCGCGCCGGAACCGGTCGGGGCGGACCGCAGGTAGGTCAGCAGCGCGACCCCGTAGCGGAGAAAGACGGAGGTGCCCGGGCCGCCCGGGCGCGGGAAGAGTTCCTCTGGCATGCCCAGCAGCGCCTCCAGACGTTCGGGTGACCCTGAGATCAGGGCGTACTCCACTGCGGTGGCGAGCCGGTTCCCGGACACGCCGTTGCGGGGTCCGAATGTGCGCAGCACGGCCGTGGACTCCCCCAGGGCCACCTCGACGGTCTCCTCTCCCGCTGCGGTGCAGGCGAAGGCGGCCGCGGTGAACTGGGAGGCGTGCGTGAACGCGGCGAGCTGTCGGGGGTGGCGGGCTTGGGAGTCTAGGGACAGGGACCGGCCGAAGGTGAGCTGTTCGAAGTCGGCGTAGCGCATCAGGTCGTCGGCAGTCCTGTAACGGGAGGTATCGGCCTGCGCGGCTTCTCCCATCCAGGTGTCGTTGCGTTTGAAGAGCTTCTCGATCGTCCAGTTACGGGTGGAGGCTTCGGCGGGGTGTGCGACCTCGATCGGCCCTTGGGCCAGTAGGCGCAGCGCGTCGGGGTCCTTGTCCGCACCGTAGGGGCCGACTCGCAGGCCGCGGCCGCCCTGGACGAGGTGCCGGGGCAGGTAGTCGGTGTCGAAGGGCATCGTCCAGCCCTCCACCCGCACCGCCAGGGCGGCGAAGGCGAGCTCGGCCACCGGGAGCAGTGCGTCCAGGTCCTCGCTGTCGCGGTTGTCGCGGAGCCACGCCAGCCGCATGGCCATGAGGGACCAGAACAGCTGCTCATTGCGGCTGAGCAGGGCGTGCAGGAAGAGCAGTTCGAAGTCGACCGTGGCCAGGTCGGGGAGGCCTTTCCCGGACCCCTCTTCCAGGGAGGCGAAGAAGGGCGCCATCGCGGACTCCACGTACCCCGTCAGCTGGTCGCGCTCGGCGCCCAGTCCCGGGTAGACGTAGAACGCGAGTGCTCGGTGCAGCACCTGATCCTCGGTGAAGCCTGAGGCGAACTGGACGAGGGGGCCTTCGTAGGCGTCGCACAGGCCGGAGATGACGCACAGGTACAGTGCGTGAGCCCACCTGCCGGGAGCGATCGGCCGCTGGCCCTGGGGTTTTTCTCCGTACTCTTCGAGGTCCCGGTAGGAGACACCGGTCCCGGTGTAGGTGAGGTGGACCGAGACCTCGGCGGAGGTGGGCGCTCCGTCCAGCAGCAGCGCTCCGGTGAAGGCCTCCGCGGCCGAGTACAGGGCGGCCCGGATGTCGGCTTTTGCTTCCGGGTCGGTGGCGGACCGGGCGGCGGCGTAGGTGACCAGGTCGCGGCCGATCATTTTCCAGCCGAACCCGTCCCGGCCGCTGTGCTGCTGGTCGTTGACGTCCTGGCCGATCCGGTCGGCGAAGTCGTCCAGGGCCTCCCCGATCGCTTTCTCGTCGACTCGGTGGCGTTCGATCCGCAGGGTCACAGTGCCCTCGTTTCCAGTCGGCTGTTCCGTCCGCGGAGCAGAGTCTGGCACGGCGCCACGACACGAACCCTTCAGGAGCGTCAGCGCCCTACACAGAAGTGGCCCCGACGTCCCACTGGAAGATCGAGCGAGGGCACCCAGTCGGCCGCGGACATGAGTTCTTGGAGCGGATCACGCGTATCAATCGACCATGGACGCGCCCGCTACGGACTCGCAGCGGTCGTCTTCAACGTGGTTTGTGAGATGGAGGCGACCGTTGTGGGAGGCAAGCGACTACGCCCATACGCTCCCCGGGGTCTGGCCGAATTGGTCTGTCGCAGCGTCCACCTCATGGTGTCAGGTGCGGGTACGCATGCTTGAGGCGGCAGACCAGGTGGGTGGCTGCCTGGTCGCAGATCACCGTCAGTTCCTCGGTCAGTGAGGCGGGCTGGTCGGCGCGGACCAGCTCAGCCTGCCGGACACGCTCGCGTAGGGTCTGACGCTGCCGGAGGCTCAGCTCTTCTCCGACCACCGGAGAACCCAGGACCGCGGTTGCCGCGTTTGCGTCGTTGCTTCCCATGACGGCGTCGATCACGTGGGAGACGAGAGCGCGGTGGCCTGGGGCCAGCTCGCAGGCCAGCACTCCTGCACGGGCGGCGAAGACGGCGCCACCTGGTGTGGGCGGTAGTTCGATGAGGTGGCGGGCCATAGCGGTGGCGACGTCAGCAGGGTCGTGACCCGCCATGCGCGCACTCGCCGTGGTCAGGCAGGCGGCCACGGCCTGCTCCCACGGCTCATTGCACACGGTCTCTTCCAAAAGGATCCGGGCTGCGTCGGGATCTTGGCGGTGGAGTGCGGCCAGCACGGCGACCTGGCGGCCGTCCAGGAGGCGGGTACCGATGCCGTTGTAGCGGTGAAGGTGTTCGACGGCGTCCTGCCAGCGGTCGGCGACACACAGGGCGCGGGTGCCGTCGGCGAGCATGACCGCCCAGAGGAAACGGCGTAGCTCGGTGCGCTCGCTCGGGCTGGTGACCAGGTCTGCCACCGGGCAGGTTCGTCCTTGCACCTGGGCGGGCTGCCCGGGGGTGGTGGCGGTGAGCAGGGATTCGAACACCGTGTGGGCCGCGGTGGGGTGTCCGGTGCGGATGGCCAGGCGGCCGAGGTTCACCAGTGGTTGCAGGGCCAGGAGTGCGGTTGTCGCGGTCAGGGGCCCGGCTGAGGCGAACACGTCGTACTGCTGCCAGCACAGGGCCTCGGCGAGGTCCGGTTGGCCGGTGTCACTGGCGACCAGGGCGGCTTTGTTCATCGCCTCGCAGGCGCGCGTCATCCCCTCCTCAGGGTTAGGGGCCTGGTCGGCCTTGTGGACAAGGCCGTTGAGTTCGGTGAGCCGTTGTCGCAGCGGGAGCGCTGGGGGACGTGGGCGAGGGACCAGCGGGATGTAGCGGATCGCTGGTGGGAGTTCCTGGCCGGTCACAGGTGCACCGTTTCGGGGTCGAAGATGGTTCGGGCCGCGGTGTGGGAGAGCACCGCCTGGGCGGGGGCCGGGATGCCGAGGCGGTTCCAGCAGAAGATGACGTGGTGGGCCAGGACCGCGCGGAGCCCGCGCTCCAGCCGGCCGCGGGTGTGGAGGTCGGCCAGCTCGCGCCCGCAGTCCTGGAACGCCTGTGCCCAGGGAGCGAATCCGGCGAAGGCCCCGGTGGTGAAGTGCGGGGCGTGGGGGCCGGGGTCGACGCTCAGCAGGCGGTGCACCTGGTGGTGGACCTTCTCCGTGGGCTGGCTGGTGGTGGGTAGGTGGCGGGTGGCGGACACGCGGTCCCAGACGTCGCCCTGCTCGTAGTGGTCCAGGCCCGCGGAGCGCATCAGGGTGTGGCACAGCAGCAACGACACCTCCTTGCGTCGGTCCGGCCCTTTTTCGGCGGTGGCGAGGAACTCCATGAGGTGGCGGGTGTCGGCGCAGAAGAGGGTGTGGGCGGCTTCCATGGCCGCAGTGCCGCCGAAGGCGCGGGGCTCGGGTTCGTACACGACATGCGTCCACCGGCTCAGGTGCCCGCCGGCGGTGAGGCCGTCCAGGAGCTCGGCTACCCGTTCCTGGAGGATCATCTGCTCGGTGGCCTCGTGTGGAAGGTGGATGCGGCACCGCCAGGCGCCCTTGCGCATCACGAACCAGCGGAAGTCGGCCAAGGCGAGGGCCAGGTGGTGGACGCCGGCGTGTTCGGCGGTGGCCGGGTCGGGGAATTCGACGTTGACCTGCAGCCACGCACCGGTGCGAGTGGGGTCGGTCTTCATCGTCGTGTCCTTCCAGGAGGTGGTCAGGCCAGGGCGAGGTAGGCGTCCCAGGGCACGCCGGTCGCGGTGCCGGTGGCGTAGGTGTGCAGGGCCAGCGCGATCCCGGCGCGGCCGTCGAGGAACTCGGGGTCCGGGCTGTGGTGGTCGTCGGGTTCGAGACGGTCGATGAGGGTGCGGGCGATGCGGTCCAGGTCCTGTGTCAGCGGCGCGTCGGGGGCGTCGGCGTTGATGCGCCAGGCACAGTGCAGCAGCCCGGCCCATCCGTGGCAGAGCCCGAGGTCGGTGAGGGTGTCGAGCTGGGAGGCGTCGCGCAGGCAGTCGGCCATCGCCTGCTCGGCCTTTGCCCGGCGGCCGTGGTCGCCCAGGGCGATCCCGGCGAGTTGTTGGGCGCGGGCCAGGCCGGGGGTGCCGTAGCACCAGGAGGGCCGCTGCGCGGTGGAGGGGGCGGTGGTCGGGCCGGTGCTCCACCGTCGGGGGGTGAGGTAGTAGGGCCACCACGTCCCTTGCGGGCCGGTGTGGCGCCGGGTGTCGAGGACGTCGAGGATCCGGCCGATGGCGTCGGTGTGCCCGTCGACGGTGACCCCGTGGCGCAGCGCCAGCGACAGTACCGCCAAGGGGGCGGCGATGCCGTGGGCCGTTCCCAGGTTGAGGTGTCCGCCGGGGAAGTCGGGGTCGAGGCGGTTGTGGGGGGACTGCCGGGTCCACCAGCCTGGCCACTGGTCGGTGCCGACGGGCAGTGGAAGGGTGAGCCGTGCCAGGTAGGTGAGTGCTCGGGCGGTGATATCGGCGTCGGGGTGGGTGTGCAGGTGGTAGGCGGCGAGCCCGGTGAGTCCTTGGATGAGGTCGAACTCGGCCAGGGTGGGGAGCTCGCCTCGGTCGAGGCGGGCGTGGGCTTGGTCCAGCCGGTGGAGGGTGAGGCGTGTGGTGGCCTCGTCCAGGCGGGTGCGTGCTCGGGCCAGGTGGGTGGGCGAGGTCGCGGCGATGGTGGTGAGCAGGCCCAGGGCGGGGGCTCCGGACCACAGGGTGGCGGTGTCACTGCCGTTGACCGGACCGGACAGGGCGCGGCTGAGCCAGGCCCTGGCGGTGTCCCAGGACCCGTGTCCGGTGCGGGCGGCCTCGATGTGGGCCAACGCCACGCCTGCGGCGCCGCCGCCCAGGGAGGAGGGGCGTTGGCGCAGGGCCGGTTTGTCGGGCAGGAACCGCACGTGGTCGGGGTCTGTGAGGCTGTCCAGGATCGTCCGAGCAGTGCTGTGCGCCCGGTTCGCGGTGGTGGCGGTGGCGGTCACTGGGGCTCCTTGGTACGGGCGTTCCAGCTCAGAGCGGCGGCCCGTGCCAGTGCCAGGCATGCCCGTTCGGTGGCCGGGTCGGGGCCGAACAGCCGGGTCGAGTGCAGGTGCAGCAGGTCCGGCAGCACTTCCGCGGCGGCGAAGCCGAGGTCGGCGAGGGCCTTGGCGTAGGCGCGGGCTGCTTGGGCACGTTGCTCCCAGGAGTCCCGGACCGGGGTGGGAGGGCCGTCGTGGTCGGGGTCGGTGAGCGTGATCGTGTGCGCTGCCTCGGTGCGGTCGGTGGTGCCTGCGGGTGCGTGGTCGATGAGCCACCGTCGGGCATCCGGTACGTTTCCGAGAAGGTGGTGGGCGAGGTCGGTCATGCTGGCGGCCGCCCACACGCGCGTGCCTGCCTCGGTCTGGTCGGTGGCGAGTTGGGCGGCGACCGCGCGGGAGTCGGCGACGAACAAGGCCTCGGCGGCCTCCATCGCGGTACCGGGCCCGAACCTTCCGGACTCGGGGGTGTAGGTGTCGTGGACGACGGCGGCGACCTGGCCTTGGGCGCGGAGGTCACGTGTCCAGGCGTGCACGGCCTTGAGTTGTTCGGGGTCCTTGATGTGGACCCGTACGCGCAGGTGCGGATCGGGGTCCCGGTATCGCAGGAACCACCAGGAGAGCGGCGTTCCGGTAGCAGACAACCGGGGAAGCCCCTCGGTGATCAGGCCGGTGGCGTGGTCGGGGTGGCCGTACAGCTTCACCGAGCACCACCCGGCTTCGCCGGGCAGGTGCTCTGGGCTGCGGGGGTGAGCCGATCCGGGGAGGGGCCGGACCGGGCTCGGTGCCTGGTTCGCGGTCACGGTCGCGACGATCTCGTGGGCGCGGCCTCCGATCCAGCCCAGGTCCTGGTCGGTGGACGCCTCGCGTAGGAAGATCCTCCCGGCCTGGCCCAGCCCGGTGCGCACCAGGTCCTGGTGGGCGGGCAGGCGCAGATCCACCCGCAGGCGCTGGTCGTTCTCCCCCATCTCCACCTCGTCCGGGACCCGGTGGGTGGTTCGCCACCGGTCCAGGTGGTCGGCCCATTCCTGCCACGGCGCGTGGGGGCCGGGAAGGGTGTGGGCGTCCAACCGCCACCGGGCGGGGGCCAGGACGCATCGCCGCCACCGCACCCGGGGCAGGTAGGGCAGGTGGGTGGCGGCTCCCCAGGCGAAGGGGACGGGAACGGCGGTGAAGGCCCAGGGCAGCTCGGCGAGGAACCGCATCTGTGGGTGGGCGGCGCGGGTGAATTCGAGGGCGTGGAATACGACCGGCTCCACCGGCCGCAGCCCGTGGCGGGTGACCAGGTGCAGGCGGTGAGGGTCGGCGGTGACGGCGAGGTCGTCCAGTCCCAGGGCGTTGGGGTCGGCCGGGTGGTGCTGGCCCAGCGCCAGGCGGGTCGGCAGCACCGTGGGGGTGCGCGCTACCTGGTCGCCGCGCGCGGACGCCGCCGGGCAGGTGAGCTGGGCCAGAATCGCGTCCTGGCACAGGGTGGGCAGATGCCGGTACAGGTCGATCAAGGGGTCCCGGCCGGAGGGTGGCAGCAGGTCGAGGAATCGGCCCACGGTGGTGCCGGCCCCGCGGGAGGCCCCGGCGACCACGACACGGAAGTCACCGGCGTCGAGGGCTTCCCGGCTGGTGGCGTGAACACGCACCCGCAGTTCGGTGTGCGGCCACACGGTGTCGAGCGGGGTGGCGCCGAGGCGGTCCAGGAGGTGGTCGTCCACCACGACCTCGCCCGTCCCGTCCCAGGTGGCCTGTTGTGCCAGGCCGAGTAGGACGGCGTCGCGTTCGGACAGGGCCTGGGCTGGGGGCGTGGGAAGCCGGGAGCCGTGGAACCCGGCGGGGAGCCCGAGTCCACGGTCGGGGTCGGTCACCTCGGTCACCGGTACCACTGCTCCGAGCCCGTAGCGTTCGCAGAATCGCCGGTGGTAGTCGGCCCAGGCGGGGGTGCCCTGGCGGACGGGAGACAGGCGGGCGAGCACTCCGGCGGCGTCCTGGATCTGCCAGGAGACGGTGCGCGGCAGGTCCAGGTTGCTCTCCAGCCGCAGGTCCACGCTGGTCGGGGTGTCCACCGGTGCCACACCGGCGAGTGCGGTGCGGGCGCGGCTCATCGCGGCGGCCCGCACTGCGGGTTCGGGTGCATGGTCGTGGTCCGCGAGGCTCCGTTGCGCGGCCTCCAGGTGGGCGAGGACCGTCGCGGCGTGCGGGTACCGGTCGGCGCCGGCGTCGCGCGCGGCTGCGATGAGGTGCCCCAGCGGGTCGGGGGTGTCCATGGGCGGGTGCAGGCAGGTCAGCAGCACCCGGTGACGCACCAGCGTGCCGACCAGGGCACGGACGGCGTCTCCCCGGTCTGGGAACGCCGTGTTCAGCGCGGCCTCCACCTGGGCCCAGGACGTGGGTGTGCGGGCCGTCTCCAGGGCCATGCGCGCGGGGGCGGTCAGCCGCAGCGAGGAACGCCTGCCGTGGTCGGCTCCGGATTCGGGTCGGTGCTCGATGAGGATCCGGCCGGCGCGCACCACAGCGAGGGTGTTGGCGACGACCGACAGGTGGGCGGTGAACTCCGGCTCGCAGGTTTCCAACCGATCGACGGCCGCCGCGGTCCAGGCCGCGCTCACCCGTGCCACCGGCCGGTGGTCGACGCCAACGTTCCCGGATACGGCGGACGCGAAGCGGGTCGGGGCCACCCCGGCGAACGACCCGAACGGCGCGGCCCGGCTCTGGGCGCGCAACACGTACCGGGCGCAGGAGCGGGCCACCCGCGCGAGGTCACGCCCGCTGGCGCCGTCATGGCAGACGTGGTCGATCCGCTGGAAAAGGATGGGGCTGGCGTCGCTGATCGCTGCTCCCAGCACCGGATGATCGCGCACCTTCCGCAGCCATCCGACCCACGCACTGCGGTGCTCGGGGCTGTCGGCGGGGCCGTCAGGCCACAAGGGGAGGTCGTGGGGGTCGGCGAGCGCGGAAGCGCGCAGCACGCCGCTGGAGTGGGCGGTGAATCGGGGGTGCACGGGCGCTCCTTGAAGGGGGGCGGCCCGGCGCCGCTGGCTGCGGCGCCGGGGTTTCAGCGCAGGGCCGTCCTAGGGGCAGGTGGTGGAGCAGGCGCTCTCACACGTGGAGCCGCAGTTGTCCCCGGTCAGGTTGAGCAGGGAGTCGAGCCGAGGGCCGCTCTCGACGACCTCGACGTCCAGGTCGAACCCGTCGGCGTCGACCTGGTGGTGGTCCAGCGACATAGTTGTCTTCCTTTCGGGTGGAGGGGCACACCCCGGGGCGGGGTGTGTTCAGGTCCAGGCCAGGACGGTGCGTGTGTGCGGCTTGTCCAAGACCCGGACCCGGTTCGTGGGGAGGTCGGCGTCGGGGGTGCCGCTGGGCCAGACCTCGATGCGGGCCATGGATCCGTCGTGCCGGTCCCAGGCGCGCAGGACGTCGATGTAGTTCTGGGCGGCGTCTTCGCCGTGGGGTCCGTAGGCGAACACGCCGATCTCGAACCGGCCATCGCCCAGGGAGCGTTTGGTGCGCACCGCCACGCTCCCGTCGTCGGCGAGCACCACCGGCACGGGCTGGCGGGCCAGGGGCCCGGAAGGCCCGTGCTCGAGGACGTCGCCGGCCACGTGCAGCATCGCGTACCGGTCGGCGTGGGCCGCGGTCCACAGGTGCAGCCGGTCGGGGTACGTGAACTCGATCCCCGGCCAGAACTCCTTGCGGGGGCCGTGCAAGGAGTTCCGCAACGCGGCCACGTCCACGGGCTCCTCTGCGCCGTACAGGGCGATGTCGTCCCCCTGCACGGCGATCCCGCGCTCCTCGTGCGCACCCGCGCCCTGCATGGGCACGAACACGGTGAGGTGGTGATCGGGGCGGCTGACCAGGTGGTCGCCGACGCGGTCGAATCCGACGGTGCGGCTCACCCCGCGCAGCCGCATCGGGGTGACCAGGCGGCCGTGGTCGGTGAGCTGGGCGGTCCAGGCCGGCGGCAGGTCCCACGCCCTGACGGTGACGATGATGCGGTCGTAGGGGGCGAACGCCTCCACGCCGTATTCGGCGTCACCGGTCACCACGCGTACATCCTTGTACCCGGCCTCGTCCAGATAGCGGCGTGCCCGGTCGGTGATGTCGGGGTCGATGTCGATGGTGGTCACTTCGCCGCCGGCCCCGACCAATTCGGAGATCAGGGCGGCGTTGTATCCGCCCGAGCCGATCTCCAACACTCGCATGCCCGGTCCGAGTCCGGCCTGGTCGAGCATCATGGCCTGCACCCGCACCGCGGACATCGAACTGGTGATGAGGCCGTCCCCGGTCCGCTGGACGGGTGGCGCGTAGTCGGTCGCATACGCGTCCTCCAGCGACACCTCGGGGACGAACACGTGCCGGGGAACCTTCCTGAGCACATCCGCGACCTCCGCCGAAATCGGCGGCATGCCCCACTCCTCCTGCAGTCGGAGCAGGGTGTCGACCATCTGCCGGCGGATCTTCTCCACCTGCCCGGGGTCGGAGCTCACATCGGTCATGGGCATCTCATTCCTGTGTCGGATGGTCGAGGTCGTGTGCGGCTGTCACGGTGGCCCGAGCGTGTGTCCGCTCCAGCGCGAAGATCGCATCGGCAGGGCGGGCCGCTGCCGGGGCGGATCCGTGCCCGTGCACCCACCATGCACAGAGCTCCCAAGAAAAGCGATCAGCGCGCTGATAATCTTTATCAGTTCTCTGATAATGACCCCGTTACGGGACATGAGGCCTGATCAGACCCCAATAACAGCTGAGCACATGGAATTCCCAGATGACATGAATTGCCGATTAGTGGCAGTTCGCACCGCAACCCACGCCTTGGGAGCTCGGCGACCCAGGGGGTCGCTAGGGTGAGCCGGGCGTGAAGGCCACCCGGGTAGAGGCAAGGGGTGTCATGGTGCGGTCTGTGGTGTTCGACGTCGGTGAGACGCTGCTGGACGACACCCGGGAATGGGCACGGTGGGCGGACTGGCTCGCCGTCCCCCACCACACGTTCTCCGCCGTGCTCGGCGCGGTCACCGCCCAGGGCCGCAACAACGCCGAGACCTTCCAGTACTTCCGGCCGGGGTTCGATCTGGCCCGGGAGCGGCAGCTGCGGGAGGAGGCCGGGTTCGGTGAGCTGATCGGGGACGTAGACCTGTACCCGGATGTGCGTCCGGGGTTGTCGGCGTTGCGTGAGGCGGGCCTGTGGGTGGGGATCGCGGGGAACCAGACCTCGCGTGCCGCCGAGCTGCTGGAGGGGCTGGGGCTGGCGGTGGATGCGATCGCAACCTCGGGCCAGTGGGGTGTGGCCAAGCCCGACCCGGCGTTCTTCGCCAGGGTTCTGGAGCTGGCCCCGGGGCGCCCCGAGGAGATCGTGTACGTGGGTGATCACCGCGACAACGACGTGGTGCCGGCCAAGTCCGCGGGGCTGCGCACCGTGCTGATCCGGCGCGGTCCGTGGGGGTACTTGTGGGCGGATGACCCCGTGGTGCGGGAGAGCGCGGACTGGATCATCAACGACCTGACCGAACTCCCAGATCTGTTGATCTCCTCCGGAAACTAGCCAGCCCGGTTGGCTCCCACCTGGTGGACGAGTGAGAGGAGAAGCGGTTTGCCAAACCTTCCAAAAGGCTATCGATTTCGCTTCACCAAGGCTTCTGCTTCGTACACCGTCTCGAAAGAATGGTCAATTTAGGGGTTCATGTTGCTGGTGTCCAGGGCCAAGGGCGGGCTCCCTGGCGACCGCGAAGGCAGTCGATTCTCAGCTGGGCTTCCGAGTGCATGTGCTCTTGTGATGAATGCTGGACGAAGTACAGCGTCATGCGCAACTCGCGGATGTCCCGCAGGGTAGAGAAACCGGGCCAAGCCCTGACGTCGTCGCCCCCATACACCTGAACGAAGCTGCGGTAGTCGCTTTCCGAAAGCCACGGCACCGAGTGGGTCTTCATCGCGGTGGATACCAGGTCCCACTCCGGTGGACCGACCGAGCAGCGCTCCAGGTCGAGGAGAAGCGTGCCGTGGGCATGGCGGGCAATGTTGCCGGTCCATGCATCACCGTGGACCACGGTATGTCTCAGGCCGCCGGGGAGCGTCTTCCACGCCTCTTGCAACTCGGCGAGACGCTCGCGCAACCAGGCCACGTCAGCGTCGCTGAGTCCGACGGCGTCGTCGATGCGTTGGGGCAGTCGCACGAACGGGTCGAGCCGTCCCAGGTTCAGGTGGTCGGGAACCGGTAAAGCGTGAAGGGTGCGCAGAAGGTGTGCGACGTCCTCAACGGTGCCGGGGCCGTGCTCGGGCAGTTCTTCCCAGAAGGTGATGGCTCGATTGTCGATGATGATGGGCTGGTCGACATCGAGAGGGGTGACGACTGGGAGTCCTTGTGTGGCGAGCCAGCGGGCGATGGCCACTTCTCGGTGTGCGGCACGGGCTTGTCCAGGCCGGGAGATACGGGCGACGAGGCCGGACAGACTGAGGATGGCGTTCTCGCCCAAGCGGATCGGGCGCGCTTGCTCCGGTGAGCGGGGGATGCCGGCTTGGCGCAGTGCTGGGGCGAGCAGTTGTTGGTATTCGGCCGCGGGGGTCAAGGTTATGGTCTGCTTTCGATCCGGTCCATGATGAGTCGGCTCAACTCTGGTGCGGTGTCCGAAGCTGTGGTCGCGAGTTCCCAAAGGTCGTCTTCGGCGCGGCGGGAGCGCACCTGGCCCATGTCATCCAGGGCACGTAAGGCAGTGTCCTGGCCCTGTTCGGTGTCGCTGCGTGTCTGCAAGGAGGCGAGTTTGATGCCGGAGATGGCCCGGGAGCGGCGGTAGGCGTCCGAGTGGCCTTCCACTGCCATCTGGAGGCGGTCATGGGCCGGTTTCGCGGGGTGCAGGTTCTCCACAGCCAGATCCCAGAGTGCGTGGCCGGTATCTCCGGCGTGCTGGGCAGCATCGTAGTAGGCCATCCATTCCGGAACCTGGGGGCCGCCTTGGGCGGCGAAGGCTTCGTCGGCGTGGGCCACAGTGGTGAGGGTCTGCTGGGTATCGCGGAGTTTGGCGAAGGCGCGCGCTCTGGCCGTCAGGAGCATGGCGACCTCTGGTGGCGAGAGGCGGTCGGAGCGCACCAGAGCGAGCTCGGCGAAGGTCAGGCCGGCTTCGGGGTCGCCGCACCAGATCTCCTGACGGGAGCGGTGCGACAGGACTTTGGCACGTAGGTGCCAGTCGTTCGCCTCCTCGGCTGCGCGGGTGGCGAAGGTGAACATGCGCCGTGCTTCGTCGTGGGCGTAGGCGTCAAAGGCCATGAACCCGCAGACCATGGCGAGCCTAGCCACGGCGGAGAAGGTGTCCTCCCGCAGGGCTGAGGGGATGGTTCGGTCCAGTAGGGAGACGGCCCAGCGCAGGTGTGCGGTGACGGCGGCGCGTACGCCTGCGCCGCCATAGGTGTGGTCCCAGCTGGAGAAGACGGCGGCGGCTTGGTGGACCTCGTCCAGCTCTCCAGGGGTGACCCGGGTCGTGTCGGTGCCGAACCCGGGCAGGTTGATGAGAGGAGCGGTGATAACGCTGGTGCCGGCCACTTCGAGGAAGTCTCGTCGCTTCACATCTTCCAGCTTCCCCGGTGCGTTCCCGGAGGAGGAGGTGCTACCCGAGGTCGCATCAGTGAAGGCGGACACATCAGCAGATCCAGGCTGCCGAAGAGCCCCCAGACCTTCAAGGGCGGCCTTCGCCTTGTCGAGGTGCTTGATGGTCGTCTTGCCCGAGACGATGCCGGACACCAACGGCTGGGAGATGCCAGCCATCCGGGCCAGTGCGGTCTGGGACAGGTCCGTGTGCCGGCGCAGCAACCGGATCAGCTCACTGGGATCCCGCTCCTCCACCGCCCTGCGCACCTCGGGCACGTCCCAGAACCATGCCGGGATGCACGCACACGACCCCGGCCCCGCCGAGGCGCGCGATCGCCGACAGTACCCGCACGCCGGATCTTCGGGTGGGGTGGTCATCGGGAGGTCCAGGAGGCTGCGGGGTCGTCCAGGGTGGCGAGTCTGCGGGTGAGCTGGGTCTGGGCGGCCTGGTCGCCACGGTCCGCGGCGCGGACGTAGGACCCCAGGGTGTGAAGGTCCCGGATGCGGATCAGGACGTCCAGACCGGGCCAGCTGGATAGGTCGTAGCCGTAGGCGGCGGTGAACGCGTCCATCTCGGCGCGGGTGCGACCGAACCGTCGGTGGCCCTGCCAGAGGTTGGCGAGGTCGAGGACGCGGGGGCCAAGCACCGCCTCGTCCCAGTCGCCCAGCACCGGCCGGTCCCCGTCGAACAGGATGTTCCCCAGCCAGGCGTCGCCGTGGATCAGCCCCACCCCGAGGGGGAAGTCCAGTTCGTAGTAGGCGTCGAGCAGGTCGTCGATGCGCCCGGACAGCTCGGTCACGACCCCCGTGGCCAGGGTGGTGGTGTGGTTCAGGGTGTGGCGCAGGGAGCTCAGCGGAGCGGCCGCGGGGAGGTGGATCGAGGCCGGGGGCGGTCCGGCCTGGTGCAGGGCCGTGAGCGCGACACCCAGGTCCGCGGGCGCGGGATGGGTGTCGGCAGGTTGGGGGTAGTACCGCCACAGAGTGGCCACGCTGGTCTCCGTGATGAGGACGCGGTCCAGGAGGGGTTCGGTGACCGGGACTCCACGGGTGTGCAGCCAGCGGGTCAGGGCCACGGAGCGTTCGGCGGCCTGGTGGTGGCGCAGGCCGCTCACCCGCACGATGGCCCCGGCGCGGGGCAGGTGCCAGACCTGGGTGCCGTGGTGGCGGACCAGGACGGCGGTGGCCGGGTCGGCGCCCAGGGTGTGGGCGGCCTCGGTCAGGACGGCGGGAGCGGATGTCAGGGGGGCGCTCATGGTCCCCACGGTAGCCGCAACGCGGTCAGCCGGTCGGTGATCTCCCGTTTCTGGCTCGGGGCGATGGGGGCGTTCAATGCCAGCTCGGCGCAGGCGTGCAGGGCGGGGCGCAGCTGGTGGATGCGGTCGCTCTCGGGGATCCGGGCGACCTGCTCCAGGGCGGTGTGGGCGGCGTCGGTGTCGCCGCGCAGCAGGTGGGCGGAGAGCAGGTCGATGCGGGCCAGGGCGAGGTCGCCGTAGCTGCGTTGGATCGCCGGGCCGGCCTCGTAGGCGGTGATCGCCCGGTGGGCGTGGGTGGCGGCGCGGTCGCCGTCGCCCAGCAGGACGGCGGTGGCGGCGATGTAGTAGTCGCGTTTGGGGTCGGGGAACGCGAAGATGCCGCCCAGGCGTCGGGAGAGGTCGTCGGTGTCGGTGGGCTGGGCCTGGTGGTCTACGAGCCGGTCCAGTCCCGCGCGGGCGGTGTGCCTGTCGTGGCGGCGGGCGGCGGCGCGGGCGGTGATGGCGGTCAGGCGTGCCCACGCCTGGGGGCTGGGGGCGTGGCCGGGCAGGGCAAGGGTGGCGGTGCTGGTGGAGGGGTGCCAGTCGCCGATGAGGGCGCGGGTGCCGATGATCCAGCCGGGCAGGTGGGGGTGTTCGGTGAAGTCCGCGCACCGTGCGGCGCGCTCCAGGTGGGCCAGGGCAGCGGCGGGGTTGCCGCCGTCGTGGGCGGCGTAGGCCAGCAGGAGCTCGCAGGCGCCGACGATGACCAGCAGGTCGTGTGCGTGGCGGGGGCGGGCTCCGGAACGGTAGCGCTCCAGGGCGCTGCTGCGCAGGGTGTTCAGGCGGGGCAGCAGCGGGGCGCAGGGCCGGCTGACGTAGGCGGCCGACAGAGCCGCGAGCTCCTGCTCCATGCCACTCAGAGCGGCCCGGTCGGTGCCATCGCGCAGGATCGTGCTCAGGTCTCCGGAACCACTCTCCGCAGAAGGTACGGATACCAGGTGGACCGGTTCGGGAGCGCCAAGGCCTCTCAAGGCCCGCTGGTGGCGGTCGCGGGAGATCAGCGGGCTGCCGGAGATGATGGCGCTGACCATGCCCTGGGACAGGCCGGCCATCTGCGCGATCGCGGTCTGACTGAGCCGGGTCTCGCGCCGCAGAAGGCGGATGATCTCCGCGGCATCACCCGCGCTGACCGCCGCGCGGACATCGTCCAGGTCCCAGAACACCTCGGGGACACACGTGCAGCGACGCGCGGCCCGGTCGCGCCCGCAGTTCGCACAACGGTTCATCGGACTCTCCTCCATTCGCACAAAGAATCACGCATGAAATGCGCGAACGGAAGGGATGTCAGTACATTGATAGCAATCATCAGTGCGCTGATAATTGCCATAAGGGCGCTGATGGAAAATATCAGGGCGCTGATGGATTGTCTTTCCCTGATGCTCCCATGATGGGGGCATGGACACGATCGACCCCCGCGATACGGCACCTGTGGGCAGCCTGGTAGGCGATGATGCTGCGGCTACCGTTCACAAACAGATCCGCACCCTGCACACCGATCACGGCTTCGACGTGGTGGTCTTCGCCAGCGACGGCCGGGTCGTGGACGCCAGTCCTGCTTTGTCCCGTGAGGCGATCGAGCGGTGCGGGGCGATCGGATACGCGTTGAAGAACCTCTCCCGGGCTTATGCGGAAATGGGTCTGAAAAAGGACGTTCCGCTCACGGTGGAGCGTTTGGTCGTCCGCTTCAATGACGGGGCGTTGGTCCTGTTGCCGGCCACTGACGACATGTGGGTGGCCGGGGTGGTCCCCAAACGGGGACTGTCCGATGCGGGCTCTGTGCTGGCCCGTTTCGCCGACCGTGTCGCCCCGCTGTTGCCTGCGGGGACCGATACGGCCCTGCACACCCTGCCTCCTGTTCTGAGTGGGAGCCGTTGATGCCATCGGTCAAGCCCGCCGTGGGCCCGTATATACCGGACAATGTCCTGCTGCCGCCCATCGGGGAGCACACCCTGGTGCGCCCGCTTGGCGATACCGGTTTCGACGTCACTGACGCTGTTGACGAGCGTGCTCTGGCGGTGTGGCTGCTGCTGTACCACCTGGATCGTGAAGGTGCGCCGCCGCTGACGGTCATGGAGATCGCCACACGGCTGCGTATGAGCCGGGGGGTGACGATCCTTCTGGTCACCGAGCTGCTGCGCCGATACCGGGCCCGGGTCAGCCGACAGCGGAGCGGAGTGTTCGATCCGCGTGATGAGGTCCGCGACGCCTGGGGGCGCTCCTCTTACTGCGACGCGACTCTGCGCTCCTCCAAGGTCATCGTGCTGGGCACCCCCGAACACCGTGCGGCGGAGTTCATCGGCGCGTGCTCGGCGAGCACCCCCATCACCCATGTGGAAACCCTCTACATGCGCGGCACCGGAAACCACGACCAGGGCGAGGCGCCCCGCGGCGCACCGGTGTCGGTGCAGGTGTCCATGGGGCGGGTACCCCTGGCCACCACCAACCTCCACTTGTTGGGGCTGCCCGACATGATCCTGTTCGACGCGCTGTGGCCCAGCGTGGTGCGCGATGCCTGCGGCGCCCTGGTCGTCACCGGTCCCGGTGAGCTCGACCAGGCACAAAAGGCCCTGGAGCTGTTGTCGGAGCATGCGCTGCCCGTCCAGGTCGTGCTGGACCACGTTCGCGACAGCCCTGACCCGGAGGCCATCGCAGACCGGCTGGGCCTGCCGGCGAGCCAGGTGACCTTGTGCGACGTGCGTTCGGTGCCCGCCACCCGCGCCGCGCTGGGCGACGTGATCAACCAGCGCACGGCCCGCCGTGTGTGACCCCCACCCCCGACCTGGGAGCTGAAATCGTGAAGGTTCTGATCGTCGGTGCCGGGCTGACCGGGCTCGTGCTCGCCCACCGCCTCCTCGCCCGGGGCGCAGATGTCACCGTCGCCACCTCCATGTCGTCGGAGGAGCTGCGCCGCGGCAGCGCCCAGATGACCCAGCTGACGCTGCCCACCGCTTTGGGCTTGGAGCGCACCCTGGGTTTGGACTTCTGGGAGGGCCAGGAGCACCTGTTCCAAACGGTGTCCATGACCACGCGCACCCGCGACGGTGCCGAGTTCGGGTTCACCGGCCACCTGGGGGCAGCAGGAGCAGCGGTGGAACCGCGGGTGAAGCTGCCTGATCTGCTGGAGTACTTCGAGGACCGCGGCGGCAAGGTCATCATCCACGGCATCACCTTGTCCGACCTGACCGTGTTCACCCGCATGTTCGACGCGATCCTTATCACCGTGGGCGCGGGCGAGCTCGGGCACCTCTTCCCCGCCGACCCCAGTCGGCCCCTGGCCGCCGAACGGCAGGTCGTCTCCCAGGTGTACCTGCACGACTTCCCTGAAGCGGAGGCGGAGGTGGAGGTGTACTCCCTCGCCGACGGTGAGGTGTACGTGGTGCCGATCCTCACCTACGAGGGCATCGCGCACTCGGTGATGGTCACGGCCCGCCCCGGCACCGACAACCCTTTGGACTTGAGCACCATCCGCAAGGGCGACGTGCACGCCCTACTCGCTGAACGGCTGCCCCGACTCCTGCCGGAACTGGGCGAGCGGTTCACCAAGGCCACGCTGTCCGACCCCCGCGACACCCTGCTGACCACGGTCACCCCGGTCGTGCGCACCCCGGTCGCCCGCGTGGGCACCGGCTTCGTCGTCGGCGTCGGCGACACGGTCGTGACCACCGAGCCCCGCACCGGACAGGGCTGGTCGCTGTCCACCAAGAGCGCCTGTTTCACCGCCGACCGCATGGTCGAGCACTACAACCAGCACGGCGGCTTCGACGAGGCGTTCTTCACCGACACCTTCACCACCTTGTGGAACGAGCACATCCGCCACACCGCGTCGTTCTCGCACCTGGTCAACGCCGTCCACACCGGCAACGTCCCCCCGGAGCTGATGGCGGCGATGGCCACGGCCGCCACCGACCAGAGGTTCGCCAACGCCTGGGTGCGCGGCTTCGACGACCCCGCCGAGCTCTCCCGCATGCTCCCCATGGCCTGACACCCCGCCCTCTTACCCCCTTCTTCGAT
The DNA here is from genome assembly GCF_040614155.1 of Nocardiopsis sp. NPDC006139. Classification (NCBI taxonomy): domain Bacteria; kingdom Bacillati; phylum Actinomycetota; class Actinomycetes; order Streptosporangiales; family Nocardiopsidaceae; genus Nocardiopsis; species Nocardiopsis sp. NPDC006139. The sequence goes on from NZ_JBEXTT010000007.1 coordinate 283,266, forward strand.
GCAGGCGGCAACGCCGAAGCGAGGTCACCCATGCCCGAGAACACCCCCCGTACCGATGCCTCCTGGGTGTCGTCCCCCAACCCCACCCTGTACAGCCCCCGCAACCTGGCCCGGTACAAGCGGCTCGTCGGAGAGCTGTCCCACACCTACGCCTGGCGCATCGACAACACCGCCCTGGCCGGCCTGTACGCCGAGCACGTGAGCGCCCGCCACCTGGAGATCGGTCCCGCCGACGCCGAGATGCTGGCCACCACTCCACCGCCCGCTCCCCCGGAGCAGTGGCGCGTCGACGTGCTCGACATCAACACCGCGCCCCTGGCCCACGCGCAGCAGCGGCTCTCGGGGCGGGCGCAGGTCACCGCCCACCTGCACGACATCCTGGCCGCCCCCTGGCCCGGCCTGGCGCGGACGTTCACCTCCATCGCGATGGGCAACGTCCTGCACTGCGTGCCCGGAGCCGGGTTCACCGCCAAGGCCACCGCGTTCAACGGGCTCGTTGACGCGCTCACCGACGACGGTGTCGCCTTCGGCTACACCCTGCTGGGCGCGGGCGACCCCGACGCCGACCACAACCTGCCGGCCCGCCTCCTGATGCGCGCCTACAACAAGCCGGGCCGCAACACCTTCCACAACCGCGGTGACCGGCTGGTGGATCTGGAGCGGCAGCTGAACCTGCGCTTCGCCCAGGTCGATGTACGGGTGATGCACAGTGCGGCGGTGTTCGTGGTGCGGGGGCCGATCCGATGAGCACGCACACGGTCTCCGTGGTGGGGATGGGGGTGCGCCTGCCCGGCCATATCACCACCCCCGACGAGCTCGCCCAGGCCCTGGCCGGGCACCGCACCGTCGTCGGTCCCCTGCCCGAGGAGCGGTGGGAACGGCTGGTCTCCGAGGTCCACCCCGACCAGCGTCCCCGCCGGCGGTGGCACGGCGGTACCCTCACCGACCACGACTGGGGCCTGGACCGGTGGCACTTCGGGATCAGCGCCGACGAGGCCGAACAGATGGACCCTCAACAACGCCTGGCCCTGGAGCTGGTGTGGGAGGCGCTCGCCGACGCCGGGATCCGCCCCTCCTCACTGGCCGGCACCGACACCGGCGTCTACGCCGGCGCCGCGGGGGTCGACCATGCCGGCCGGGTGTTCGCCCCCGGGGTGCGCACCACCCCGCACACCGGGCAGAGCGGCGCCCTGTCGATCATCGCCAACCGCGTCTCCTACCACCTGGGCGTGCACGGTCCCAGCTTCGTCGTGGACTCGGCGTGCTCGGCCTCCGCCGTGGCCCTGCACCTGGCGGCGCGGGACCTGGTCGACGGGACGGTGGACACCGCGGTCGTCCTGGGCGTCAACAGCCTGGATTCGGCCGCCATCAACGCCTACTTCCACCAGGTCGACGGGGTGATGGCCCCCGGCGGGGTGTGCTCCCCGTTCAGCCGAGCGGCGCACGGGTACGTGCGCTCCGAGGGCGGCGGCGCCCTCATCCTGTGCCGCACCATCGACCTCACCCCCGGCACCAGGGAATGGGTACGCCTGTTGGGCAGCGCCGTGACCCACGACGGCCGCACCCCGCACCTGATCGCCCCCAACGGCCACGCGCAGGCCAAGGCCATCACCCGCGCCCTGGCAGCGGCGGGCCTGGAACCCGACCAGGTCGGCGCGGTCCTCGGGCACGCCACCGGCACCGCAGCCGGGGACGCCCAGGAACTGCGCGGAGTGGCCGACGCCTACCGCACCCGGGACCGGGAGCAGCCGCTGCTGCTCACCTCGGTCAAACCCGGCCTCGGCCACACCGAGGCCGCCTCCGGGGTCGTCAACGTGATGTGCGCGGCGGTCGGCGCCCGCGCGGGACGCATCTGGCCCACCCTGAACCACACCGACCCGGTCGCCCTGGTGGGCAACCGCCGCATCACCGTGCCCACCCGGGCCGTGGACTGGCCCACCGGCGCCGAGGGGACCCCTGCGGCGGTGGGGGTGTCGGCGTTCGGGTTCGGCGGCACCAACGCCCACCTCATCCTCGCCCCCGCCCCCGAACCGCAACCCGCCAGCAAGCGGGCACCAGCGGCACCGGTGGTGATCCCGCTGTCCGGGCACACCCGCCAGGTCCTCACCCGCACCGCCGCCCGGTGGGCCCCCGCCGTGGCCGCGCTCGAGGACCTGGTCCCGGTCGGCGCGGCCGCGCTGTGGGGCCGCGACCACGACCCGCGCCACCGCGCCGCCGTGGTGGCCCGCACCCCCGGCGAGGCGGCCGAGGCCCTGCACGCCATCGCCCATAACCGCCCCCACCAGAACATCTTGGGCCCCCTGGCCGCCCACGGCCCGCGTGAGCGGCTGGTGGGGGTGATGTCCGGGCACGGCACCCACCACCAGCACATGGCCGTCGAACTCGCCGCCACCACACCCGTCTTCGCCGCCGCTGTGGATCGAGGCCGGGCCGCCCTGCAACCTTTCGTGGACGGCCCCGTGTGGGCTCCCGGTGCACCATTGGAGGGGTTCGAGCAGATCCAGCACGCCGGGTGGCTGGTCCAGGTCGCCCTGGCCGACACCCTCACCGCCTGGGGCATCGCCCCCCAGGTGTGGGTGGGGCACTCGGCCGGGGAGGTCGCCGCCGCCTACGCCGCGGGCGCTCTCACCCTGGAGCAGTCCGCGCGGGTCATCGCGGCCCGCAGCCGCCTGCTCGCGCCCCTGTCCGGGAAGGGCGGCATGCTCGCCGTGGCCCTGCCCGTCGACCAGGCGGAGGCGGTGGCGGCCGAGTACGGCGTGGACGTGGCCGTGGTCAACAGCCCCCGGTTGAGCGTGCTCTCCGGTGCCACTGCCGACCTCGCGGCGGCGGCTGCGGCCCTGGAGCGGGCGGGAGTGTGGGCCAAGGCGATCCGCGACGTGGTGCCCGCCCACAGCCCCGCGGTCACCCCACTCCAAGAAGCACTGCGCCAGGAACTGGACACCCTCGAGCCCAGCGCACCGACGGCTCTAATGGTCTCCACCGCCACCGGAGCACCCGCCACCGGCCTCGGCGCCGACTACTGGGCCTACCAGCTGCGCGCCCGGGTACGCTTCGCCGATGTCATCGGCCGCCTCACCGAGGGGCAGCCCACCGGCGTGGTGGAGGTCGGAGCTCGGGCCGTGCTGGCCGGCCACATCACCGATACCGCCCCGGGCACCCCGGTGGCCACCGTCACCACCGACCCCGACGAGCTCTTCCGTGCCGTCGCCGGCCTGTACGTGCACGGCCACACCCCCACCGGCCCCTCTTCCCCTGGTGAAGAACGCGCCGAGCTGCCCCCGGCCGTCTGGCAGCGCACCGGCGCCGAGGACCGCACCCACGTGGACCTTCCCGCCGCGGCCACCTGGACGGCCCAGGACCACGGCCGTGTCACCGGCCTGGTGCTGGCCCTGGCCACCCGCACCATCGGCACCGCCCCCGGCTCGGTGGACGTGTCCTGGGCCGAAGCCGGCGTGACCTCTCTGGACCTGGTCGGTGTGCTCGCCCACCTGCGCACCGCACACCCGGCCTGGGCCACCGAGTCCGTTACCGACCTGGCCGCCGACGCGACCATCGCGGCCACCGTGGAGCGCCTCACCGCCCTGCTGCCCCGGACGGAGGCGACCGTGCCCACCCCGTGACCCGACCACGCCCGCGGTTCATACCCAGTGAACGCGAGAACGCGGGCGTTCCCGGCGCCGCCCTCCTTCCCTCCAGGGTGGTGCCCGGTGTCCCCGCCCCGACTCCCGTCCGGGCCCGTGCCTCGGCCCCGGGGCGGGGACACCCCCACACACCTGTCGACCAGCGAACCCAGCACCCGGGGAGTACGCCCTCTTCCAGACCCGGTTCGAGCGGCTGTGGGCCGCCGCCACCGACTACGACACCTGGTACAGACGCGGCCTGCGCTGACCCCTGAACCGGCGGTGCCGACCGTCCGTTCCATGCCCTGGGCCCGGCACCGCCCCGAGGGCTCCCCGCCCTGACTAGTCCGGCCCGCCGACCCCAAGGGTCCGGAGACAACCGGCGGGGAGCCCCCGCCCCCGTCGACGACACGAAAGGACCCCACCATGCACTCCGGCACCGCCCTGTCGGCCCACTGCCGCACCGACCCCGACGCGATGTACGTGCGGGGGATCGCCCAGGACGACGCCGCGAAGGTGTGCACCGGGTGCCCGATCCGCACCGAGTGCCTGGCCGATGCCCTCGACAACCGCATCCAGGCCGGAGTGTGGGGCGGGATGACCGCACGCAAGCGCCGGGCGCTGCTGGCGCGCCGACCCGAGGTCACCGACTGGGCCGCCCTGCTGGAGCGGGCCCGCCGCCACTACGAACAGACCGCGCCGACGCCCGCACCGGCCCCGGTGGGGCGGGCCGCGTGAGCGCCGCACACGCGCCGACCGGTGAGGAGGCGGGGTGGGCTGGTGCTACACCCACGACCAGGCGCAGTTCGCCGCCGCCGCGCGCCTGCACGGGGAGCTGGCGTGCTGGTGGGTGCTGTGGTCGCCGTCCCAGCGCCGGTACGTCGGATTCTGGTGCGGCCCCCAGGCCCAGGAACCGGTGCACGCCCCCGACGAGGAGGCGCTGCTGGCCCGGGTCGCCGAGGTCGAACGCGAACTCGTCGGGTTCCCGGTCAGCGTCCCCGCCCGGGCCACCCCCACCGAGCGGCTGCACCGGCTGGCCCGCACGCAGGGCGTCACCGTCACCGACCACCCCACGGGGGTGCGCCTGGGCTGGGGTGAGCGCACCGTGCTGGCCGCGCTGCGCCCCGACACCACCGACGGCGCCCCGGTACTGCGGTGGTGGGTGAGTTGGACCGACCCGGCCGGCGCCCACGCCCGCCCCATCGCCGACCCCGGACAGGAAGGGCGTGTGCTCGCCCACCTGAAGGACCTGGCACTCCCGACCGTGTTGACCGCACCCCACATCCCAGGAGGGTTCCGTTGAGAGGTATCACCACCGCCCCGACCCCGGCCGGGCAGGCCATGGCCAGACTCCGCCAGGCCGCCCGCGGCGCCGGATTGCGCGTCCAGGCGAGCGGCGAGGACGTCTACCTGGCCCGGTTCGGCCACCGGGTGCGCGTGGACTCCACCGATGCTGGCCGGTACTGGCTGCTCACCCTGGAGGACGGCACCCGCCGCTACCCCCGAGACGAGGACGGCGCCCGGGCGCTGGCCGAGGCCGCCACCGCCGCCGTCAGCGCCCGCGCGGACCGCGCCCGCACCCGCATGGTGCGCCCGTCCCGCACCGCACGCCTGGAGGAGCTGCGATGAGCACCACTCCTGTCACCGGCGACCCCACGGTGGAGGCCGTCGTGGACCTCACCGGACACCAGCAGCAGAACGGCCGGTTCACCGCACCACCCGAGGTGGCCCGGCCTTTCCTGGACGCGGCCGCCGACCGGGGGTGGGCGGTGGAGTCCACCCGGGCCCGGCCCGTCCGCGGAGGCCGGCGGGGCACCGACCTACCGGGTGCCCTGGCAGCAGGCGAGGGACGCGCTGCAATGACCCCCGGTGTGCCCGAACCGGTCGCACACCTTCACCCCGAGCAGCTTCAGCGAAAGGATCCGACGTGACGCTCCCCTCGCGCAGCGCCGTCCCCGTCTACACCCACCTGGCCGGCACCCCGGCCGTCCCTCTGCGGCCCGGCCGCACCCCGGCCCCGGGCCAGATCCCTGACCGGTTCTACCGGGCGGTGATGGGGCGGGCGGCGCGCACGCTGGGGATCGGCCGCCTCGTCTACGCCCACACCTCCCGCCCCCCGCGCTGCTTCGACCCCCACGTCGGGGCGTGGTGCGAGGCCGCCACCACCGTAGGGGTGCGGCGCATCGTGCACCTGCACCCACCCGGCCAGGACCCACCTCACCCTGGGGCCCCGCAGTGGCAGGAACGATCGGCGAGCGCGGACCTGGTCGATCCCGATCAGGTCCGCACCGCCCTCACCGACACCGGGGGGCTGCCCGGTCCGCCGGTGCTCGCCCTGACCGGGACCGCCCCCGTCTACTACGGCAACGCCTCCCTGGTGCACTTGGTGAGTACCCTGGCCGGGGTGCTCCCGGCAGGAAGCCGCATCGGGCTGCTCCAACCCTGCGGGGCCAACGTGCGCGCGGACTTCGCCCGCCACACCCAGGCCAGTGGGCACGGGCACCACGCCCGGACCGCCTACGAACTCCACGAACTCCTCACCCGGGCCGGATTCGATGACCTGGTCGGCCCGCACCCAGCGGCCACCTGGCCGCTGCCGACGGTCCCGTCGTCGGGCACCGACACTCTCTTCGCCCTGCTGACCGTCCCAGGCACCCCACCGCCTGCGGGATCGGTCCGCTTCTCGGGGAGCACGTGATGGAGCACCGGCCCAGTGCCCGCGAGCAGGACCACCTGCTCACCCCCACCGGCGCCGCCGTGACCCTGGCCCGCACCCTGGCCCGGGCTCGCCACGCCCGCCGGTTGTCCACCGGCGCCGTCGCCCGCACCCTGGGGGTGCCGCCGGTGCGGGTGGTGCAGTGGGAGCGCGGACAGCCCCTCGACCCGTCCCGACTGCGCACGCTCGGCGAGCTCTACCAGCTCACAGGCGCCCAGCGCATGCGGCTGGAGGCGTTGCGCGTCCATGCCACCGGCACCGAGTGGTGGCGCCCCCACCGCCCCACCCTGGGGCTGGCCGGCGCCGCCCGCATCGGCGCCTGGTGCGCCGCCGAGCGGCTGTGGTGCCTGTCCGAGCAGGGGGTGCCCCTGCTGCTGTGGCCCCGCGCCAGGGGCCTGTCCGATCCCGACCATCGCCTGCGCGCCACCGATCCGGACCGGTGGGCGCGCATCCGGGCCCTGCGTGTGCTGGCTGTGGCCCACCTGCGGCTGAGCGGCATCCGGGTGGAGTACCTCATCGGTGCAGCCGTCCCCACGCTGGTGTCCCAGCAGGACCATGCGGTGCAGGCGGGGCTGGTCCTGGACGCCCTTCTGCGCCAAGCCCGCCAGGGGCGGCTGCGGCTGCTCCCGTCCCGAGGCGGGTCTGACCGGTTCACCCTGTGCGAACTGCCCGGCGGAGTGCACATCCTGGACGAGCCGCCCCGGCCCCTGACCTTGACCGGTGAGCCCGCCACCGACCAGGCCCGGGCCCGGTGGGAGCAGGCGCACACCCAGGCCTGGAGCACAACGCAAACCCTCGCGTACTTGGAGGAGTGCCGGGACCGGTGGCGACCGCTCCGGGTGCGCAGGCTCCCCCGCCCCTCTGCGGCCCGGCTCAGGGTGGTGCCGCTCCGGTGAACCCCCACGACAAGAACCCGTCCACGTCCCTGCCCGACCGGCTTTCGGCCACCACAGTCAGGAGTCTCATGCAGGTCCCCTTCGCCCTGGTCAACCTCAAAGACGGCCTGGAGAACGGGCTCGGTCTGTCCCGTCTGCACTCGGTCTTCGCCGGCTACGCCGCCACCGGTGTGCGACCCACCCTCATGGCCATCAACGAGGCCCGGTGGCGGCTGCCGCGCGGTATCCACGCACGCGAGGCCTTGGACATCTTCGAGAACCTGTTCGGCGGCGGCCCCTATGAGATCGAGATCGGAGACATCGAGCGGTCCAACAACCCGCCCGCCCTGGTGTGGGACACCCAGGTGTGGAGGCTCGTGGAAGAGTCGGTCGCCCAGACGGACCACCACCGGTGGGGCCGCAACACCTGGACGCTGACCACGCGCGAGCCCCACAACGCCGCGCTGCGGATCCACATCCCGCATTTCGACTACGCATCCGGGACCCGCCGACTGATGGAGGCCGAGATCCTCGCCTCCCAGACCGGCGGCTTCTTCCCCATGGTCGTGGCCGGCGACCTGAACTCCACCGCCTCGGGGCCGCACCTGCCCCACCGCGACTACACCAACGTCCCGGCGCACAAACGCCGCCAGAAGGGCCTCTTGTTGCCCTCCGGGCAGTGGGTGGACGACACCCGCGCCCTGGACACCCTGATCGGCCCCTGGGACGAGAACACCGGCACCCGCCGCCACACCGACGGGTGCGGGCTGTACGCGCTGGCCGAACGCGACTGGGAACAACGCGGCCGGCCTCCTGCCCTGCTGGAGCCCACCACCCACACCCCCGGTTCACTGCTCATCGACTGGATCCTGGCCACCGACCGGATCGACGTGGTCCCGGGCACCTACCGGGTGTGGCCCGGGGACCCCGCCCACACCGACCACAAGCTCATCACCGCCACCCTCACCCTGGAGGAAGGCGGCCACCCCCGGTGAACGACGCACCCGCAACGACCACGCCCCCCACCCCGGGCAAAGAGCCCGCGCCCGGGGCCGAGAGCGCGACCAGGTTGGCCCGTCTGCTCGCCACGCTCGGCCAACGCGCGCCCGGGGAGCAAATGCGTCCGGTCTACGAACAAGGTGCCGGCATCGCGCAACTGGCCGAGCAAACGGGCTGGAGCCGATCCGCGGTCCGCAACCAGCTCGTCTACGCGGGCACCCGCATCCGCACCAAGGGCCGCGCCCGCACCCCCGCCCCGGCCCCACCACCCGCCGCCGCGGCCCACACCCCGAAGGGACCGCCCCGACCCGTACGCGGGTGCCCGTACGCGGCGGCCGGTGCCGTGCTGGATCGACTGCGGGTACGGCGCGGCCTGAGCGCCACCGACCTCGTCAACGCCGCGACGATCACCCATGGCACTCTGGCGGCCATCCGCGACGGCATCCGGCGCCCCCACCCGGTTCCGGCCGAGCGGCTGCTGGCTGTGCTGCGGCCCACCGACCACGAGCGGCGGGTCATGGTGCTCACGTGGGCGCTGGACCACCGGTACCGGCCCCTGCTCCAAGGCCCCCAGCCCGGACACGACAGCGAAGAGCTCACGGTAGGGGTACTGCACCTGGGAGATGCGCCAGGCGCTGCCCCGAGACACAGCCTGGAGGTGTTCGAGGCCGGGATCGCCCCGTGCACCACCGTGGGCACTTCCCTGCTGGCCGTGTACGGCGCCACCGGGTGGCACACCGACGGCCAGCGCAACGCCCGCCGGGCCGCGCTCGCCCTGTCCCAGGCGATCGGACGCCCCGTCGACATCCGCCTCGGCCCGCCGGGGACGGGCACCGCGCTGGCCTACGACGCCACCGTGTGGCACCTGGTCTGCTGGACCGGCGACACCGCCCACAGCGCCGGGGCGCACAGTGCGCGCCTGGCGCGCCGCGATGACCCCGACCTGGCGGTGCGTTGGATGTGCGTCCACCCTGATCCGGCAGGTGCCGCCCCTGTTCTCACCGCGCCGTGCGCCGACCCGACCCTGGTCGCCCTGCCGTTCAGCGACCGCGACCAGGACCGGTGGCGTGCCCTGGTCCACGACGCCGGCGCACCGGCCGATCCCCCTGGCGGCCGGGGCGTGGCCTCCCTGTCGGACCTGGACCCCGCACCCTTCGCCGAAGCCGGAGAGGGTGCTGTTGGGGTGGGGCTGCTGGTGGGGGCACGGTTCACCCAGGTCGAGGGCACCCACACTCGGTGGCCCCTGCACCCGCAGGGCCCGGGCCTGGTCTCGACCACCTTGTGGTTCAACTGAGGAGCAGCCGACCATGACCACCACCCGCCGAACACCGGCCGCCGCCCAGGCTCTGCGCACTCCCACGGGCCGCGGCCGTCTCAGCGGACGCGGCTCCCGGGCGGCAGCGGGGCGAGCTCGTACAGCACGCGGGCAGGGTGGTCGTGAGGGATCTCGTGGGGTTCCTGCCACCGCTTGGCCACCCATCCGGCCCCGGTCAGCCGGGCCAGCGCCAGGTACACCCGGCCGCTGGACAGCCCAGTGGCCTCGATCAGGTCGAGCCCGAATCTCGGGCCCGGAGTGCGGTGGAACGCCACCAGCACCCGCTCGGCATCGGCACGGCTCGTCGTTCACTCGCCCGCTGATCCTACGGCGGCTCCCTATCCGATGCCCCGGTTTCAACGAACCTCCCGCAACGACCGCCCGTGCCCTGCCCCGGCCCGGATCCCCGCTTCTTCTATGCACACCAAGGAGTCTGATGACCAGTTCGACCACGGTGACCGTCGTCGCCCAGAACATGTCCCACTCGGGGCTCTACACCCCCAACGGTGACCCCGACCCCGATCGGTGGAACGGTCTCATGGCCGCCATCACCGAGCACCGTCCCGACATCCTGCTGCTCCAGGAGATCGGCAAATGGCACGACTACAACCGGCAGCCGCTCTTTCATGCCGAACGGGACCTGGGCCTGCGCATGGCCGGGCACATCATCACCCCTGCCGGAGGTGGGACCGGCGTGATGATCAATCCCGACACCATCCACATCCAGCAGTTCGAGGACCGCTACCAGCACATGGTCCACCACGGTCTCGGCGTCGCGGTGCTGGAACTGCCCGGCCTGGACACCCCGCTGGCGGCGATCAGCGCCCACCTCACCCCCTACTCGGCCACAGCCGCCGCCACCGAGGCGCAGGTCATGGTCGCCCGCGCCTACCGCTACGGGGGCCTCGGTTTGGTCGGCGGGGATGTCAACCACTTCTCCCACCGCGACGACCCCGCCGCGGTGCCCGACCCGGCGACCATCCCCCCGTACAACCGGTCCTCGCGCTGGCTGGTCGACGCCGACGGGTCCCTGGTCCCCAATCGGATCGTCGGCCGCACCCTCCAGCTCGGGGGGCTCACCGATGTGGCGCTGCACATGGCCGACCGCACCGGGGACACCTCGCTGCTGGCCCCGACCGGCCGCGGCCGGTGCCGGGTCGACCAGTTCTGGGTCACCCCGCCCCTGGTGCCCGCCATCACCTCCTACGTGCACCACCAGCACGAGTTCAGCGACCACTCGCTGATCCTGATGCGCCTGGACACCTCCCTGGTGGACATCAACGCCGCCCTGCCCGAGTGGATCTGACCCGCCCCCGTGGGGTTGGTGGTGGCCTGCCCGTCCTGCGGGCCACCACCGGCCCACACCCCCGCCCTACCGACGTTGAGGAGAACACCATGACGCACACCCACCCCGATGATGAGCGGTCCGCGACCCTGCTCGCTTCCCAGCAGGCGGTCGAGGCCACCGAAGCCGCCGTAAAGGTGTCGGTGGACACATTCGTGCCCGCCCTGATCCCCGGCCCGCTCCAAGCCCCCGGGTACTCCCGCCACGTGCTGTCCGCCGCCGGACTGAGGGGCGAGGACCTGGACGAGGCCGTACTGGTGCGCATGGACCGCAGCGACTACCTGTCCCGGCACCGGTGCCGGTTCGTCATCACCCCCGCCGCCCTGCACCTGGACCACCTCCCCGACCGGGCGCAGCACATGCAGCGGGGCCTCCTCACCCTGTTCGCCGACCGGCCCACCGTCGACCTGCGGGTCCTGCCCACCGACGCCGGGGTGCCCTGGTACGGGGGGTTCACCATCGTGGACGGCCGCCACGTCCAGATGGAGACCCCTACCGGGCGCTTGATCGTGCCCGACACCTACCTGGCCGGATACCGGGACCAGTTCGAGGCGCTGTTCGCGGCCGCTCAGCCCTACCACCCCTGACCGCCCCAGGCCGGTGCAGCGCTGTTCACGGCCACCACCGCAGGAAGGACCCCGTTGTCCCAGATTCACACCACCACCCGGCTCGGCAATGGAGCCGGCAGCCCCGGGCAGGTCGCGCCCTGCCCCGGAGAAGGAGGCCGCCGGTGAGCGATGATCGCGGCCCCGTGGTCCACCAGCACCTGCTGATGCGCGCCCTCATCGCGCTGCGCCACGAAAACGGGCTCACCCAGCAGCAGGTCGCCCGGGACCTGGACTGGTCCCACGCCAAGATGATGCGCTACGAGAACTGCCAGCAGGTCCTGCCCCGGGCGGAGCTCGACGCCCTCCTGGTGGAGTACGGCGTGGCCTCGGCTCCGCTGGCGCGGGATCTGCGCGCCCTGGGCGAGGCCGCCCGCCGGCCCGTGTGGTGGGCCCCCTACCGTTGCCTGCTCACCGCCGACCAGCGCATCTACTTCGGCTTGGAGGCCGGCGCCGACACGATCCGCCAGGTGGCGACGTATGTGCTCCCCGATCTGCTCCAGACCCGCGACTACGCCCGGTGTATCGCTGCGGCCCGCGCCGAACCCTGGCAGGTGCACTCCTTGGTGGAGATGGTGATGCGCCGCCAGGCCGCACTGGGCTCCCGCTCGTCCCGGCCACGGCAGCGCTACCTGCTCAGCGAAGCGGTGTTGCGCATCCATGTGGGGGTCGAGGTGGATCCCTCCATCATGGTGCGCCAGCTGCACCACCTGGTGGAGGCGGCGGCCGCCCCCGAGGTTCAGATCCGTGTCCTGCCCCATGCCCACGGTGAACACCTGGCCCTGGTGTATGGGCTGTTCACCCTTGTGGGGTTCGGCGAGGTCGGGCTGGAGGAGGTGTTCCACGCCCAGTCGGGCCACATGTCCTTGCTCACGAGCAAGAAGTCCGATGTGGGCCCCTACCCGGGGGCGTTCGAGGAGGCGTGGGAGCTGGCCCTGCCCGAGGACGCCTCCGTCCGCCTCATCAGTGACCGCAGAGCACATCTTGACGCCGCTCACGCCGAACTCCGGTGAGCAAGCCCCATGCGCGGCCGACGCTTGTCGGAGCGGGGTGCCGCACCTCGCGGTTTCGGCCCGCGCCCACCGCACCGAAGGCCGACCCCGCGGCGGGGTTGTGCCGGGGCCGTTTCCCGCACCGATCCGGCCCGCACCCATCACCCGAATTTTCCCCGGGCCGCCGCGCCCCGCCCCGCCCACGGCGGCGCCCACTCGGGCGGCGGGGCCAGCGCGGCACGGTAGCGCTCCTGGCCCGGGCGGGAGAGCACCCACCGGGTCGCCATCGCCACCGCGGCCCCCCGCCCCGTCACGGAGCCCTCGCGCAGTGCCTCGAACAGGGCGTCGCGCCCCCGCGGGGCGCCGTCTGTGGCCAAGGCCGGGTCAGGGGTCATCGTCAGGGCATCCAGATCCGGTGCTGCACCTCGGGCACATCCTCCACGTCCCCATGCGGGATCTGCAAACCCCTTCCCAGATCATCGGCCACGAACTCGATCTCCTCGCGGACCGCGGACTCGGCGGACAGCGCTCGGGCGTCGTGGACAGCATGGTCCCAGTCCCACGGCTCAGCCAGGTGCCTGAGGTGGTGCCGCTCGTCGAACTCGGCCCACCGCGCGGACACCGCCCGCGCTTCCTCCGCGGTCAGGGCCGAGGAGAACACCTGGTGGGCAGCGTGTTGTCCGCCGGCCACGGCGATGGCCGCCGCCTGTGCTGGTGTCCTGCCCAACCCGGCCATACCGGGCCCCAACCACCCGCTTTCGTAGGTCGGCCGGTGCTTGAGCATCGGGACCCAGGTATTTCCGAAGTCGGTCATGCCCGCGACCTTCGCGAGGACGAGCTGCGCGGCAGCGCGTTGGCACGCGGCGTTGTGCCACACCGCGTCGCTCAACCTCGCGGTCACCGCCTCCCCCAGCAGCAGGAGTTCCTCCGTCGGGGGCACCGGTCGGGACGCCGCGCTCATCGGGACCCCTGCATGCTCGCCTTGTCGGACACGACCCTGTCCCCTCTCCTGCTCAGAACCGTTGAGATCCGGTGCGCCCACCCTCTCACCCCACACGCCCCGGGGGCGCGTCGTCGCGAGTCTGCCTGCTTTCTCGCGCCCACGGGCGACCGGTGGCCGATTCCGGCCAGGGCAGTGGTGCTGTGCAGTAGCCCAGGGTCGCAGGCTCCCAGCGGCCTTCGCTTTCCATCACCATGGGCCCATGGCCACACCGGATGAGTCCCTCAATTTCGTGCACGAGCTGCCGAGCAGCTTCCCGGGTGTCGATGACGACGACTGGGAGCGGGCAGCGCGGCTGGCTCTGGCAGCCATGCTGGTCACGGCGCACCGGGCGGGAGTGCACATCTCCCATGCCCGGTTCCTCGACCTCACCGACACCTTCCACCGGTTCCGTTCGATGCTGCGGGCCGACCCGTTTCCGGAACCGGTGCTCGCGCTCATGCTGGCATCGGCCCAGCAGACGCACGCGGCCTTCCTGGACACCCGCTGCGCAGGCGAGGACGCCGAGAACGTTCGAGAGTTTTTCCGCGCAGAGGTGGCCACTGTGCTGTCCCGGTACCCGCTCGACCTGGACGCCGCCCACAGCGAGGCGGCCCCGATCGTGCGGGACAACACCGACCTGATCAACACGGTGGCCCAGTACCTGAAACATCCCTACAACCTCAGCAGCCTGCACATCACGGCCCTGGCCGATCCCACACGCCCGGACCCGGCCCCCAGCACGCTGGCCCTGGCCAGAGCGGACGAGGATTGGCTGACCCCCCACACCGACACCACCGTGCTCACCGCACTTCCCCGCCTCGACGGGGAACTCACGCAGGTGGTGGAGCACCTACTGCCGTCCCTGGCCACATACGCGGATCTGCTCAGCGCCGTCCCCGCGCACCAGCTGCACTGGCCGCTCGCCTGGGGAGTGGACCTGTCGGAGGAGGCCACAGGGACCCTCAAGGAAGCACTCGACACGGGTGTGCGCATGGCCGACCCGGTGCCGGTGACGGGCCGGGTGAGGCTCCTGCGCGCCGACCACCCCTGCGAGGTCGGGCTCTACCTGAACGAGCACACCAACGGGATGGGCCACCTGGCAGACCTCGCTTTCCAGATCAGCAACGCCGCGCGCGAACCCCGCTCTCGGATCCACCCGACGGCGACCGCGCACCTGGCCCTGGCCAGGTGCCACACCCCAGGTTTGTCCGACGGACTCACGGGCGCTCTGGGAACGGTGAACGCCACCGTGGAATTCCGGTCGCTGGCGGTGGTGCGTATGCGGTTCGACGACCGTGCGTCCATCTGCCGGTGGCAGGTCCTCGCCGAATCCGAGTTGTGAACCGCACCGCAATCTCGATCACTTCCATGGAGGGAGGGGCCAACTGCGCAGAGAGCATCGAGAAAGACCTCGACCCGCGGCAAAGCCATTCTCAAAGAAGGATCATCCCCACCAGGAATCGGCGTCCAAATCGTCCAAGTATCGCTCTTCTTCCTGGGAGAGCCCGAGAACAAAGAGATCCCAGCTCTGAAGCTCGGCAAGTTCTCTGCCTTGTGCAGGTTCGATGCGTGCGACCTGACCAGTGGCCAAGGTGAAGATCACCTGATTCTCGTGAACCTCCAGTCCGGTCCAGGACAGGGAACGACGTCGGCATACGGAGAGGTCATGGATCGTCTCTCCAGTACCGGGGGCCTTCTCCCCAGGAACGATCGGACGGATCCAGAGCACGTTTTCGTCTTCCTCGACACGGCAGTGGCGGGCCAGCGCAGCCCGGTAGGCCTCATCCCCCGAAGGGTCATCGACCACAAGCTGCGCGCCGGCATCCGTCCCATCGCCGGTCCCGGAATGGGCTCCGGCCAGGAGACTGCGTACGGTGCTTTCCCAGTCCATGGATGCTCCCTTGGTCACTGCACGACCTCGTCGATCGGTTTGCCGCCCAGGTGCTCGACGCCCTTGGCCTTGAGCACGGCCAAGACGTCCGCACGTTCCTTGGCCGTTGAGCACAAGATGCGGCTGGGAGCGTGCTCACCGAGCAGGTCGAGCCCGTGTCTGACCATGACCTCGTTGTTACTGGCGTTGAACTTGGCGATCTTGAGAGGGTCCTTGGTCAGCTTGCCCGTTGAATGCAGATGGTGGTCGGGGTTGACCGCGCCGAAGTGGTCGCTGTTGTAGCCGTACAGGCTGGTGTTGTCCACGATCTTGAGCGGATCGTCCCACACCAGCTGGGGTCCTGTTTTGGCTTGGGATGTGCTTCTGACCCGCATGAACACCGAGCTGGCTCCGCCGGTGTGCTTGTCACTGGCCTCGCTCATGCCCAGCCCTGAAGAGATGCCCATGGTCGCCCGGCGTTCGGTGGAGGCCAGCACCCCGGTGGCGAGAATGGCTGCCAGATTCCCTCCTTGGACCTTGTGCACCAGTGACTTGCCCTTCCACGCCGATCCCATGGCCGCCTTCTTGTTGCCCAAGTCGAACCTGCCCCAGGTCAACCACCCGCCGGTAGCTTTGGGGGTCGGATCATAGCCTTGGCTCTGGACCAGCTCTGCGCCGCTGGTGAAGCCCACGGAGGTGGCGACGGCTTCCCGAACCATGCGCACCTTCTTGGGAAGGCATGAGGCCGCGGCTTCGATCTGCCATTTCTTGGCCAGGTCCGACAGCTGTTCGGCGTCCAGGCCAACCGCCTGGTGGGCGTTGGTGTGGAAGAGCTCCTGGAGCTGGAGTTCCTCCATGTGCGTGGCCTTGGCCAGCGCCTCCTTGACTTCGGGCTTGGCCTGGAGGCCTTGGGCGGAGATGTTGTTGGTCAGGTAGGTCCATTCGGCTTCCTTCGCGGTCATGGCCCGGTTGACCAGGTGCAGGGCGCCCAGGCGTTCCACCAGGTCGTGTCCGTGGCCGGGCCCTTGAGGGGCATGGATCTCCAGCTGGCCGCGCAGGCTGTACTCTCCCTTGCCCTCGGCGTTGGCGCCGTAGGGTCGGTACACGGCGGTGTACCCCTCGCCCAGGTCGATTGCGTATTCCTTGCCGTTGGCCTGGGAGCGGGAGGTGCCGTCCCAGCTGGTGGTGCCGGTCGTGGTGTCGATGCTCGCCTTGATGCGGCTGGCGTCGCGTACCGTGGCGGCCAACTGGCCGTGGCCGGGCTGGTCGGTGGGGGCGGGCATCATCTTGGTGACCATCACCGTGCCGGTGTGTTCGTAGGGGTTGATCTTGGGGACCTTGCCGCCCTGGTCATAGGGGACCTGGCCTGCGGTGTCGATGCGGTGCTGCATGCCGGCGAGCCACTGCTTGTAGGTCCCGGCCATGGTCAGTTCGTCCGGGGTCGACTCGGGGTTGTCCAGCACCTGTTGGACCGCTGTGGTGGCGGTAGCGAGGTAGTCCAGGGTGTGGGGCGGGATCGGCTCTCCGTTCTTCAGACGGTGGTTGATCGAGATCGCGGCCTTGGAGCACTTCTCGTACAGCTGCTGGTCCTGGTCGATGGGCAGCCGCCCGTTGATCTCCTCCTCGACCTGCACTGGGATGAGCTTTTCCTCCGACAGCGCCAAGGCGTCCATGAGTTTGACTTCGGCTCCCTCGTCCAGGGTGGCAAGAAGGACTTCTCGGGGCCCTGTGCCATCGGTGGAGCTGTAGGAGATGAGCGTGGCAGCCGAGTCCTGCAGGTCTGCCCCACCGACCAGGACCGGCACCCCGGCAGCGACTCCCTCCGGCGGGGTTTCGGGGATGGGCAGGGCCGCATCTTCGACCGCGAGGGGCGGTGGGCCAGGGGATGCTTCCGGGACGTCCGGGGACGCTTCTTCGGGGAAGACGTCCTCAGACGTCTTCCCCTCCTGCTGCTGGTCCACCAGGGGTGCCTCGGATGAGGATATGGCCGAGGTGTCGTCGGCCAGCATGGGCTGCGGCTCGGGGATGAGCAGCTCGGTGGCCTCCTCTCCCCAGCTTTCAGCGCCCGTGTCGACGTCGACCGTTTCGGACACGGTCGGGTAGGTGGGCGCGGTGGCGTAGGTGGCGTGACTGGTCTTTCCGGAGCTGCCCATCAGGCCCCGTACTTCAAGATGTCGGCACCGGGCAGCTTGAGCTCCTTGGTGAAGAAGTCGGTGAAGGACTGGCGCAGGGAGTTCTTGCGCTCGCAGGAGTAATCGAGAAACGCCTCGGCGATCTGGGTGGGGGTGACCTTGTCGGCCGAGATCTTGTGCTTGGCGGCGGCTCGATCGCGCATGTGCGGCACCCAGCCGATCTGCGGGTTCTTGGCCCCTTGGTGGGCTGTGGCGTGCAGCATGGCCCTCCACTGCGCGTCCGGGATGGATTCGAGCTTCTTGATGACGGGATGGGCGACCGCGGGTTTGATCTTCACGCCCGGGGCGAGACCGCCGTGGGCGGCGGCCTTGTACGCCTGCTGGTAGGCCGGCCTCGGGGCACCGAAGTCGGCGTTGGGGTGGTAGTCGAGGCTGAGCTCGTCGGAGCCGTAGTGCTTGAAGGCCTGGCCGGCGTCGATGGGCACCAGCCCGCCTGACGGGGTCTTGAGGATGTTGCCGGGGTGGTTGTCGTGATCTCCCACCAGCCACTGGGCCACGTGGGCGCGCACCAGGTGGTCCACGTCCGCTTGAGTCCAGGCCTTGGGGTCGGGGGCCAGGGCGGAGGCGCCCTTGACCATGGGTTGGACGGCTCCGGTATGGCCTCCGACCTTGGCCGTGTAGACGGGCACAGCCGAGACCCCGGCGGTCTGGAAGACCTGCGAGGCCGCGGCCTCTGCTTCAGCCCGGGCCCCACCGGTCTTCTTGTCCGGCTTGAACAGCCACTGGCCGCCGTCCGGGCCGGTGTGCAGGGACTTGGAGTGCACGCCACCCAGGCCAGTGGCGGAGGTGCCGTGGCCGAAGTCGTGGGCGGTGACGACCTTGGCATCGACCGGTTTGGGGACGTCCAGCGCCGCACCGTTGAAGTGCTTCAGCGCGTCCACGAGCTTGGCGTGGTGGCCACCGAAGCTGGTCTTGGCCACCGCATTCACACCCACTGCTGAGGGCGCCTTGGCAGATGGACCAGAAGGTGCGGTGGGCGCGGCTGTCTTCTTTACCGCGGCTGTGGTGCCCGGGCCAGGGGTGCCTGCTCCTGCTCCCTTGCCCCACACCGCGGCAATGTGCAGTTTGGCGTTGGTCTTGGAGGGCTTGCCCGCCGTCGCCTCTGACATCCCCAAGGCCTGGGCTGCTTGGACCAGGAGGGTCTTGTCCTGGCTGACCGCCCACTGTTTGAACTTCTTGGACAGATCGTCAGGAGCCAGCGGGTCACCGTGCGCCGCGGCCCCGGAGATCTGCGCGTACAGGCCGGTGGTGTCGGAGGCCTGCAGGATCCACTCCGAGACATCCTTCTTGGCAGCGAAATACTTCTGCGCGGCCTGGGCCAGATAGACGACGTCACCGGCCGAGATCTTGCTGCCCGCGGCCGCAGAGACGGCCAGCTTTCCGTCATCGGTGAAGGAGATGTGCCCGCCCGGGGCCATGAGCGCGTCGTGCCAGGTCTTGGCCTCAGCGAACTGGGCGATGCGCGTATCGGCGACCTTGATCAGGTCGTCCTTCTCCGTCTGGGACACCGACGCCCGGGCCAGGTGCAGAGCCGCCATGCCCGCCAGCACCTGCCGCTGCTCGGCGGTGACGTCCCCCCGCTTCTGGGCCGCATCCAGTGCGACCTTGACGTCCGGGGAGTGCGTCGGCAAGCCTGCCAGGACCTCATCGACCTTGACCGTGGCCTCGGCCTTGGACCCACTCAGCGAGGCGGAGCTGATACCGGGGATCGCCGCGGTGAACACCTTGTTCTCGGCGTCGACCAACTCGGCGAGCGCCTGGGCGCGCTCGGCGGAGGGCAGGGAGGAGAACGCGTCGGCCTGCTGGGCCAGGGTGGAGCACAGAGCCGTGTACTGCTCCTGCGACACCGTCCACGTGCCGACGCCGTACCCGGTGTGGTCCACATCCGCCAGCGTTTTGCCCGCGACACTCTGTCCCGCGCACAGCTGTGTGAAGCGCTCCTGGGCCTTGGCCTGGATCTTGGCCTTGGAATCGGAGTCCGGCTCATAGTGCGGATCCAGCCAGTGGACCAGGGCATGGTTGGCGCCGGGCGGGTGGTTGAGCCCGACCAGCTCCGGATACAGGAACCCCTGGGACTTCGCGATCTTGTGAAGCTGGTCCTCGTCCAGCTCCGCCAGTGCCTGCGCGGTGGCCTTGCCCTTGAGGCCGTGGAGCACCTCGGACTGCTCCACGGGAAGGCCGCCGGCGACGGCGTTGATGAGGTGGTGGTCGGCGAGCTGGTCGGCGTGCTGCAGGTGGGCGTACCAGTTCAGCTCATCGTCCTCATCGGAAGCTTCGGCCAGGCCGTGGAAGGCCGGCCCCTCCTTCAGAGCCTCAATCTCCTCAACCAGGGCGTGGAACTTCTCCAAGTGCTCTGCTCCTGCGTCGCTCAGGGTGTCCGAGAGCTCGACCTCAGGCTCTGCGTCCGTGTGCTCGGTGAGCAGGTCCACGATCTGGTCGAGGTGCGGCCCCAGGTCCGTGATCGGTTCGTGCACGGTGGGAGCGGTCGCGTACAAGCTGTGGGTCTGGGATCCGCCTGAGCCCATCACCGCCCCCCGCCGATCGCCAGGTCCACCAGCACCTGGTCCAGGTAGCCCTCGACCAGGTGCGACAGGGACGGCGCCTCAGGAAGGTGCTCCTCTTCGATCAGGTGCGTGGTGCCGTCCTGGTCCAGCCAGTGCTCCAACAGCTCCGAGGTGAGCGGATCCGCGGTGCGCAGACGCTCTCTCCAAGGCCAGGCCCGCCCATCGCGGTTGGGCACCCAGGACACGTGCGGGCTCCACTGCCGCCCGTCCTCCGCCTCCGCCTGTAGGCCGAGCACTCCCACCGGGTCGAGTGGCATGCTCAGGTCCGGGGACCACACGAGCAGCACGAACAACCGCCGCTTCGGCGTTGGAGCGGTCATGAGAGCACCTCCGAGGGACGGGGCATCAGGGACGCGAAGTAGCGGACGGTGGAGCGGAAGGCGTCTTCGGTGGTGGCGTGCACGCGTTGGCGGCCCTGGGGGCCCATGACCTCGCCGTGCAGCCCGTAGGCCTGCGGTGTCTGGTTGATCAGGGTCAGCCGGTTCCCGAGCAGCGCGGTCGCGGTGCCGATGCGGTCGGGGCGTGACAGGCCGGTGATGACCACCGGCAGGTCCGCGGGGATCTGGGCGGCGAGCCAGTGCAGGCCGGGCAGCAGCCAGCTGTCCCAGTCCTGTGAGCTGCGCATGGTCTGGGCGTTGATGGCGATGGCAGGAGGGCGGGCGTCGGAGATCCACTCCGCCCACCGCTGCAGGTCTTCGAGCCGGAACCAGTACACGTTCGGCACGGTGGGCAGCCCGGCGTCTGCGAACTCGGTGGCCAGCAGCAAAGAGCGGCGCATGTTGAGCAGGTGCTCTTGCCGGGGCCAGTTGCCGTAGATGGAGTAATTGCAGGCCAGAACCAGGTCCCAGCCCTGGGAGGCGATCTGCTCGATGAGGCGGTCGCGGCGGCGCAGGCTCCAGAACGCCTCCACCAGCGGGTCCTCCCCGTACCCGGACAGGACGGCGAGCTGCCCGGGCGCCAAGCCGAGCAGGTCGTGGGCGCGGGCGCCGTCGCGCCAGCGCGGGTAGATGGTGTGCGAGCGCGGGGAGAAGATCCTGCGCAGACCGACGGCGTAGGCGGGCCAGGACAGGTGTTCATCCAGGGCGGTGACAGCGGTGCCGTCCACCTGGGGGATGTAGCCGGGCAGGTGGGGCAGGGCGTGGTCGGCCAAGGCGAGGTCGTCGAAGGTGAGGGTGCCGCCGACGTCGGCCATCCAGGCGCGCAGGTTGTCGCGGGAGGGGCAGCGAATCGGGCAGGTTCCGCACGCACCGGCCGGGGCGTCGGCCTCCGCGCGTGAGCATCCGCAGTAGGAGCAGTCGCTGTTGGCGCCCGAGCACAGCGGTTCGACCGTGGCGGGCCCGCCGGTGCCGTCGGGGCCCGCCCACCAGGGGCAGGCGGTGCAGTCGCAGCCGCGGGCGGGGACGGGGATCTGTGTGGTGGGCAGGGGAAGGTCGACAGGGCTCACGCCCGCTCCTCCTGTTCGTTGTCGTGCACATAGGGGTGCAGGTCGTGGAGCAGCAGCCGCAGGGACCCGCGGGCGTAGCGCCCCAGACGCCGGCCAGAGCGCAGGTCGGCGAGCAGGGAGCGCAGGCCTTCCAGGCATGCGGTGGCATCGAGCTCGGTTGCGCTGTCACCGGGGTTCGGCGCGGGTGGTGTGTCCGTGGAGGTGCTGGGCTCGTCTGTTCCGCCGTGTTCGGTGTCTTCGCCGACCGCAGGTCCATCACCTGCGGGGTGCTCGGTCTGCGCGAGTTCTGCGGCGAGTCCGGCGGGGGTGCGGCTGAGGGCCTGGGACCTGGCCTCATTGGCCTCCTCCCGGCGTACCTGTGCCTGTTCGATCGCCTCGTCCGCTGACAGGTCGGGGTCTTCAGAGGCTGCTTGGACCGCGGCCGGTAGCAGGTCGGTGCGCCGCGTGGCTTTGACGGCCGCCCAGATCTGGTCCGCGGCTTCGGCCCGACCGGCCCGCAGGCGCGCGAAGCGGATACGGGTGTGGAGGCGGATCTTCTCCTCGTCCATCTCCTCGGAGACGGCTGCGGGCAAGGCTCGGAAAGCCGCGACCAGTTCGCGTGCCTTGCGCGGGCTCAGCTGCAGCCCGAGCCGGGTCAGCACCTCCGACCACGGGGCCGCACAGGACGGATCCTGGCCACGGATGCGCTCCAACGCCTCCCAACGCTGGATGGGGTCTTGAAGGTCGTTGACGTCCGAGGGAACCGGCTTGCCGGCACGCAGGAGCTGCCCGGTGAGAACAGCGCAGCGGTGCCACAGCAGGGCAGCGGCCTGTTCTCCGGGTCGCAGGGGCTCCCGGGCCAGATTCTCGGTGATCTGCCAGCTCCTGCGCTCCTCTTCCGACAGTGGCCCGGGACAGATGATCGCGGGCAGGGCATCGAAGTGGGGGTTGTCGGGCAGGTGCGCAGCCCCCCATCGGCAAGCGCGCAGGCGGCGCTCTCCGGTGACGAGCAGGATCTGGGGAGGGCCGTCGGGGCGTGTGATCTCCTCGGCCAGTACCGGCTGGAGAACCCCGATGGTGGCGATGGAGCTGATCAGGTCCGACAGCTCAGTCGGAGTGGTGGAGTCACCGGGTTGACGGCCTTGGACACGGGTCGCGGCGGCTCCGGGGCCGCGCAGAGGGATGGTGTCCATCCTGCGCTGCCGCAGGCGGGGGGAGTCCATCAGCCGAGCGATGCCGTCGAGGATCGAGGGGTCGGATGTGCTCATACCAAGCACAAGCCCGCCCGGGTGGGGGCCGTGACGGGCCCGCACGAACACGCCCGGGAAAGACACCGGACAGCAGTCCCGCCAACGGGGTTGATGGTGACGAGCCCGGAAAGAAGGGGGTGCGGACCCTTGCCTAGAGCAGGGGCCGCACCCCCCCTTTTCGGTGTCAGCCGGTCCGTTTCCTGAGCTGGAAGTCGGTGAGGACGGTGGGGTCGGGGGAGAGGATGTTCGACCAGATCAGGGCGTTGGGGCCCTGGGTCGCCAGATCGTGCATCGTGGCGCAGCCGATGTCGAACCCGCTCCTGGGCTCGGTCAGGTAGGGGACGTTGTCAACGAAGGACACCAGGTCCCACCGCCGGTCCTCCTGCAGCTCGGGCCGGGTGCCGTCCAGAACCACCAGGATCCGCGGAAAGCGGGGGTAGCGCCGGGTCCAGACGGGCACCACGGTTCCCTGGCCGGGTGCTGTTCTGCGGCCTCGGCGCGACTCAAGTAGTGGCGTGTGGTCGTAGTAGCGGGCGTAGGAGGCGAGCTTGGCCGCGAGACGGTGCACGGGCATGGTGGCCCGGTCCAGTTCCAGAAAGCTCTGGATCTGGGTGCGGCTTCCCGAGGGGTTCACGCGGGTGTAGTGCATGAGGGCGTCACTGATCACATGGGTGTCGCCCACCTCCCCCTCGCCTTTGGCGAAGCGGTGGGCTACCTCGGGGATCCAGCTCAGCGGCCCGAAGGAGTCCCCTCGTCTGCGGGCGTCCTCGACCATGAGCACACCCACCTCGGTGACGGCCAGGCTGTGTCGCTGCAACGGTCCGGCAGCCCGGTCACGGGTCATGCGGTAACGGCGCACCGGCACCGACCCCTCCTGCTCCACGGCATCGGCTCCCGCGGCGGTGAGGAACCAGCGATGATGCTGACGGCGCCCCCCGGCACTGACGCTCTCCACGAGCCGGTGCTTGCGCAGACCGTCCAGGATCCGCCAGATGTACTGGGCGGTGGTGGTGTTGGGTGTGAGAAGGCGACGCATCTGGTCGGTCGTCGCCAGCCGGTGCTGGTAGAGAACATTCAACGCCTCATGTGAGGCCGTACCCGCGGCTGCGGTGTGAGAGGTCATGCGATGGGGTCCCCCTCTCCGGGCTGGTGTGGCGTGAGATCGGTCCGGGAGCCGTTCGCCCGGGGGGTCAGAGCTTCTGGGGAGGGCGTGGTGACCTCGGTGTCGGAAGACCTGTGCGGACTTCCCGGAGGGTTCGTGGGGCGGGGTTTGGGTTTGACGCCCAGGCAGTCGTGGATGCGTTGGTCACGGGTCTCCAGGTCCGCCAACACGTCACCGATACGGCGCCTGCGCAGGTTGGTGTCGATCGCTGCGCGTTGCAGGGGGAGGCGGTCCGGGGCGTGATGATCTGCGAAGAGTTCTTCCAACAGCGCACCGCGCACACGGAACGGCGGGGTCGTCTCCCCGTTGAGGGTGGTGGAGACGACATGGTGATAGCGGGGCAGGTTGACCAAGGTGTCGGGGTGCACCTGCCCGGCCCACTGCCGGGTCACCGCGCGTACGGCGTCCACGTCCCCGGCCGTGGAACTGAGCAATGACTGGTTCTGCAGCAGGGCGTCACGGGTGGCTCGGGACAGGCGCTGGGCCATCTGGGTCATGGCGTGCAACCGGACCCCGAACTTGCCCAGCTGCTCCAAGATGGCGGCGAGGTGCCCCTTGGAGGAGCCGTCGATCGCGGTGAGCTCGTCGATCATCACGTCGAAACGACGACGCGACTGGGCGGGCATGTCCCCGCGTGAGCGCCCCGCCCGGAACAGGTCATAGACCAGCAAGCAGTTGACGATGCGGCCGATGTCCCCGCCCGGGGGGCAGACGAACACGACCTTGCCCTGGTCCATCGCGGCACGGACATCGTAGGTGGAGGTGGGGGAGCCGAAGAACGCCATCAGGGTCGGCGACGAGGCGAGCCGCTCGATCACGTTGGTCACGGTCGGTGTCGCATCGGGAGGGTACTTGGCGAAGGTGCCGGTCCAAAAGCGCTTCAGGCTTTCAGGAAGAAAGCGCAGTAGCGGCTCACGCCAGGTTTCGTCGTTGAGCAGGCGGGGGATTTGGAACAGCGTCGGTTGGGCATCGGCCGGAAGCCGAAGCCCGAGGTGGCACAGCGTCTCGCATGCACGGGTGAGGATGGTGCGGGCGCGAGATGCGGAGTCGCCCCACATCAGGGCGCTGGCGATGGCGGTCACCACGGCATCGACCCGGTCCTCGATGTGCTCCCGCCGGGTGCCGGGTGCGCTCATGTCCAGTGGGTTGTAGCCGGCGATACGGTGATCGTCTCCGCGCACGGTCAAGTCGACCTCCCACAACCGCGCCAACACCTGTGGTGAGGTCAGCATCGGGGCTGCCCGGCGCCAGCCGTCGGCATGGGGGTCCATGTACCAGATACCGTGTCCGGCCAATGCCAGGGCCACGCTCTGGACCAGGGCTGTCTCTGTTTTGCCATAGCGGGATTTGCCGATGCGCAGTGAGAAGTACAGGTCCTCCAGCGGAGTGGCGACGAGTCGTTCGGCGCCTTCCCCGGAGGTCGCGTACCCCAGGGGCAGCATGTCCGGTTGGCCGGTATAGGTGGGCAGCCCAGGGGGCGGGGGCGCGACCAGGCCGTGTGACCTTGCCACATTGCGGCCCGGACAGTGCCGCGTAGGGGGCTTGAGCAGGCCTGCGAGTTCGCCGCCGGTGAGCAGATTCTGGCCCCGGGGTGCGAAGAGCCCGGTGTCCATACGGCGGTCGAAGGAGCGCCGCCAAGGCCAGACATCGGCCCCCAGGTGCACCACACCCAGGTTGAGGCCTGCGGCACGCCAGTGGTTCTCACCGCTCCAGGTCTCGAACGCCGCGAGAACCTGGTGCAGGTGGGCTTGAGCACGGCCGGGGATCTCGGAGGTGACGCGGATGAGCACCTGGGCGGCGAACACCGGTTCCTCGACGGTGAACTTGCTGACCGTCCCGGTGGCTGGAGGAGGCATCGTGCGTGCAGGAGGCGGCGTCGAAACCCCGGGGCCGGGCACGAGTTCGTCGATGAGCTCTTTCGCCAGGGAGCCCATCGCCGCGAGGCCGCGCCCCGCCCACCCTCCCCCCTCCTGCGGCCGACGGGATCGGCGGATCAGGTGGGAGACCCGGGACGGGGTCAACGGGCTCAGGTCCACGCAGATGTCGACTCGTTCCCCCAGATCATGGCGGACTGAGGCGACGGCGGCGGCAATGCTGCTCAACGGGTCGGGTTTGAGCCCCACCTGTCTGAGCGGGACATGGGTATCTCGGGCCAACACCAGCTCGGCCCGTGCGACATGGACACGCGGTGGCACTCCGCTCCCTCCCTGGATGTGCTTGAACATCCAGGGCGAAGAGTGCAGGGGCAGGGCTTGTGACCGGCAGGGGGCGATCGGTCCTTACCGGTGCTTTCTCCCGCCCCTAGACAGAGTCCTTCGACTGAGCGGGATCGCCAGTGGCGGTGATGTGCTCGGTCAAGGTGGTCAGGTGAACATGCACGGCCTCGGCCATGCGGCTCAGGCCTGCGACAGCTTCGGCAGGGGTGTGGATGTCACCGTCGTGGTGAGTCTCATAGACGACGGTGACATCCTCCGGCTCGTCTGCCCGCGGATCGCGAGGGTCGTACCCGGGCGGGTACTGACACGCCATCACGCCCTGGTAGTCGCTGAGCGCGATGGCCAGGGCCTCAGAGCGGTGGTTGCTGATCAGGACGGCGCCTGTATCAACGGCGTTCCCGTCGGGGATGCTGACCATGATCACGGGCGTGCCGAAGAAGTCGACGTACTCGGTACGCAGTGTGGCTGTGAGGGCCTGTTCCAGAGCCTCACACAGGGTGGGCGGGGTCGCGGTGTGGTGCTGCATGGAGTTCCCTCCGACAGTGGTGTCATGAACGGCTTCGGGGCAGGGGCGACCGAATCGCGAGTGCGGGACGAATCTGGGGAAGCGGTGATGCGGGTAGGCTGAGGCCGTCTCTTCCTTGGCTGGACTCTCGGAAGGCGACATCTGGCGCGCGCCCTCTCCCAACTGTGGCGCGCGCCTCTGCTTTGTCCCCACGAGCCATCAGATCGCCATAGGGGCGGTAGAACCGCGCCACCCTAACCCGGGCAGGGTTCAGCGATGCTCGACCGGGAGAAGGACAATGAGGCCTTCAAGGAACATCCCGGGAATGATCCGGGGATTTCGCTCCCCACAGGGGTTTTCTCCGTGCGGTTATACAAGAAAGGGTGCGCCCCGGCGAACAACCGTGGCGCACCCCAGGACATGATGCGACGGATCTAGACCAAGGTGGCCGTTTCGAGGGTCTTGCGCGTGGTGACGGTCAGACGCAGGGCGCTCCAATCAGGATGGGTCTGGTCTGCGTCGAAGTCGAGTTCCTGCATCACCATGGCCGCCAGAGCCGTCTGTGCTTCCTGGAAGGTCTGCCCCTTGGCCGCTACGTGAGAGACCGACGTACCCGACAGGATCTCCATGATGAGGCGACGCTCCCGCTCCTCAGGGGCCAGGGACAGGTGTCCCGTGAGGGTGCGGGCGGCCCAACCTCCGGGCACGCGGTCCGCCAGTGCGGCGATGTTGATGACCTGTCCCGCGTGGGAGCCCGAACGCTGGTGCTTGGTCACCAGATGCGTGAACAGGCGGATTCGGTTGATCTGGGTGCTGGCCCCGTTTGCCTGGGCCCAACTCTGGAGCTGTTCCTTGACCGTGCCCGCCAGGGCTGCACGTACCTCGGTGACGCTGGCAGCAGTGGCCGTGGCCCCGCTTCCTTCCAGCACCCCGCACCAACCGTCCTGCGTCTCGGTGACGGTGATCTCCACCTCGGCCACGTCGGACTCACCGGGGGAAAGCTTCCAACAAAGGTTCATGGTTCCTCCTTGAAAATATGGACTCTCGGTTGCGCCCGAATCTCCCTTTCGGACAAG
The DNA here is from genome assembly GCF_040614155.1 of Nocardiopsis sp. NPDC006139. NCBI lineage: Bacteria > Bacillati > Actinomycetota > Actinomycetes > Streptosporangiales > Nocardiopsidaceae > Nocardiopsis > Nocardiopsis sp. NPDC006139. Next base: position 310,973 of record NZ_JBEXTT010000007.1, read on the forward strand.
AACAACAATACACCACCAAGGGGGGAAATTAAACTTCCAAGGAAATTCCACCCCTACCCTTTTGAATGCTCTCCCCAGGAGGATTCTCCTCCGCCGCTGATTCTTCCTCTGTGGCTTTTTCTGGGACGACTTCGACATGATCGAACAGGCGCCCCTCGATGATTGAGCGCGCCGACTGAGGCCCTTCCAGGCGGTATTCGAGCATCCCGTCTTTGTTTGTGGCGAGCCTCACTCTGATGGCCGTTCCGGGCGACGGGGCGGTCACCCAGAGTGCTGGTCGGGTGCGTGTGAGGCGCCTGGCCGCCCGGTGTACCTCTTCTGGCGAGGGGTCGAATGTGGATGTGGGCAGGTGAAGGGTGGAGACTCTTTGGCTCAACTGTCGAGTGATGAGTGCTTTTCTGATGAGCAATACCGCGATCATGGACATGAGGCCGAGGATGGCGAACGTCATCATGTGGACCACGGTCGTCTGTGATATTAATTCGAGCACCTTCGGTGCAAGTGCTTCCTTGATATGTCTGGGGCTTGGCATTGCTGTACGTCCTTCCTTGCATGTAGGTGAGGGTGTGCGTATGGGTAAGATGTCGGCTCTTGCCGAGAGGCGGAACCCCCTTGGCCCCAGGGCTTGCGCTAGCCAGCGCGTGGGGTGATGATAAACCAGGGCTTTAACTTATGGTTTAACCATTGGTTTAACTATTGTTTTAACTCATGTTTTAACCATTGTTTTAACTGTTGCTTTAACTGTTGCTTTAACTGTGGAAGATGCTGTGGCAACGGATCCGTGGAGGCTGGCTGAGAGTCCAGGTCGGGGCTCCGGAAGTGGCGCTGGGGTGCTGTGTCCGAAGTCCTGATCAATCAGGGAGATCGCACAAGCCAGGGGTACTCGGTCGAGCTCAGCGTCTGCTTCCGCAGACCGCCATCTTCCGTTGCGGGAGGCGGCACATGGAAAGAAAAGACGAACTGGAGTGGCATGACCGCTGGTCGTTTTCAACGAAGCCCGACCGCGCCGTAGTAGGTGGGGCGCTGTTGCCATCCCTCGGCGATACGCACGTCGAGGCCGCTTCTGGGGGCTTCGAGCATGCGGTGCTCGTCGACGTACAGGCCGACATGGCCGATGCCCCAGGGCGGAGAGGAGCCGAAGAAGAGCATGTCGCCCGGTTGCAGATCCTCGATGCGGTCGATGCGCACGAACCGCTGCGGATCGGTGTCGGGGAGCTGGACCTGGTCGTAGGTGGTGCGGGGGATGTCCACCTCGGCCCCCTGGCTGTAGGCGTAGCGGGTGAGGCTGGAGCAATCGCAGCGGTCCGTGGCCAGGTCCCGGCATTCGCCACCCCACAGGTAGGGGGTGCCGAGCCAATCTTCGGCGGCGGTGATGATGGCGTCCTGGCTGCCGCTGCGGTCCATGGCCTGAGCCGGTTCGCTCATCTGGGTGTAGGTGTCGATCCACCGGGTGACGTCGGCGGCGTAGACGTCGGACTGGTTGTAACGCCACAGCGCATCGGTGAGGTCTTGTTCGTTGGACAGGTCGGTGGGTTCGGTCCCGCACAGGTAGGTGGCGGCGGTCAGCGCGGCGTCGTAGGCGTTGTGGGGGTCGGGTTCGTGGCCGCGGGCACTGATGCCTTCGTCGGCCCAGGTGGCGGGGATGAACTGCATGGGGCCCACCGCGGCGTCGAGCTGGGCGTCTCCGTCCCACCGCCCGCCGTCGGTGTCGGTGTGGACGGTGGTGTTGCCGCCGGCGCCGGTGCCGTCCAGAGTGGGGCCGACGATCGGCGGTGTGATGGTCCCGTCCGACGCGATCTGGTAGCCCGCGGCGTGGTCCGATTCGATCTTTCCGACAGCCGCCAGAACAGCCCAGGTCATGCCCTGGCACTCGGGGGCGTGTTCGGCGAGGCCGCGTACGGCCTGCTGGTAGGCGTCGAGCATGACCGGCGGAATGCCGTCGACCTCCTCCGGGGCGGCCTGACCCTGTCCTCCGACAGTGGTGGCGGTCATGGCGATGAGCGCGATCATCGGTACCAACCCGGCGCCGCCCAGCAGCAGGAAGATCACCGCCGCGATGATCCAGGCCTTCTTGCTGTCGATCGTCACCGCTCCCCTCGTCCGTCGGTGCCGCGGCGTCGCATGTGCGCGCGGATCTGCCCTCGAAGGCGCGCCGGCGGCCCGTCCAAGGGCACGAGTTCACCCCGGGGCGAGCCTTCGAACTGTTCGCTGTGCTCGGCAACGCTGCTCGCAGCTTCGGGTTCGGGTTTGCCGATATGCCGGGTGGTGTTGCCGGGACCGGTGTTGAGAGTGGTGTTGTGCCGCCGTTGGACGAGATCGCGGGTACGGGTCGCGTCGGCGTCCGCGGCCAGAGAGGTACGAACAGCCCGTGCGGGAGCGGTCTGCTTCCACGCGTCGGCAAGCTGCTTGCCCGTGCGGGCCGCCGAGGTGACCTTGCCGGCCAGCTTTGCCTTGGTAACGGCCGAGCGGGCTGTGGCAGCGGCCTTGACGGCCGCGGTGGCCTTGGGCAGGGCGACGGGGGCTCCCACGGTGGCGCCGAAAGCGACCTTGCCGGCCAGCGCGGCGGCTTTGCCGACCCGCCAGGCGATGCGTCCGCCGCGGGTCTGGTTCATACGCTGTTGGAGTCGGCCGGCTCCGGGCGGAGTGGGCTTGCCCGACTTGCCCTTCCAGGCTTTGCCGACCACCGCTGCGGTACGTGTGACGGGGGCGCTCACCCGGCGGACCTCGGCTCGGGCGTCACGGGCCATGCCCGCCAGGGTGGGGGCCTGGCCACCAGGTCCGAGCCATCCACGGCCGCGGGCACCACCGAAACGGGCGGTCTCCAAACGCCGGGAGAGGCGTTGGCTGGCCCGGGAACCAGCGTTCAGGAGTTTGCGGTGGTAAATGAGCCCGCCCAGGGCGACGATGTCGAGGATGGCGAAGCGGGCCACCAGCGGCATGTTCTCGCCAGCGCTCATGAAGGCGCTGATGAGCAGGGTAAAGATGGCGATGAAGACGCACACCGCCAAGATGGCGAGCAGGCTCTTGACGACGCCGCCGATCCACCGCCATAGGAGTTGCCGGCCGCCGCCGGGCAGGAGCGCTGCGACCAGGGCGATGGGGCACAGCACCACGTACAGGCCCATGGCGAGCACGGCGATGAGCAGGGCGCAGACGAGCAAGAGGATGAGCAGGCTGACGATGAGGGTGGCGCCGACCAGCAGCAATGCGCCGAAAAGCCGGTCAACGGTCGGGGTTTCGTTGTATTCGGCCAGGGCCTCGCACCCGGCGTCGACCATCACATCCCGGGGGGTCTTCTCATCCCCCCAGGGGCCGGTCTCGACGATCTCGCGGTAGGCGTCCCAGCAGGTGTGCTCCTCATCCAGGGTGGTGCCGTAGTTCAACGACTGGTGGGGTTGGACGATCAGCACGTCGACCAGCGCGGTGGTCAAAGGTTCGGCGGCCTGGGCGGGTTCGGTGGAAACCGTTTCGCCGTGGGTGAGGGTGACCGAGGTCAGGGCCATGGCGGTGTCACGAGTGTGCATGAGCAGACCGTCCTCACCAAGCAGCAGGTCGGCGGGGCGAGCCAGCACTGTGGCGGCCAACGCGCTGATGATGAGGGTGACGGCGAGCTCTCCGGCTCCCATGGCCACGCGCCCGCGCATCATCTGCACGCCGCACCAGGCGGCACCCAGCAGCAGGAGAACACCGCCCAAGTCGAGGCGGTCGATGATCGCGCTCTGGTAGGTCTCGCCGATCTCGCGCATGGGCTCGGTGATCAACCGGGCCAGCTCGAACTCGAAGGCCCAGTTGAGCAGCCAGGCACAGGCGCCGATGGTGAGCCGGTTCAGCGACATCAGGCTGTTGGTCAGCCAGAGTTGGAGTTTGAGGTCCCAGTCGGACATGCCGCCGGTGTCGGCGGTGATGTCGTAGTGGTCCAGCGGGATGCCGTAGGAGTCGGTGAAGGTGAAGGGGGCGAGTAGGCCTTCGGGGGGCTCAAGGGTGGGTTCTGCTGCCGCGGCGCCGGGGGTGAGCACGACCAGCGCGGCGGCCAACACCAGGACGGCGGCCCGCCCCCAGCGGCGGAGCGTGAACATGGCGGTTCCTAGGCGGGTGTGGTCAGGATGGAGGTCTGGATGCGTTCCACGGGCGGGATGAGGATCTGGATGCGGCCGATGCGGCGGCGGGTGTCGGCCAGGAGCGCTTCGCCCTTGCGGGTGGGGTCGCCGGTGGGTGACAGGTCGGTGGTGACCAGGTCGACCATCGCCTGGTCATCCGGGTCCAACCCGAGGAAGGCCAGGGCCTTGCGAGCGAGGGTCACGTCGCGGTGGCGCAGGACGACCTTGGTGGACAACAGTCCTTGGACGATCTCGTCTCCGAAGTCGTCGGGATCGTGCGAGCCGAGCATCGCTCCGGCGGCGTGTTTGCGGCCGTCGCGGACCAGTTCCAAGACCAGATCGGTGCCTTCCGTACTGCTGGTGAGCCAGTGGCACTCATCCAGGGCGATGGCCGTGAAGCGCGAGTCGCTGAAGGCCATCTCACGGGCCACGGCCGCCACCAGGTAAAGCACCGCCCGGCCGATCAGAGTCTCCAGAGGCTGGCGCTGCATGTGCCATTCGGAAGCGAAAACCTCGCGTTTGGGCAGGGTCAGGCCCGCGGTGGCGAAAACAGTGAAGGCGGCAGTGTCGTCGTCGAGCCGCAGAGGCGGAAGGTCACCAAAGACCAACCGTCCGAGCCTGTCGTTGGCCACCGCGGTCAGCAGACCGGCCAGTTCTCGGGCCTTCTCTGCACGGTCAGTGCCGCCTTCTTCAGCGGCGATCTGTTCCAGTTCGGTGATCACGGCGCCCATGTGCGGATCGGCGCTGGCGGCCACGGCGTCGACAGCCTGGGCCAGGGCCAAACCGCCGGTGGACATGGCGGGTACACCCAGCTGCAGGGTCAGGTAGCTCTTGGCGTAGCGGGCTCCGATGTGTGGTTCAAAGATCCGCAGCGGGTCCAGGCAGATGGTGGCGTCGGCATCGGCCCGGATGATCTGGTGTCGATCCGGGGCTGCCTCGGCGGCGAAGCGCGCCCATTCGCCCAACGGGGTGCGATCGATGGCGATGACACGGTCACCGCGGTCGACCAGCCCGATCTGCACGGCTTTGAGAAGCACGGACTTGCCGGCGCCCAGCTCACCGACAACACCGAGGGAGGCGCTGGCGTCCTGGCGTGGGGCGCGGGCCAGGTCCACCAGCACCGGACGTGCGGTGCCGCCGTCCAAGGAGACGCCCAGGAGCGCTCCGGTGGGGTCACCGACGTCGGAGGAGCACCAGGGCATGGCCATGGCGTAGTCGCTGGCCAGCTGGTACTGGGTGGCTTCAGCCAGGACCGCAGGGACAACGGTGCCGGGGAGCATGCTGGCCCACAGGGCGCGTTGACCGCCGGTGGGGCGGATGAGCTGGTACTCGGCTGCGGAGAGGGAGTGGCGCAGGAGCTCGGCGTGCTGGTCGGCCTCTTCGGGGCTGGATCCCCACACACACAACACGGTGGCGGATTGGATCTCCACTTCGGTGCGCGACCCCTGCAACCGGGTACGTTCGTCGTCCAAGTCGGCGGCGGCGTCGAACAGGCTCTGCGGGGGCCCTGAGGTATCGCCGTCGTACTCGTCCACCTGCGCGGACAGTTCCCTGGCTTTGCGTTTGGTCTTGGCGTCGGCTTCGGCGTTGGACACGATCCTCAGGCGGGAGCACCAGTCCACGGGCATGGGGAAGCGGTCGAGGGTGCCCAACCACTCACTGCCCGGGAAGACATACGCCGTCGGCATCTCTCCCAGGGTCAGGAAGGCCTGGTATGAGGTGCCCTCGGGGGTCTCCACCTGCAGCCAGCGGCGGCGCAGCGATACTTTCGCCCCGTCCTCGGGCGTGCCTCCCTCCACTAGGCGGACTTCACCCAGCCCGGCCAGGGACGGCCCGCGCAGTCGGCCCTGCCACAGCCGTGACGCGGCCAGGTGGCGGTCGGCGTGGGCGGTGTCGGCGAGCAGCGGTTCGGCCAGGCCTCGGCGGATCGAATGGGCCAGCACCCACAGGATCTCCGCGGGGGTGGCGGGACGGATGACGGGCTGGCCGTGCATTTGCCGGCTGATCCGGTCGGCTTTGGTCAGGTAGGACTTGACTTGCGCGGTCGAGGGCGCCTGGGGTGTCACCCCCAGAAGGGAGGCCAGGGTGGATGCGGCGGCGGTGGCCAGGGAGCGCAGTTCCAGTGCGGGCCGGTCCGCAGGCAGGGGCAGGGCCAGCCAGTGGGTGCGTTCGGTCAGGTTCACCTTGTCGAGCATGTCCAGGGTGGCCTCGGCGACCTCGGCCCACTCGGGGTGGGCGTCCAGGTCGACGCCTTCCACCATCGCCTCGGCCACGTCGGCCGCGGAGGTCTGGGCGCACAGCGACAGCAGCATCGGTTCGCCGGTCAGACGCTTGAGCAGGCTGGTGGTCTGGGCGTGCAGTTCTGCGCGGGCACGCGGACTGGTGTGCAGATAGGAGCTGGGGGTCACCCGCCAGAGCGCCCACACCTGGCCGGACGTGGTCCAGGCGAGGTTGCCGATGATGTGTTGGATGGGAATCTGCATCAACTCTCCTCAGCAGGTTCCGGGGCGGAGGCCGTGAGCAGGTCGCGCAGGGTGGTGGCCCGAGGCCGGGGTGCCCACGCCTGGGCGGCCCCGCTGTCGTGGTCGGCGTCGTCGGAGACGGTCTCCTGGCTCGGGGGTGTGGGCTGGATGGTGATCGCTCCGTTCAGTTGGACGGGGTCGGGTGTGGGGACGGGGCGGCCGTGCAGCGTGCCGCGCCGGGAGGCGGTGTACAGGGCCAGGTAGCCGCCCAGCGCGCGAAGCGGGGTGCGGCCTTCGATCTGTGCGTGGCGCACCGCCCAGGTGGCGGCGATGGGCAGGGCCAGCGGGACCAGGGCGAAGGGCCCGAGCCGTGTCCACATCGGTGCGGTCTGGATGAGCAACCACAGGGAGACGACCAGAACACCGAGCTGGGTGGCACTGAACGGCCCCAGGGGCAGGGTCCAGCCCTGGATACGGCCGATGACCCAGGGGTGCCGACGAGCCCGGGTGTAGGAGCGCCCGATCAACGTGTGCTGGTCGGGCGCTCCTTCCTGGTGGCTCACGCCAGCGTGTGCTCGACCGTGGCGGGGGCGGAGGCTTCGACCTCGCCCTCGAACATGCCGGCGATGCCCTCGACGTTGTTGATCAGGGCGATGATGATCGCCATGCCCAGCGCGGCGATCGCGGCCTTCTTCCAGCTGCGGTACATGACGTACGCGGCCAAGACCACGAACACCCCGATGATCCACAGGGTCGGGTTGACCAGGGCGGTGACCTCGTCCAGCTTGGTGTCGTACCAGTCCAGGACGCCTGCCTGGAGCGTGGTTTCGGGCATGGGTGACCTCCACATGTCGGCTGTGTGGGAACCGTTTCGGGCGAAAGTGGGCGCTTAGGCCAAAGGCGGGGTGGCCACGGCGCTGATCTCCCAGCGCTGGCTACGCGAGGTCAGTTCCAGGGCGTAGCTCATCGGCCAGCTCTGGCCGTCCGAGGTCGTGACGACCAGGTCGGCCAGGACGAAGACGGTGTCTCCGTCTCCGGCGGGCGCTACCGCAGTGTCCTCGTCCTCGGGAACCGGGTAGACGCCGTCGATCTCGACTGCGGCGTGGGCCATAGCGATCGGCGGAAAGGCTGCTTCGGGTGCCAGGTAGCGGTCGAGTTCCCCTTCGCCGGCCAGGTAGGCCAAGGCCCAGCCCTGGACCGCCTCGGTGAGGGGCGAGTCGGCCAGCTTGCGTGAGGCGTACGCCAGCTCGGGCGGCTCAGCGGGCGCCCATGCTCCGACCTCGACCGGAAGGCTCAGAGCCGCCCACGTGGTGCCTTCGCCGTGGGCTGTGAGCCGTAGGTGCCGTACCGCCGGAGTCGTCGGATCCTCCCTTCGGGGATAGACCGCGACCGTGATGGTCCACTCCCTGTCACCGATCTGTTCGACGGCCACGGCGCTGACCCGGCTGGGTGCACCGGACGGGTCCGGTAGGGCTTCGAGCTGGCGGTCGCGAGCCGTGGGGTAGGCCAGTCGTACGGTGTCGATGTCTCCCTCCAGGTACGCGGTGACGACGCGTTCGGCCCATCCCGCGACGCCGAGTGCGGACAGGTCCGTTCCCTGGGCGGGCCGTTCTGGTTCGCTCTCCGGTACGGCTGGTCCATCCCAGGTGACCTGCATGAACAACCCGGCAGGGCCACACAGGACGGCGAGCCAGACAAGGAACTGAACCAGGATGGTCCGGGTGGAGCGCGGCAGGTGCGGGGCGAACCACGGCTCGGATCGCCCTGGCCCCGTCTCCGGGGTCTCGTTCACTCCCACCCCTGCTCTTGCGTCGGGTCCAGCTCCTCCAGCCGCTCCACCAGATGAGCGGTCCCTTCGTCGCACAGGCGCTGGAAGGCTTCCACCGCCTCAAAGGCGGGGCCATCCAAGTAGGCGCGCAGCTCTGCGCAGGCCCAGCGGTGGAAGGGATGCGACTGCAGGGTTTCCAGGAGGGGGGCCAGGCGCAGATAAGCCAGACCCACGGTGCGCTCGTCCTCGGTGAGCAGGTCGGCGCCGCCCAGGAGGAGCGGGTCGGTGGGGTCAAAGTCGTACATCAAAGAGCAGGCCTTCTGTCCGGGGATAGCGGGTCATCAACAAGGGCAAGCCCGCGTGTGGGGGGCCTGTGACGTCTCAGTCGGTGTCGTGTCCCAGGTAGCGCGCGGAGGCCGCGGCGAGGCGCCGTGCCGCGCGGCTGCACCGCTGGCGCATGGCATCGGGGCTGATGCCCGCCTGGCCGGCGACGGTGTCGGGATCGGCGACGCTGGTCCAGGAGGGGCGGCCGGGGGATTCGTCTCCGTAACGGTGGGCCAGCAGGGTGGCTTCCCCGGCATTGAGTACGCCTTCGGCAACCGACCAGGCCAGGATCTGGGCCAGTTCCTCGCTGGGGTGCAGGTCGGGCTCGTCGGCAGTGGTGCGGTCGGAGCCGACGCTGGCCATGGGGATCTCGTTGGCGCCGACCTTGGCCAGGCGCATCGCGGTGCGGTGCGCGGTCCAGGCCAGGTGAGGTGTGAGGTAGGTGCTCTTGTCCGTCGGGCAGGTGCGGATGGCGTCGTACATCGCCACGACGGCGAGCTGGCTGCGCTCTTCGATGTCGCGGATGTAGCCGGTCATGGCGCGGGAGGTGTGCACGATGCGGCCGATCATCAGCTGCAACACGATGCGGGAAGCGAGTTCGCCTTCGGATCCGGGCAGAGAGGTTCTGTCGAGCAGGGCGCGGAAGAGCTCGTCCGTCGCAGGGGTGACCGGGCCGTCGGCCAGGGTGCGGATGTCCTGGACGCTTCGGGCGCCACGCAGCCGCGAGTCCTCAGCGGACCAGGTCTGCACGGCGTGCTGGGCGGCGAAGTCCTCCCGAACCTGTGCCCACTGCTCGTTGAGCCGGTTGATGATGGTGGTCTTGCGGGCGGTGCCCATAGCGTTCTCCCTCGTTGAAGCGGGTGTCGTGGGCACCACTTCACGGGGGGAGGTTTGCCGAGGCGCATTGCCGAATGTCACACCAAGGTAACGATCGCGAGGGGGCATCATCGCTTCATGGCGTGATTTGTCCAGCGTCAGTGAACTTGATCCGTCGGCAGGCACTTGATCCACTGCGTCAGTAGATTTGGCGCTCTTACCGACTTCGCGTCAGTCGGCTTGATCTCCCATCGGCCGGTCAACCGCAGCGAACTTTTTAGGTCGCACGTGTAGCGGCACACCTTCGGCACCGACCTGGTGCGCGGTCGCGGTGAGCTGGCCCGCGAACCGGTGGACCTGGTGACCGTGGCCGAGCCGATGGGCCACGCCGATGTCAACACGCCCTGCCCACCGAGGCGGACAAGGCCGCCGCCTTGGACGCGCTGACCGTCGACCGGTGAAACCCGAAGCGCTCCGCGATGCCCTGTGCGTGCTCTAGAACAGCAGGAGAGCGCCTATGGCCAGCAGGGTGGTGGCACTGGTGGCCACGATCAGAAGCAGGGCGATCGTGCCGGTGCGCTCTTCTTCGGGGGTGGGGTCGTGGTCGTTGGGCGTGCAGCAGTCGCTCATCGGGTTCCCTTCGTGGTGCCGTGGTCGCTCAGGCGGCCGATCCCGGGCAGGAACCGGCCGGTCCGTGCGGAGTAGTCGAGGTAGGCCGCGCCGTGGATGCGCTGTAGGTAGGGTTCTTCGATCGCCCTCACCTGCATGTGAACGCCGATGAGGACGGCGGCCGCGCCGAACGCGGCGATGGGGTTGGGCACCGTCAGGGCCAGGCCCAGCGACATCGCGGTGTAGGCGGTGTAGATGGGGTTGCGGACGAGGCGGAACGGGCCGGCGGTCACCAGTGGTGGGCGCTCGGTCTCATCAGGGGTGGTCCGCCATGCCAGGCCCATGGCGAGCTGGGTGGCGAAGGTCCCCGCCACGCCCAAGGCGGCCAGAGCCGCGCCGGCGGCGCGCAGGGCGGGCTGGTCGAGGCCGGGCAGCGGTGTGAGGCCCACCAGCTCGGCGATGGGTGCGGCGACGCCGGTGGACAGGCTGCCCAGGGCGAGCGGGAGTCGGGCGATCCAGCCCAGAGGGGTGGCCGGGCGTCGGATCCCGGTGTCGGTGCCGTGTCGTCGTTGGAGCTGTGTCTTGGTGGCCGTCAGGATGATGAAGACGGCATAGAGCGCGAGTGCGGTGATGGCCATCGTGTTCACCTGCTGTCCTGGGTACGGGTGGCCACGCCCAAGACGTAGTCGCCGCCGATGCGGGTGCGCCAACTCTCGCCGATGTGCAGGCCGTGGCGGGGCAGTTCGGCGAGGAACTCGCCCGCGCTGAACCGGTCGGCACCGGGGTGGTCGAACAGGGCCTGATAGGTGGGCCGGGCCAGGGCGGTGGCGGTGACCTCGTCGAAGAAGAACCGGCCCCCCGGTGCCAGGACGCGGGCGACCTCGGCCAGGGCGTCGCGCCAGTTCGGGATGTGGTGGATGATCGCGAAGTCGAACACCGCCTCATAGGAGGCGTCCTGGCCGCCGTCGATGGGGGCGAAGGCCGCGGCCAGGTCGGTGGCCGAGCCGCGGGCCAGGTAGACGCGCTCTCCGTGGCGCTGAAGGCGGCGCCGTGCTCTGGCCAGCATCTTCGGGTCCAGGTCCACGGCGTCCACGGACGCCGCGCCGAAGGTGTCCAGGATGAGTTTGGTGCCGTATCCGGGCCCACAGCCCAGCTCGGCCGCGCGGGCGCCGGGGGTGCGTCCGCCCAGTTTGATGAGCAGGTTGGCCTCGTAGTGCTGGAGCAGTCGCCGGGGGCCGGAGTCGATCAGCGCCGACTCCACGCGGTTCATGAGCATGCCCACACCTTCCATCATCGCCGAAATGGGATATGATCGTTTCATGACGATGAATAGCACGGATGAGTGTCCGTCCACAACGAGCGCGGGACTGAGTGCGGCCGAAGCCCTCTTCCACAGCCTGGCCGACGGCACCCGGTTGGCGATCGTGCGCCGCCTGGCCCAAGGCGAGGCGCGGGTGGCCGACCTGGTGGCCCAACTGGGGCTGGCGCAGTCCACGGTCTCGGCGCACGTGGCGTGCCTGCGCGACTGCAACCTGGTCGACGGGCGCGCCGAGGGGCGGCAGGTGTTCTACTCCCTGACCCGCCCCGAACTGCTGGACCTGCTGGCCTCGGCCGAGGTTCTGCTGGCCGCGACCGGCCGAGCGGTCGTGCTGTGCCCCACCTACGGAACCGACAGCCAGACCACGACGACGGGGGTGCGCGGTGAGTGACGCCTGCGCATGCGACGGCGAAGAGTCCCGCACCGGCGAAGAAGCCGAAGAGCACGAGCCCGAGACGCTGTGGCAGGTGAGCGAGATCCGCTTCGCCGCCGTGGCCGCCCTGCTCCTGGGCGCCGGGTACGCCTCGGGC